>PKCS01000061.1 GCA_002862305.1 Phycisphaerae bacterium | reverse complement strand
CCCGGCCCGTGGTTGGCACCCACGTACACCAGGACCTCGCGCGGCCCGGCGACATCGCCGACCACCAACCGCCGCTCGTGCCGATAGAGGCCCTGGTCGACCTCCTCGTAGCGGTCCAGTGCGTCGAGATCCCGTTCCGTCAGGGACCACACCAATCCCTCGACCTCCTCGCCGGGGGCGGGCTCGATCGTGAGCCAGCCTTCCTTCATCGCGGCCAGCCGGTGGTCGGGCAGCACCGCCCGCCCGAGGGGGCTCGCCTCCGGGCATCGATCCTTCATCGCGACCCGGTCCAGGTTGGCGCCGTAGGCGAAGCAGAGGACGTTCATCGGTCGGGCCCGAGGTGCCCGGCCAGGAACTCGACCTGCCGGTTCTTGGCGTCGGCGCTGAACTGCCCGAAGCCGGAGTGCTCGTACGGGGCGCCCGTGGGCTTCTGGTAGACGTGGAACTCGACGATCCCCGGGTCGGGGCATCGCTCCCGCAGCGCCTCGATGAAGAACCGCTGGCCGTCGACGTCGATCCATTCGTCCAGCAGGTTGTGCAGTGCAAGCAGGGGGGTCGGACGCCATCCCTCGAGGTGGCGGATCGGGTCCAGCCGCGCCACCCGTTCGGGGTCCGCATGGATGCTCGATGCCCGATAGGCCAGGTTCCCGGTGGTGGCCTCCACGCTGAGGGCCGCGAAGGGGTGCTCGCGGCAGCAGCGGACCAGGGTGGCCATGCCGCCCGCACTGATCCCCCCGAGGGCGAGCCGACTCGAGTCCACCCCCTCCAGTTCCCCGAGTTCGGCGACCACGCCGTCCAGTTCCTGCACCATCTGCTCGACCACCGGGAGCACCGCCGCCGGTTCCTGCAGTCGTTCGTCCAGGCGTTCCCCGTGTCCCGGCAGGTCCAGCGAGCAGCTCCCGATCCCCCGGCGCAGGAGCCGGAGGAACCGTCCCGAATCAAGGGTCTTCTCCGCGGTCCGTCCGTGCATCCACACCAGCAGGGGCGCGGGTCGGTCCCCGGGCTCCGGCAGCACCAGCATCGCGGGGACGTCGTCCCCCAACCTCGTGAAACGTGTCGCCTCGCGGAGTTCCGAATGCAGGGTGTCTCGGTCCGGCATCCCGGCATGGTACGCGTTCACGCGGCACGCCATCCACCGAGCGCGTAGGATTCCCGCATGCTCAGGATCCTCGGAGGTGAATTCCGGCGACGGCAGCTCATGCCCCCGCCCGACCACGAACGGTCGCGTCCCATGCCCGCACGGGTCAAGGAGTCATTGTGCAATCTCCTGCGCGGCTGGTTCGAGGACGCCAACGTGCTGGACCTGTTCTCGGGCGTCGGGACCATGGGGCTCGAGGCGGTCAGCCGGGGTGCGGCGGACGTGGTGATGGTCGAGCAGGATCGGGACGTCCACGCGATCCTCGACTGGAACATCCGGGAGCTCGGCTGCCGGGACCGATGCCGCGCGATCCGGGTGGACGCCCTGGGACCGACCGCCCTCGCCCAGGCGCCGGACCCCGTGGACCTCGCCTTCATCGATCCGCCCTACCTCATGATGGAGGACCCCCGGACCCGTGCCGCCGTCCTCCAGCAGGTGGCCGCGCTCGAACCCGTCCTCGCCGACAAGGCCTGGGTGGTCCTCCGTTCGCCCCTCGCCCTCGACGAGGCGGAGTCCGGGATGGCGCCGTTGCAGGGTCCTGAGCTCCACGAGTACGCCGAGGACATGCTGGTCTACCTCTACTACAACGACCGGCTCGGCCGGACCGGCGAATCGGGATCCTGAGCACTCATCCCGCCACCGGCACCCGCTCGGGTCACCGCGCCAGTCGTCGCGCCAGTTCGAGGTCCTCGGCCGTCGTCACCTTGATGTTGCGCCCCTCGCCCTCGACCACCACCACCGGTTCCCCGAGCCGTTCGACCAGCATCGCGTCGTCGGTGGCGCCCTCCGGGGAGCCCTCGCGATAGGCCCGCTCCAGCAGGCCGCGCTCGAACACCTGGGGGGTCTGCACCGCGACCAACCGCTCCCGTGGGACGGTCTCCTCGACGAGGTGCGCGGTGGGGGCGCCGGGTTCCTCGGCGGGGCCGCCCAGGATCGCGTCCGCGATCGCGTCGTCCTCCGCCGAACGCACGGTCTCGATCCCGATCCGCTTGAGGGTGCTGGCCACCCGCACCCCGGGAACCACCGCCGGGTGGACGCGAGCCGCATCGAGGATCCGGTCGAGCAGCTCCGGGCTCACGTTCGGCCGGGCCGCGTCGTGCACCGCCACGTGGGTGACCTCGTCCCCGACCGCCTCCAGGGCGTTCCGCACGCTCTCCCACCGTTCGGTCCGTCCGCCCGCCACGATCGTCGCGCCGTGGAAGCTCAGCTGGGGACCGAAGCGGTTCCGGAAGCCCTCGAGGTCCTCCGGCGGGGCGGCCACGATGATCGAGGCGGTCTCCTCGCGCTTGACGAACGCCTCGACCGAGCGAAGCAGGATCGCCCGTCCGCCGAGCTCCTGCGAGAGCTTGTCCCCGAAGCCGAACCGGCTGGAGGTCCCCGCCGCGGGAATGATGACCGAGAGTCGCATCCGCAGAGGGTAGCGTGTGCGCCCCGCCCCGTGGCGAGCCCGGTTCCCAGGTGCCCCGGTTCCCTGTCCCGGGCCCGGATGAGATAGCATGGATGCATGCAGGAACCCCACTTCGAGGCAACCACCATCCTGTCCGCCCGACGTCCCGGCGAGGTCGCGATGTCCGGGGACGGCCAGGTCACGCTGGGTCACACCATCGCCAAGCCCGATGCGGTCAAGGTGCGCAAGCTCGAGCAGTTCGGGCATGAACGACAGGGGGTCCTGGTGGGCTTCGCGGGTGCCGCGGCCGACGCCTTCGCCCTCATGGAACACTTCGAGAAGCACCTGGAGGCCTCGCCCACCAACCTTCGACGAGCCGCCATCGGGCTGGCGAGGCTCTGGAGGACCGACCGCGCACTGCGCCGGCTGGAATCGATGATGATCGTCGCCGACCTGGAGGTCACGTTGATGGTGTCGGGACAAGGCGACCTCATCGAACCCACCGACGGCCTCTGCGCGATCGGCTCGGGCGGGTCCTTCGCGCTCGCGGCGGCGCGGGGCCTCATGCACCAGGGCTCGCTCGAGGCACGGGAGGTCTGCGAGCAGTCCCTCCGGATCGCCGCGGGGATCTGCATCTACACCAACGAGTCGATCACCACCATCTCGGTGCCGTGATCATTCGCTCGACGGGGCGGCCGGCGGCGGGGGGTCGATCGCCCCGATGGAGTCCCCCGACTCCCGCCGTCGCTGCTCGATGAACACCGGGATGATGGTGGTGAGCTTGACCTCGAACTCGAGGCGGACCCATTCACTGATCATGAGGTGGTCCTCCTCGATGATGATCTCGGTGTTGAAGCCGTTGGCGGGCTGCCTTCGGGGCACGATCACCAGCTTCGGTTCGAACATGCCCTTGAGGAGGAGGCGGTCGAGGTCGGGCCGGATCAGCCATTTCGGGATGCGACCCGCGATGCGTTCGCTCACCCGCTGGGTGAAGGTCATGCCCGGTCCGCCGGCCATGGCCCCGGTCACCTCGACCCGGTAGTCCCGCTCCCCGTTCGGCTGCTCCACGCCCTCGTCCAGCTCGATCGGCCAGGTCACCCGCTTCCGGAACCGGCCCTCCGTCCGCCGGACCCAGGACCGGAGGACCCGGTCCGCCTCCACCCGGGCCCGCTCGTCCGGTGAGTCCAGTCCCAGGACGAACGACGGGTCGGTCATCATCTCCGAGTCGAAGTTGCGACGCATGGACTCGATGATCGTGGCCGGTGAGGCCATGGGATCGTCGATCGCCCGCGAGGATGCCGGGGTCGGCTCGGGTGCCGGTGGGGGGGCGGGTGCCTCCTCCGCCGCGGACGCGGTCTCCGACCTCGATGCGAGGAGCTCGTCGATCCGGTCGTTGAGTTCGACGATCAGTGCCTCCAGCCGGGCGACCCGTTCCTCGAGCCCCGCGACCCGTCCCTCGAGGACCTCCACCGTGGAAACCGGTTCCAGCCCTTCCGCGATGGCGCCGGCCTCGACCTCCTCGGTGAAGTCCGCCACGCTCGTCGCCGAAGCCAGGGCGGTGGGCACCGAATCCTGCAGGGCGCTGCCACCCGCCACGGGCGAGGCCCCGAGCAGCACCAGGCTGCAGGTGGTGCAGATTGGATTGGGTTTCCGCGACGACGGCATGCTGGCTCCAGGATCCTCATCCTACGCGATCGACCTGTCCTGACTGTGGTGATCCTCCACGATCGGGCCAGATAACACGGAGCGGTCCTGCTTTTCGGGATACACTCTAGGTGCCCGTGCGTGGAGGACCGCTCATGATCACCCCCACCGACAAGTCGAGGATCCCCCCCGAACTCTCGGGCCTCGTCCGGTCCGTTCGTCGTCGGCTGTGGGTCGGGCGCCTGCTGGGCACCCTGCACGACGCACTCCTGTTCGCCATGCTGGCACTGCTGGTGGTGGTGCTGCTCGCGAAGGCGACGCCCCTGGTGGCCCCCGACTGGTGGGTGATCCTCCTCGCCCTCGGGGGATCGGTGCTGCTCGCCGGGATCCTGATGGCGAGGATCGGCCGACTCTCCGACGGCGCGATCGCCGCGTTGATCGACGAGCGCCTCGACCTGCAGGATCGGTTCACCACCGCGATCCACTGCGCCCACCGCGAGGACCCCTTCGCCCGGGCCGCGCTCGAGCAATGCCTCGAGACCCTTCGCGAACCATCCGTCCGCAACCGGCTCAGGGCCGCCTTCGCCCCCCGCACGCCCGCAGGCGCCTGGGTCGCGCCGGTGGTCGGGCTCTTCGCCGGACTGCTCTGGTTCACGGTCCCCTCCGGGGACCTCTTCGCGACCGATCCGCGCCCCGATGCCGCTGAGGCCGACACCGAGCGAATCGCCGCCGAGGAGTCCATTCGCGCCGTCCTCGAGCGGATCGAGGAGAACCCCGCGCTCTCCGAGGAACTCGGCGACCTTTCCGAGGCGTTCGCCCTGGACGAGTCCCGACCGGACCTCGAGGGCTCGCCGGAGGAGGCGCGGCGCGAGGCACTCCGGAAGATCTCCGACCTCGAGCAGCGGCTCGACGAGATCGTGAACGGGGAGCGCGGCCAGTCGATGGAAGCCCTCCGGCAGGCGCTTTCCAACATCGACCCCGAGGACGCCGACGCCACCCGCGACTTCGCCGAGGCCCTTCGATCCGCCGACTTCGAGCGTGCGCGCGAGGCGATGTCCGAACTCGAGCGACTCGCCCGGGACCCGGCGCTCGACGAAGCGGACCGGGCCCGGCTGGGCGAGGAGCTCAAGTCCCTCGCGGAACAGCTGGAGTCCGCGGCCGGTGACGACGAGGCCCTCCGACAGGCCCTCCAGCAGGCGGGGCTCGATCCGGACCTGGCGAACAACCCCGAGGCCCTCCAGCAGGCGTTGGAACAGGCCAGCGGGCTCAATGAACAGCAGCGCCAGCAACTCCGCGAGATGACCGCCGCCCAGGAGTCCTCCGCCGAGCAGTGCCGGCAGATGTCCGAATCCCTGGACTCCATGGCCCGGGAATGCACGGGCGGGCAGTCCGGGTCGGGCGAGGGCCGCTCCGGATCGCAGGGCATGCAGAAGTCGCTTTCCGAGGCGGAGCAGTTGCAGCAGATGCTCCAGATGGCCAAGTCCGCCCAGGGGCAGTGCAACGGCTCCGGGGGCAGCCGGCCGTCGGGGTCCTCCTCGTCCTACGCGGACATGCTCCCCTCCAAGCCCTCGAGTCCCCGGGACGATGCCGCCCGCACGATGGGCGGGCAGGCCAACTTCCGCGGCGAGGGACGCGGCGGAGAGGGCAACGCGCCGATCAGCGCGACCGAGTTCTCCACCCGGCTGCAGAAGGAGCAGGTGGCGCTGCAGGAAGGTGGCGACGTGATCTCGCGGCAGCTCGTCGATTCGGACGCCCCGGTCCGCGGGCAGTCCACCCTCGAGCTCCAGCAGCTGGCCGACAGCATCATCCGAAGCTGGGAGGAGGGGGTCGAGGAACAACCGATCCCCGGTCACCTCCGCGACGTGCACAAGCACTACTTCGGCGAACTGAGGAAGCGGATCGACGATCGTCGCGCCGCGAGTCGCGAACCCGCGACCACCCCTCCCGCCGAACCCGAAGGTGGCGCGGAACCCGAACCGTGAATCGACCGATGGTCCGAACCCTGCTCGCGCCCCTGGTCCTCGGACTGGTCATGCAGCTGGCCGGGTGTTCCGGTCCCGAGGAGGGTCCGGAGGTCGTGGTCTACGTGTCCGCCGACGAGTACGTGGCTCGGCCGATCCTCGACCGCTTCGAGCGCGATACCGGGATCCGGGTCCGCGCGCTCTACGACACCGAAGCGACGAAGACCACCGGCCTGGTCTCCCGCATCCGCGCGGAACGGAACCGACCCCAGGCCGATCTCTTCTGGTCCAGTGAGTGCTTCCGGATGATCGAGCTGCAGCAGGACGGCCTCCTGGGGCGGTTCCCCCCCGCGAGCCTGGAGCGGATGAACCGCACCGTCCCCGATGCCTGGTGCTCGAGCACCGGTTCCTGGGTGGCGTTCGCCCCGCGGGCCCGCGTGCTCGTCTACGCGCCCGACCGCCTGGATCCCCGGGAGCTGCCGGGGGGATGGGAGGCGCTCGCCGACCCGGAATGGGCGGGTCGCGTCGCGATGGCCGACCCTCGTTTCGGGACCACCGCCGGCCACTTCGGCGCCATGCACGTCGCGTGGGGCGAGGATCGCTTCACCGACTGGATCGCGGGCCTCGCTCGCAACCGCACCGCGGTGCTTCGCAGCGGCAACGCCGGGGTCGTGGAGGGCGTCGCCTCCGGTGAATACGACCTCGGGATGACCGACACCGACGACGTCTGGGCGGCGCGCTCGCGCGGGCTCGGGGTCGACCTGGTCTACCTGCGTCACGAGGCGGATCCGGTTCCTCGTGCCGGGACCCTGCTGATCCCGAACACCGTCGGCCTGGTGTCGGGTGGTGCGAACCCCGAGTCGGCCCGGATCCTCGCCGAATGGCTCGCCTCCGCGGACGTCGAGCGTCTGCTGATGGAGTCCCCGTCGAGGAACATCCCACTGCGCCTGGATCCCGGGGAGCTGGCGGTCGAGGATCCGCTGCAGGTGGACCTGGAAGCCGCGGCCACCCGCCTCGGTCCCGCCCTCGACCTGGCGGCCAACGGTGGCCTGGTGGGCAGCGGATGATCCCGAGTCGGTCCCTGCCCCCGACCGCGACGCTGGCCACCCTCGCCGGGGGCCTGCTGCTCGGAGTCGCCGTCCTCTGGCCGCTGGCCACCTGCGCCGCTCTGGTCTGGGACGGCACCCCGGTGGTCACCGTCGGGGAGGAGGGCCGGGCGACCATCGCCTCGAGGACCGGGCTCTGGTCCCTCGCGGTGGCGCTGGCCGCACTGGTTCCCGGCCTCCCGATGGGTGCGCTGCTCGGTCGGGCGATCATCCAGCGCTCCTCGAACTGGTTCATCTGTTCGCTGACGCTCCTGCCGGTCTGCATTCCGGGCTACGCGATCTTCTGGTGCTGGTGGCAGTCCCTGGGTCCGGGCACCCGGTTCGGTTCCTGGGCGATCGAACAGGGGCTGATCGTGCCGGTTCGCGAACTCGTGCTCCTGGTCGCACTCGCCAGCTGGTCCTGGCCGCTGGTGGCGTGGTCGATCGCCATCAGTCGCGTGACGCGTGGCCGGTCGGGCACGTCCCTCGCCGCCCTGGACGGCGCGACGCGGGGGAGGAGGCTCGGGCTCTGGCTGCGGGCCGTACTTCCCGGTGCGCTGCTCGGCGTGCTCCTGACCGGCGGACTGGTCGCGACCGCCACCGTCTCCTTCGACCTCGCCCAGGTCGCGACCACCGGGTTCGAGCTGCGCGCCCTGGACGCGCTGGGGGCGGGGCCCGCCCAGTTGCTCGCCCGTTCGATGCCCTCGATGGCGGTTTCCCTCGTCTGTGCGGGGCTCATCCTCCTCGCGGTCACCGGCGACGGGACCCGATGGGCGGGTGCGCTCTCCCGGAGGATGGTCGCCGCCTCCCGACCGGGTCGTGGTCGCTGGCTCCTGCCCACCCTGCTGGTCGTCCTGGGGAGCCTGCTCCCGATCCTGCTCGCCAGCCTCTCGATCGGCTCCCTCGACCCCGGACTCTTCTGGAAGCTCTACGGCCCCGCGGTGGCGCGGACGCTGCTCGGGGCGGTGGTGGAGGGCACGCTCTGCGCGGTCGTCGCCGGCCTGCTCTACCTGCAGCTCGCCTTCGGGGGACGACGCCTCCAGCTGCTCGGGATCCTCTTCTGCCTGGGCTGGTTGCTGGCGGGGCGGCTCCCGTCGACCACCCTCGCCGCGGTGATGACCGGCACCTTCAACACCGCCACCCTGGGACCGCTGGTCTACGACAGCGGTCTGGTCCTGGTCATCGCTCAGGTCGCGAGTCTCGCGGGGCTGGGCTGCCTGGTCGCGGTGGTGGTGGCCCGTTCGGAACCCTCCGGGCTGCGCGAGCTGCGGCGACTCGATCCCCCCCGACCGGCCTCGGTCACCCCCGGACTCCTCGCCACGATGCTCCTGGCCTTCGCGGTCACCGGCGTCTTCTCCCTGGGTGAACTGGTGCTCCCCACCCGGCTGGGTCTGCCCGGTCGCGAGCGCCTCGCCACCGGCCTCCTCAACGGGATGCACTACCAGCGTCCGGACACCGTGATGCTCGGCCTGCTGGCGCTGCTGGGTGGGGGGTGGTTGCTGGCGATGCTCCTGGGACGGGCGGTCTCCCGTCGACTCGCGGGCCCCTTCTGCCTCCTGGTCATGGCCCTCCCCTCGCTCCTCCAGGCCGGCTGCACCGAGCGTGCCCCGCAGGAAACCGCCACCCTCGAGGGCGATCCCCCGGTTCCCCACGAACTCGTCTTCGGCGCCCCGGGCGCGGGCCCCGGCCTCTTCAAGACCCCGCGGGGGATCGCGGTCGATCCCCGGGACGGGGCCATCTTCGTGGTCGACAAGACCGCGCGGATCCAGCGCTTCGCCCCGGACGGCACCTTCCTCAACCAGTGGTCGATGCCGGAGGTCCAGGTCGGCAAGCCGGTGGGGATCAGCGTCTCCCCCGACGGACGCGTCTTCGTCCCCGACACCCACTACCACCGGATCATCGTCTTCGACGCGTCGGGCAACGAGCTCGATCGGTTCGGGTCCTTCGGGACCGGTCCCGGGCAGTTCGTCTACCCGACCGACGTGGCGTTCGGTGCCGACGGGGAACTCTACGTCTCGGAATACGGCACCAACGACCGGGTGCAGGTGTTCGACTCCGACGGTCGGTTCCTGCGGACCTTCGGTGCAAGCGGGCGCGGGGACGGTCAGTTCACCCGCCCGCAGTCGATGGTCTTCTCGCCCGACCGCACCGAGCTGTACATCGCGGACTCCTGCAACCACCGGATCGTGGTGGTGGATCCCGAAGGCCGGTGGCTCCGGGTGCTGGGGAAGGCGGGCCGCGATCCGGGTTGCTTCTCCTACCCCTACGGGGTCGAGTGGCTGCCCGACGGCAGCCTGCTGGTCTGCGAATACGGATCGAGCCGGTTGCAGAGGATCGATCCCGCGACCGGGGCGTCCCTCGGGACCCTCGGCGGTCCCGGGTTTCGCCGGGGCCGACTGCTGGATCCCTGGGCGGCGGTGGTGCACGGGGACCGGGTCCTGGTCCTCGATTCGGGAAATGCACGGATCCAGTCGGGGGCGCTTCGATGAGCGGCGGCATGCACTACGATCACCCCAGCACGGGGCGCCGGGGATCCGAGTCGCCATCCATCCCCGTCACGGTCCCGCCCGGACCCCCGTTCGATCCACGGAGCGCCGATGCTTGATGCCTCCCCAATCCAGTTCGAGCAACCCGGGTGGCTGCTGCTGCTGGGGCTGCTGGTCCCGATCTGGTTGATCAGCGTCCTCCATCGGGACCGCGTCTCCCGGTTCCGGCGCTACGCCTCCCTCGCGGTCCGGACCGTGGTGGTCCTGCTGCTCGCCATGGCGCTGGCCCGTCCGACCCTGGTCAAGCGGGGGGAGGCGGTCACGGTGACGGTGGTGTCCGACGTGAGCCAGTCGATCCCGATCGACCTGCGGGTCCGTGCAGGCTCGCTGTTCCAGTCCCTCGCGGCGGGCAGGACCGACCCCGAGGACCGGCTCGCGGCGGTGTCCTTCGCGGCCGAGGCCCAGCCCACCGCCAAGCCGGACCCCGAGACCATCGTGGACCTGGACACCTACGACGGTCGCACCGACGCCACCGACATCGCCGCCGGCCTCGAGCAGGCCCTCTCCCTGATCCCCGCCGACACCGCCAACCGACTCCTCCTGATCTCCGACGGGAACCAGACCGGGGGATCGGTCCTCGAGGTGGTGGAGATCGCGCGTGCCAACCGGGTCCCGATCGACGTCATCCCGCTTCGCTACGCCTCCGAGAACGAGGTGCTGGTCGACCGGGTCAAGGTCCCCGCCCGCGCGCGGCTCGGCCAGACCGTGGAGCTCAAGGTATTCCTCCGCTCCCAGCGACCGACCAACGGGTTCCTGGCCGTTCGCCAGAACGACCGGCCGCTCGTCCTCGACCCGGGCTCCGGGGCCACCTCGGTGAACCTCGAGCTTCCCGCCGGCCCCACGGTGCTGAGCTTCCCGGTCAGCCTCGAGCGCGGGGGCGCGCACCAGTTCGAGGTCCTGTTCGAGCCCGCGGATGGGCTTTCGGACGGTCTTCTGGAGAACAACCGGGGCAGCGCGGTGACCTTCGTCTCCGGCGAGGGCCGCGTGCTCTTCGTGGAGGGGAGCCCCGACGCGGCGAGCGCGTTCCGGTCCGCCCTCGCGCAGGGGGGCATCCGCTCGGACCTCGTGCCGCCCGAGGCGCTGGACCAGGGCGTCTCCCTGATCAACGGCTACGACGCGGTCGTCCTCTGCAACCTTCCGCGGTGGTCGATCTCCAACGCCGCGGACCGCGCCCTCCATGCCTACGTGCACGACCTCGGGGGGGGGCTGATGATGGTGGGGGGGGACCTGTCCTTCGGGGCGGGGGGCTGGATCGACTCGCAGACCTCCAAGGTGCTTCCCGTTCGGCTTGATCCGCCGCAGCAACGCCAGATGATGCGCGGGGCCCTCGCCCTCATCATTCATTCCACCGAGATGCCTCGCGCCAACTTCTGGGCCCAGCAGACCGCGATCGCCGCGATCGAGGCCCTCACCAGCATGGACTACGTCGGGATCGTCACCTACAACTCCCGGGCACCCGGCCGGTCGATCAATGGCGCCAGCTGGGCGCTGCCCATGCAGGAGGCGGGGGACAAGACCAGCGCGATCGCGGCCGCGAAATCCATGGTGGTCGGCGACATGCCGGACTTCAGCGCCTCCCTCGAGCTCACCTACGAGGGCCTCGAGCCGCTGTCGGCCGGGCAGAAGCACGTGGTCATCATCAGCGACGGGGATCCCGCCGCGCCCAGCAGCCAGCTCATCCAGGGGTTCGTGGACTCCAAGATCACCATCACCACGATCATGTACGCGGGCCATGGGACCTACCTGCACCGGCAGTCGATGCGGGCGATCGCGGGCATGACCGGCGGGACCTTCTACAACGAACCTCCCGCCACCAGCCTCCCCCGGATCTTCACCAAGGAGGCCTCGGTGGTCTCCCGGTCGCTCATCAACGAGGGCGACTTCACCCCCCGGGTGAATCCCTCCCTCACCGGTCCCGCCAAGGGGCTGGGTTCGGTGCCGTCGGTCCGGGGGTTCGTGCTCACCGTGGATCGTGACGAGGGCCGGGCACAGACCCCGATGACGGTTCGCAGCTCCGACTCCGACGATCCCCTGATGGCCTACTGGAACTACGGGCTCGGGAAGTCCATCGCCTTCACCAGCGACCTCTCCGCCCGCTGGTCCGCCAGCTGGATCGCCTGGGAGGGCTTCCAGGGCTTCTGCGAGCAGTCGCTCCGGTGGTTGATGCGTCCCGCCTCGCCGGCGAACGTGCTGATGACCACCCGCCTGGAAGGGGACGTGGCGATCGTGGAGGTCGATGCGACCAACGAGGACAGCGGGTTCATCAACTTCCTCCAGACCGATTCGAGGGTCCTCGACCCGCAGGGCGGGGTCCAGCCGCTCGAACTCGAGCAGGTCGGACCCGGACGCTACCGGGGCGAGTTCCGAACCGGGGCCGCGGGCGCCTACCTCGTCAACGTCGGCTTCCCGACGGTCTCCACCGACGGGGAGACGAGGCTTCGCAGCGTGCAGGGAGCGGTCTCCCTGCCGTACTCCAAGGAGTTCCGGTCGGTCCAGGACAACGCGGCCCTGCTGAAGACGATCGCCGACCGCACCGGGGGGCGGGTCATCGAACTTGACTCGGATCCCGAGGCGATCGACCTCTTCGAGAAGAGCGCCCTGCAGGTCCCGCTGGCCCCGAGCCGGATCTGGGACCTGCTGGCCATCATCGCGGTGGCACTCTTCATCCTCGACGTGGCGGTTCGCCGCCTGGCCTTCGATCCCCGGGCCGCCCGCGAGGCGGTGGCCCGCAACCTCAATGCCTCCGCCGGCGGCGACGTCTCGCAGGCGTCGGTCTCCGCGTGGAAGCGGGCCCGGGCGAGCAGTCGTCGTCGCAAGCGCGTTCGCCCCGGGGAGCCGACCTCCGACGCCGAACCGGATGTTCCCGCGTCCGGGGGCCTCGACCCCGACGGTCCCGCGTTCGACGTCGACGCGGAGCGCGGGGGCGGGTCGGCTCCGCCCGCGACCGAGGGGGGCGCCCCCGGACCGTCCCGTGGGAAGGACGACCAGGAGGAGGACAGCCTGGCTCGCCTCAAGCGTGCACGCCGCCGGGCCAGGGACGGAGACCGTCCCGAATGAACACCGCGTCCCTCACCCGACGGCTCGAAGACGAGGATCCCGCCCAGGCCTGCGGGGCCTTCCGCGATGCCTTCGAGGACCTCCGTCGCGAGATCGGCAAGGCGCTGGTCGGCCAGGACGACGTCGTCGAGGAAGTGCTCCTGGGACTCTTCGCCGGGGGGCACGTCCTGCTCGAGGGCGTCCCCGGGCTGGGCAAGACCCTGCTGGTCCGCACCCTCGCGGACGCCCTGGCACTCGACTTCAGGCGGATCCAGTTCACCCCGGACCTCATGCCCGCGGACATCACCGGGACCAGCATCGTCGTCGAGGACCCGGTGAGCGGACAGCGCGAGATCGCCTTCCGCCGGGGGCCGGTCTTCACCCAGCTCCTGCTCGCCGACGAGGTCAATCGCGCCTCCCCGAAGAGCCAGGCGGCCCTGCTGGAGGCGATGCAGGAGGGTTCGGTCACCTCCGGCGGGACCACTCACCAGCTCGAGCGGCCGTTCTTCGTCATGGCCACCCAGAATCCCATCGAGCAGGAGGGGACCTATCCGCTCCCGGAAGCCCAGCTCGATCGGTTCATCCTGAAGGTGGACGTGCCCTACGCCCGTCGCGAGGAGATCAACGAGATCCTGAGGCGGACCACGGACTCCTCCCGGGCCCGGGTGTCCCCGGTGCTGCAGGCGGACTCGATCCTGGCCGCGCAGAGACTCGCCCGGAGGGTGGTCCTCACCCCCTCGGTCAAGGACTACATCGTGCGACTGGTCCTGGCCACCCAGCCGGGTCGCCCCGATGCACCGCTGGACGTGACCCGCCTGGTCTCGATCGGGGGCTCCCCCCGGGCGGCCCAGGCGATGGTGATGACCGCCAAGGTGCTCGCGATGATCGATGGCCGCTACCACGTCGCGATCGCCGACGTGATGCGGGTCGCGCCCCCGGTGCTGCGGCACCGGCTGGTCCGGACCTTCGAGGCGGAGACCGACGGGCACACCACGGACCGGATCATCCAGCGGCTGCTGGAGGTCATCCCCCGGGACGACGATCGCCCGGAGGCGATGCGACTGCTGCCCACGATCCTCAGGGGGGAGCACCGAGTCACGTGAACAGCTTCTCCCCGGATCCACCCCGGGTCGTCCGCCCCACCCGGGTCGACGACCTGATCGATTCCCGCCTGATGGCCCGGCTGCAGCGGCTCGACGTGGTCAGTCGCAAGATCTTCTCCGGTCGCATCCAGGGGGAGCGCCGGTCCCGTCGGCGAGGCATCAGCGTCGAGTTCGCCGACTTCCGGCCCTACGTTCACGGGGACGACCTCCGGTTCGTGGACTGGAACATCTACGGCCGGCTGGACCGGCTCTTCATGAAGATCTTCCTCGAGGAGGAGGACCTCTCCCTCCTGGTCGCGGTGGACACCAGCGCCTCGATGGACTGGGGCACCCCCAACAAGTTCGAGTACGCACGTCGCCTGGCGATGGCCCTCGGGTACATCGGATTGAGCAACCAGAACCGGGTCTCGATGTGCGCCTTCGGGGAGGAGGGTGGCGTGCAGCACCTCAACAACCTACGTGGTCGGCGTCGGACCCGCGAGCTCGGCCAGTGGCTGCTTGACCTCCAGCCCGGGGGGGGCGGTCGGTTCGAGGAGGCGATGAAGAACCTCGCGCTCTCCCGACTGGGCCGCGGGGTGGTGGTGGTGCTCTCGGACTTCATGTTCAAGGAGGGCTACCAGGACGGGTTGCGGATGCTGGCCGGTCGCGGCTTCGACCTCTTCGCCGCCCAGGTCCTCTCCCCCGAGGAACTCGACCCCGCCTCCCGCGGCATGTCCGGCGACCTCCGGCTCGTCGACCTGGAGGACGAGGCCGAGACCGAGGTCACCGTGAGCGAGCAGCTCCTGCGCACCTACAAGGACACGCTCAACCGCTACTGCGGGGAACTGCGCGAGTACTGCATCCGACGGGACGTCACCCACATGCTGGTCGACACCTCCACGGACCTCGACGTCATGCTCGTCGAGTACTTCAGGCGAAGGGGGCTGCTTCGTTGAGCTGGCTGACCCCGCTCACCGGACTGCTGGTCGCGGCGGCGGCGGTGCCCCCGCTGCTGTTGCTGTACTTCCTCAAGCTGCGTCGCGGCCGGCGAAGCATCCCGAGCACCATGCTCTGGAAGCGATCGGTGGAGGATGTCCGCGCCAACGTGCCCTTCCAGCGGATCCGCTACAGCGTGCTGTTGCTGCTCCAGATGCTGATCCTCCTCCTGCTGGTCCTGGCCCTCGCCCAGCCGCAGTTCGAGGGAGGCGGCTCGGCCAGCGGCCGCACGGTGATCGCCATCGACCGCTCGGCGTCCATGAACGCGCTGGACGATCCGTCCGGACGCTCGCGACTCGAGCTGGCCAGGGAGGCGGCGGTCGACCGCGTGGAATCCCTCCACGGCGGGGGGCTCTTCTCGGGTGGCTCCGAGCAGATCATGGTCGTCGCCTTCTCGGAGGGCGCGGAGGTGATCGCCCCCTTCACCGACTCCCGCCAGCGGGTGATCGACGCGATCCGCGGGATCGGGCCCACCGATTCGGCGACCGGGCTCGGGGAGGCGATCGAGCTCGCCCGGGTCTTCACCACCTCCACCGACCCCGAGTCCCTCGGCCGGGACACCGGGACCGAGGAGGCCGCCTCGATCGAGATCTTCTCCGATGGCCGCATCGAGGACCTGCCGGAACTCGCGCTCCGCGACGGGGAGCAGGTCCGCTACCACGTCATCGGATCCGACCGTGCGCCCAACGCCGGGATCACCCGGATCGCCGCGGAACGACCATGGAACCGGCCCAACACCATGCAGGTGTTCGCGGTGGTGGACAACCACGGCACCGAACCGATCGAGGTCGACCTGGAGCTGCGGGTGGACGGCGCCCCCCGGGCGGTCACCCCCCGGCCGATCACGGTGCCGCCCCGCCTCGTGGTGGAGGGCGGGGGATCCGCCCCCGGCCGCGAGGAGGTCGCCTTCGTTCCCTTCGAACAACCCCGCGGTGCGTTGATCGAGGTCCGGCTGCTCCACCAGGATCCGCTGGCCGCCGACAACGTCGCCCGTCTGGTCGTCCCCCCGCCGCGGGCCCTCGACGTGGCGCTGGTGGGGGAGGACCCCTTCGTGCTGAAGAGCCTGCTGGCCGGGATGCCGCTGCGCTCCCTCGACGTGCTCAGCCCCGCCGAGTGGGCGGGGCTCGGCCCCGACCTCGAGCCGACCTGGGACGTGGTGATCTTCGACGGCTGGAGTCCGGAGCGGTTCCCCCCCGGTCGGTACCTGGTGCTCGGCAGCGTGGAGGGGATCGACGAGCTGGTCCCGTTCGACGACGGGGAGAAGGTGTTCGTGCGCTCCGCGCGCGACGACCACCCGATCTTCCGTTTCGTGAACCTCGACGAACTGTTCATCTGGACCATGCCGAAGGTGGTCGTGGACGGCGACGTCGAGGTCCTCGCCGAATCGATGGAGGGGCCGGTGATCGCCCTGGTGGAGCGCTCCGGCACGGAGATCCTCTGGGTCGCCTTCGACGTGCTGGATTCCACCTGGTGGCACCAGCGTGGGTTCGCGAACTTCATTCCCAACGCCGTCGAGTTCCTCGCGACCAGCGGCGGCGCACTCGTCCAGAAGGCGCTCGCCCCGGGGGAGGCGATCTCGATGGCCCTCCCCCCGGGGAGCCGCGCGGTCGAGGTGCTGGCCCCCGACGGTTCGCGTTCCGAGGGATTCCTCGATCCCGACGGTCGCTTCAGCTGGGGGCCCGTCCTCCAGACCGGGATCTACACCGTCTCCTGGAACGCTCCCGGATCCGGGGAGCGCGCCAGCCGCCCCGTCGCGGTGAACATGGTGGACCCCCGGGAGGGGTTCCTGGACGCGGCCCCGAGCATCGACCTCAGCGTGGACACGATCACCGCCACCCGGCGGGCGCGGTCCACCCTGGTGGCGGTCTGGCCGTGGCTGCTGTTGGCGGTGCTGGTGATGCTGGTGCTGGAGTGGTACGTCTACCACCGCCGCGTCGGTTGAGTCCCGGTTCAGGATCCGCCGAGGGCCTCGGGGTCCACGCCCAGGAACTCGTGCATGTGCTGGTCGTAGGCCTCCTGGTCCTCCTCGCGGGAGAGGTCCAGCCGGAGTTCGTTGATCACCTTGGTGCCCTGGCCGATCCACTCCGTCCAGGTCTCCTGGCTGATGTTGTCCCGGATCCACTCCCCGACCGGGCCGCGGAAGGGGGGGTGCTCCATCCTGGTACCCGGCCGTCCGGTCCGTCCGCACACGAACGCACCGCTCTCCCGGATCCGCTCCGCGGCCTCGTTGACCTCCTGGCTGAGTTCCGGGGGCTGCTTCCCGATCGACCGGAGGAGGTCCGCGATCGCGTCACGGGGCATCAGGTCGCCCTTGGAGGCCGCCACCTCGTAGCCCCGTTCAAGCACCTTGACCGCCTTGTCCTCCCAGCCGGCCTGCACCATCTCCTGCCCGCAGAGCTGCCAGGCCTTGGACATCTCGGGGTTGATGCGGGTGCATTCCTCGAAGGCCTCCGCGGCCTCGGCATGGCGGCCCATCTGCGAGTAGGCGTTCCCCAGCGAGAAGTGCGCCATCTCGTTCTCGGGGTCCGCCTTCGCCATGTGCTCGAAGCGCTCGATCCGCTGCTCAAGGTCCGTCGGTGGGTTGGTCATCGTGGGGTCTCCTAGGCACACCATCATAGATCAGCTGGAACCTCCCGTGTTCCCCGGGAAGCCGGTACCCTGATCATCATGCCGGCCGCTCCCGACACCCTGAAGACCTCGCTGGGCAGCGTGGACCTCGTCTCCCCGATCGTGCTGGCGGCCGGGACCTGCGGGTACGTGGACGAGCTCGCGGTGGCCCTGGACCTCTCGCGGGTGGGGGCGGTGACCACCAAGTCGATCACCCCCGAGCCGCGGACCGGGAACGCGCCGATGCGGGTCCTCGACGTCAAGGCGGGGATGGTCAATGCGGTGGGGCTGGCGAACATGGGGATCGAGTCCTTCATCCGTGACAAGGCGGCCGCGGTCCGGGACGCCGCCACGGTGGTGATCGGCTCCATCGCGGGGTTCAGCGTGGAGGACTACGTGCAGGTGGCCACCTCCTTCGCCGAGCTCGGGACGATGCCGATCATCGAGATGAACGTCTCCTGTCCCAACTGCGAGGACGGTCGGCTGGCGACCGCGACCCCGGACACCCTCGCCCGGCACGTGCGTGCGGTCCGGGAGGTCCTTCCCGACCAGCAGCTCTTCGTCAAGCTCCCCCCCGACACGCACGGGCTGGTCCCCCTCGCCCGGGCGGCGATCGAGTCGGGCGCCGACGGCCTGACCATGGTCAACACCCTCGAGGTGCTCTCGATCGACGTGCACACCCGGCGCAGCGTCCTCGGTCGGGCCCGCAAGGGGATGAGCGGCCCCGCCATCCACCCGCTCGCGGTCAGGCTGATCAACGACGTCTATCGCGGGGTGGCCCGGGACGCGGGGGTGCCGATCATCGGACTGGGCGGGGTGCTGGACTGGGAGGACGCGGCGGAGATGATCCTTGCCGGCGCCACCGCGGTGGGGGTCGGGACGAGCCTCTTCGTGGATCCCGCCTCGCCGAAGCGGATCCAGAAGGGTCTGCGTCGATGGGTCCGTTCCCAGGGATGCCACTCGGTGACCGAGCTGGTCGGTGCGCACGAGGAGGGGTGAGGATGGACGACGCTCGCCGGGAATTCTTCGATCGAATCGTCGAGCGGCAGGTGGAGGAGCTCCCCTACACCATCCAGCTGCTGCTCCAGGAGACGCCGCTGCTGGTGGAGGACCACCCCTCGCCGCAGCTCCTCGAGGAGCTCGGCCTTCGCCCCGACCAGGGGGACGAGTTGTGCGGGGTCTACGCCGGGATCGGTCTCACCGAACGCTCCCACGAGGATTCCATGGTCGAGCCGGAGACGATCACGATCTTCCGGGAGGGGTTGCTGGCGCTGGTCTCCGCGTCCGACGACGGGGAGTCGCTCGAGCAACGGCTGGAGCGGGAGATCCGGATCACCATCCTGCACGAGATCGGGCACCACTTCGGGCTCGACGAGGACGACCTCGCCTCGCTGGGGTACGCCTGACCCGCCGGGGGCGGCACCTCACTTCGAGAGCGCGGCCTTCAGATCCTCGGCGATGTACATGATCCGCTGGCAGCCCACACACTGCACAAGCTCGTCCCCGCTGTTGGTGAGCACGACCAGGGTGTTGAACGGCAGCTCGACGTTGCAGGCGGCGCAGACGTACTCGCGGTGCTTTCGATTGACCTCGAGCACCTCGGCCATCGTCTCCCCGTCGTTCAGGTTGGCGGCGTGGTTGAACACCTCGAGCACCCGGTCGGGCAGGATCGCCGCCGCCCCGTCCCGTTCGCGTTCGAGCTCCGAGAGTCGTTCGCCGACGTCACGGGTCCGTTCCTCGAGGTCGTCGGCGGCCTTCTTCTGAAGGGTCTCGCGTTCCTCGCGCTTGAGCTTCGTGGCGGCGACCAGTTCCCGTATCGACTCGATCTGTTCCATCGACTCGAGGGCTTGCTCGTCGTACTCGTCGACCTTCTCCTTGAGGAGCTTCATCTCGTCCTGGACCGCCGAGTACTGCTTGCTGGTGGTGCATGCATTCAACTCGTCCCGGAGCTTGTCGATCCTCGCCTGCACGGAGTCGCGTTCGTTCTCGAGGTTGCCGAGCGAGGCCTCCGACTGCCGGAGCCTCAACTCCGCCTCCTCCAGCTGGGTGGAGAGCTCGCCGAGGTGCCGGTTCTGGACGTCCAGGTAGCGCTGGGAGTTCTCGACCCTGGTCCGAAGTCCCCGGACCTGGCTGTCCACCTGGTAGAGCGCCTGCAACTGTTCGGTAAGACCCATCCGTGCCTCCAAGAAGGGGTAGTCCGTGATGGTAGCAGAGCCTTGGTTTCTTTTGAACGAGCTGCCCGATTCTTTTCCGACCGCTCGCGGTATCGGACCGGGGCGCGCCGCCGGTCAGCCCAGCAGCCACCATGCGAGGGGACCGGCGACCAGCAGACTGTCGAGGGTGTCGATCAGCCCCCCGAGTCCGGGGAGGATCCTGCTGGAATCCTTGATCCTCGCGTCCCGCTTCATCGCGCTCGCCATGAGGTCCCCGATCAGTCCGACCCATGCGGCCAGGAACCCGAAGAGCAGGCCCTGCAGCAACGGGACGCCACCGTCCCCGCCCGGCAGGTCACGGCTCCACAGCGCGAGCAGGATGCCCGCGAGGCTCGCGCAGGCGATCCCGCCCACCAGGCCCTCCCAGGTCTTCTTGGGACTCAGCCACGGGATCAGCCGGGTCCGGCCGACCGAGCACCCGACCGCGTAGGCGCCGATGTCCGCCACCTTCACGGTGAGCACCGCTCCCATGATCACCCAGGCACCGACGTCCTGCCGGAGCATGAGCCAGAATCCCATCAGGCCGCCCGCGTAGAGCACCGCGTACAGGGTGCCTGCCACCTCCAGCACGACCCCCGTGGTGCGTCGCCCCCCGCAGGCATCGATGAATCCGAGCACCAGCACCACCGCCAGCACCAGCCCCGGGAGGCCAGCCACGAACCGGTGGTCCTCCCAGCCGGGCGTGGCCGCCAGCCACATCGTGAAGCACAGCACGGTGGCGCCGATCACGGTGACCCAGCCCGACGCCCGGCTCCCGATCCTCCGCAGCACCTCGGTGACCTCCAGCGAGAGCAGCGGGACCACCAGGCCGCAGGTGGCCAGCATCAGCAGCAGTCCGGAGGGAAACCAGCCGCCGGGTCCGGTCAGGCACTGGTCGGCCCAGGCGAGCAGGACGAGGAAGAGGATCAGCAGCCCGCCGGTGATGAGTCGATGCTTCAGCACGTGAGAACCTCAGGAATAGGTCGGGAGATCGGGATCGACCTCCTTCGACCAGCGATGGATGCCCCCGGCCATGGAGCGAACGGATTCGAACCCCGCCTCGCGAAGTGCCGCCACCACCGCGAGGGACCTGACCCCGTGGTGGCAGTAGACCACCAGCTCCGAGGCGTCCTCCATCCGGAACAGCCGTTCCAGGTTCGAGGAGAGCTCGTCCTGCGGGACGTGCACGGAATCCTCGATGCTCACCAGCGCCCGCTCCTCGTGCGTCCGGCAGTCGATGAGGAGCAGCTCCTCCCCGTCCCGACGTCTCTGGAAGACCTCGCGTGGGGTGCATTCCCAGTCGGGGTTGATCCGTCCGGCCTCGTCATTCATCAGCGGTCTCCTTCACCCCGGTGGGGGCGGTCTCCACCCACGACCAGGGGAGCGGGCGTCGGGTGGTCGGCAGCAGCTGGAAGTCCTCGTCGTCCTCCCCGCCGCGGACCGGGATCCAGGGGGGGTCCTGCACCGCGCGGATCGGGAACAGGACGAGGTTCCCCGCGGCCACCACCGGGGCCAGGGCCGCGTTCAGCGCTTCGGCACCACCCAGGGCGCCGGTCTCCGTGGCGGTCGACGTGGTGGGCCAGCTCCGCGAGTGGGCCTCGAGTTCCGGGACCACGGGGTCCGCCGATCCGTAGGAGGGGTCGTGCCGGACCTGGCTCCGGGTGATGATGACCAGGTCGGGGGTCCAGTTCCTGCGATCAAGGGGGACCACTTCGCCCTCGGGAACCACTGCGGCCAGCCGGGAAGGCGGGGCGGCCTGCAGGGCCGGGAGTTCGCCTTCGGGGCCCGCGAGCCCGTTCTGCTGGTTGAGCGCCGGTCGGCAGCCCACGAGCACGAGGCTTCCCAGCAACATCGAGCTGGTGGTCATGGATACCATTGAGCGCATGCGGCCATGGTACCCAATCGCCGGGTCCCGCATGCTCGTTCCGGACCCGAACCGCTAAACTCCTTCCTCGCCGCCTCGGGCCTCACCCCGGATGCCGACTCGATGACCAGCCCTCCATCCCACCTCCCCGCACCTCCCAGGTCACGCCCCGTGTCCGCCTGCCTCCTCCTGCTCGCGCTGGTCGGAAGTGGCTGCGAATCCATGACCAAGCTGGACGAGCTCCCGCCGGAGTTCGCCGCGGAGGATCGCGCGGTCGTGACCAACCGCTTCGGCGGCACCCATCATCGAACCCTGGTCCGCGGACGCCTGTGGTACCAGACCTTCGGTTCGGAGCTGCTGGTGCTCGACACCCACGACGGCGCGGTCATCTCCCGCCTCGAGCCGCTGCCCTTCGGCAGCTCCGGCGCCCTGGTCGACATGGCGATCAGGGGGGAACGACTCTACGTCGTCTCCGACCGCGACGCGGTCATCGAGTTCGACCTCGCCGACCAGCGAGCTCCGCTCCAGCGCCAGGTCCGGACCAGCCGCGAACTCGGGATCCAGCCGCGACAGCTGTCCGTGGTCGACGGCGAACTGTGGATCTCGGGGACCGGAGGCGTCGTCAAGTGGGACCAGGCAAGCGAATTCCCCTACCTCGCCGATGACCCCACGGCGACGTGGGGACGGGTGCTTCCCAGCGACTCCGGTCCCGTCGCCACCTCGGGACGCCGGATCCACAGCGTCCTGGACGGGGCGTTCCTGGGGTCCGCCACCATGCTCGCCGCCCTGCCCGACGACGCGGGCTTCCCCGACGGCCTGCTCTTCGTGCTCCAGGGGACCAACGGGGCCAGCGTGGGGCTCATGACCCCGGACCTCCGGGAGGGTCCGGGCTTCGTCATGAAGGGGACCATCCGGGGGATGCGCTACGCCGACGGCCGGGTCTGGTTCTTCAGCGACGAGGAGATCGGGACCGCGGAGCTGTTCGTCGGAGGCGAGCTCGGCCCGGTCCAGTGGATTCCGGTCAAGGGAGTCCGCGACCTCGACGGCGCGGGCCCCAACTACCTCGCGGTCGGTGGCACCTTCGGTCGTGCCCTCTACCGCCACCAGAAGGACTCCACGGGGGACGCCGACACCTTCCTCGCCGTCACCCGGGAGGCAGGCAAGCTGGAGGCGGCGATCGACGACGGCCGGCGGGTCCTCACCGGATCCGACGAAGGGGTCTGGATCTACACCATCGGGGACTCGATCGAGCTGGTCGACCGGAAGATCTCGAGGGACACCGTCGCGTCCGACTTCGGCATTGCCGACTGGGGGGACGCCCGGGTCGAGCCCGACCAGCGCACGGTGGTCATCCACCTCGAGGAGGGTGACCGTCGATGGACGGTCCCGGGCGACGCGAGGATCAACACCCTGGTGGTCATGGGCCGACGCATCTGGGTCGGTCACGAGCGGGGGGTCTCCCTGATCAGGATCAACGGTCCGCAGGACACCGCGGAGTGGGCGCACTTCTCGCGGCCACCGCCCCCTCGGGTCGCACCCGCCGGGGAGGTCCGCATCACCAGCGGCGTGACGCACCTGCTCCCGGTCAGGGTCGGGGACCAGGTGGTCTGGGTCAGTCCCAACGGTGGCATCGGGGTGGCCGAGGCCCGCCGGGTTCCCGCGCCAGGTCCGTCCTCCTGATCACGTCCCGGCGTTGCTGCAGAATCGCCGGCAGATCCGGTCCTCCGCGCACGAGGCGCCCCGAGCGCTGCAGCTCCTGCGGCCGTGGAAGATGAAGAGGTGGCTCAGCAGGCACCAGCTGGGACGCGGAAAGAGTGCCATCAGGTCCCGCTCCACCTTCTGGGGATCCTCGTGTCGGGTCAGGCCGAAGCGACGGGAGATCCTGCCCACGTGCGTGTCCACCACCACCCCCATGTTGATGCCGAACGCGTTGCCGAGCACCACGTTCGCGGTCTTTCTCGCGACCCCCCGGAGGCGGAGCAGTTCCTCCATGGTCCGCGGCACCTCCCCCCCGTGCTCCCGTTCCAGGGTCAGCATGGTCGAGTGCACCGCCTTGGCCTTGTTCCGCCAGAAGTTGAGGGTCCGCACGTAGGGCTCGACGTCGGAGGGTTCGGTTCCCAGGTAGTCGCGGGGCCGGGGGAAGCGGCGAAAGAGGCCGGGAGTCGCCTTGTTGACCCCGACGTCGGTGGCCTGGGCGGAGAGGATCGTCGCCACCAGCAGTTCGTGCGGGTTCCTGAACTCCAGCTCGCAGCGGGCGTCCGGGTACCGTCGCTTCAGGGCCGCGAGGATCCGGCCGGCCCGTTCGATCTTGGCCTCCGACTTCCGGGGCAGCTCGAACCCGGACTTGTCACGGGGTCCGCCGACCGGGGGACGGCCGGCGTTCACGTCCCCCTCCGCGACCGGCGTCCACCACCTGCGGCCGCCCCGGCCGCGGTCCCCGCCACCGCACCGACCAGCAGCAGCAGCCGGGCGGAGTAGAGACGCTCCGCATCGCGGTGCATGGTCTCGAAACGCTCGTGGGCCGCCTCCGAGGTCGGGCGATCCATCGCCGCGGCCGCCTCCCGGTAGGTGTCCAGCTCGTCCTGCATGGCCGGGCCCATCACCACGTTGTGGTAGACCACCAGGGCGAACGCGGCGCCGACCAGCCAGACCCTCGCCCAGCGCGACCAGCCCGGCACCCACCGCATGGTCCTGAGCTCGATGAGGCACACGACCAGCGCGAGGGGGGCGAGGACCCACTGGGCGCTGGAGGTCCAGCGGAAGATCGGATCGGTGATCAGTCCGGCGGTCAGGCGGCTCATGCCCTCCTGGTCGCCCGCGAAGAAGTCCGCGTAGCGGGCCACGGAGACCTCCTGGTCCTGCAGGACCCCGAACGCGGTCATGCCGGTCAGGCCGGGTGCCACCACCAGGGCGATCCAGACCGTGAGCGTGAGCCAGAAGACGACGTGGAGGAGGACTCGCATGGACTGATTCTACGCGCTGCCCGTCCGTCGTACACTCCATCCATGGAGCCCTCGATCACCACCAGCGCCCTGTCGAAGGACCCCCGGACGGGGCTGGCCCTCGCCGCCCGCATGGGGTTCCGACGAGTCACCCTCTCCGCCGCCCAGTCGGGGCTGCGGCCACGCGAGCTCGATCGTTCCGCCCGCCGCGGACTGCTTGCGGAACTGAATCGACTCGAGCTTCGCTGCGATGCCCTGGACCTCTTCATCCCCCCCGAGCACTTCACGGATCCCGGGACCGTGGACCGAGCGGTCGAGGCGGTCGGGGCGGGACTCGAACTCGCCGCGGACCTCGGTGCCTCCGGGCTCACCGTCCGCCTGCCGGTCGAGGATCCCGGGGCCGAGGTGCTCGAGTCCACCGCGGAGCTCGCTCGACTCGCGGAACGCTCGGCGGTCCGGCTCCTGGACGTCGAACTCGCGGGTCGCGCGATGCGTTCGCTGGAGTCGGGGGCGCCGATCCCCATCGGGATCGCGTTGGACACCGCTGCGTGGCTCGCCGACCGGCGGGACCCGCTGGAGGGACTGGTTCGATTCGGGGCCATGGTGGGGGGGGTGCGGCTCGTGGACCTCGACCCGACCGGGTCCCGTGGTCCGGCCGGCCCCGGCGGCCGGCTGGACCTGGACTCGCTCAAGCGCGCCCTGAGCCTGGAGCCGACCCTGCGCACGCTGGTCGTCGACGCACGAGGCTGGCGCGACCCCTCGGAAGGGGCTCGAGCGGTGCTCGAGGCCTGGCGCTCCGACCCCGGGGCCTGACATCGCGCGATGCTGGCGGCTATGCTCGGGCGATGCACGCCATCGGACACGGTATCGACCTCGTGGATGTCGAACGGATCGAGGAGATGCTCGAACGGCACGGGGCCCGCTTCACCGAGCGCTGCTTCACGGTCCGCGAGCAGATGTACTGTGAATCCAGTCCCACCAGCCGGGCCCAGCGGTACGCGGCCCGCTTCGCCGCCAAGGAAGCGGTGTTCAAGGCCCTGGGCACGGGCCTCGTCGAGGGGATGGCGTTCAACCAGATCGAGATCCTCCGGGCCCCCGACGGGCAACCATCGGTTGAACTCCAGGGCCGGGTGGCGGAGGTCGCGGATTCCGCGGGCATCACCGAGTGGCTGATCAGCCTCTCCCACCTCGAGCTCTACGCGACCGCCAGCGCCATCGCCCTCGGCGCCCCCGCGTCCTGACCTGCTAGACTCCTGCCATGCGACGTGGACACCGACCGACCCTCTACGAGCTGATGCCCGTCAACGACGAGTCGCGTCACTCCAGGGAGTCGTCTCGGGACGTCCCCCTGCGGACGGTGCGGGTCCCGCTGGGCATCCTCGCGGTGTTCGGCGGGGTGGTGGTGCTCCTGCTGGTCGTCTCCTACGGACTCGGGTACTACCGAGGCGGTCGCTCCGCGCTCGCGAAGGAGGCGATCGACCTGCGCGACACCATGGAGCGACAGGCCAGGATGGCGACCATCAGCGAGGTCGACGAGCCCGGTGGTGGGAGCCTGGTTCGCGACACCCCCGTTCCGGCGGCCCCGGTCGAGGGAGCCCCCGGTGCGATCGAGTCGCCGGACGCGGACCCGCGGACCCCCGGGTTGAACTACTACGTGATCGACCATCCGAGCCGGACCAAGGCTGTGGAACTCGTCGAGTTCTGTCGCCGTCACGGACTGGAGGCCCACCTGACCTCGACCAGCAAGGGGCGGCCCAAGGTCTTCGTCCTCCCCGGTTATGCACCCGGCGAACGGACCCAGGAGCGATTCGTGCGGCTTCGGGCCCTCATCCAGCGGGTGGGCGTCCTCTGGGAACGCCGGGATCCGGGTCCGAACTCCGACTTCTCGACCCACTACGCGGAGAAGTACCAGCCCCGGCGGCCGTCCGGGACTTGATCGGGCCCCACGCACCTGCCATACTGTGGGACTCCTTCAGACACCCCACGGGAGGCGAACGAGCCATGAGTCTTCACACCAGCCTCAAAACCAAGTCCGGCGCCCTTCGCCAGCATCGCAACGTGCTGACCCGCGCCGAGCGGATCGTCGCCCTCTCCGAGGTCGAGCACTTCGACGGATCCTCCGACTCGCCCCTCGGGCTGGTCAAGGTCGGTCACCGCAAGCCCAAGGTGAAGAAGAAGGTCAAGAAGGTCGAGTCCGAGGGGTCCTGACCACGGTGCGATCCACCGCGCCACCCGGCCGATCCCGATGCCAGACCCAGTCCCCCCAATCGAGCTCGACTTCACTCGCCTCGCCTCGAGGAGGGCGATGTCCATCGACGCCTCGGGCATCCGCCGCATGTTCGAGCTTGCCTCCAAGGTCGAGGACCCGATCAACCTCTCCATCGGCCAGCCCGACTTCCCGGTGCCGCGCCCGATCAAGGACGCCGTCATCCGGGCGATCGAGGAGGACCACAACGGCTACACGGTCACCAAGGGCGATCCGCGCATCCTCGAGCGCTGCGAAGGACACCTCGTCGGGAACATCGGCTGGCGGTTCGATGACGGTCGCCTGGACCTGATGATGACCTCCGGCACCTCCGGGGGACTGGTGCTCGCCGCACTCGCGACCCTCGACGAGGGGGACGAGCTGATCATCCCCGACCCGTGGTTCGTGCTCTACCCCAAGCTGGCCTCCCTGACCGGTGCCCGGTGCGTCACCTGCGACACCTACCCGGACTTCCGGATGACCGCCGAGCGGGTGGCGCCCCTGATCACCGATCGGACCAAGGCGGTTCTGGTGGCGAGTCCCGGCAACCCCACGGGCGTGGTGCTGAGCCCCTCCGAACTGGCGGCCCTGGCCGAGCTGTGCCGCGAGCGGGGCGTGCTGCTGATCTCCGACGAGATCTACGACGAATTCGTCTTCGACGAGGTCCTGGTGGACGGGCTCTGCCCCTCGCCGGCACGCTTCTGGGACCAGGTGCTCCTGATCCGGGGCCTGGGCAAGACCTACGGCTGTACCGGGTGGCGACTGGGGTACGCGGCCGGCCCCCGGGAGCTGATCGGCCAGATGGCCAAGCTCCAGCAGTTCACCTACGTCTGCACGCCATCCATGGCGCAGCATGCCTTCGAGGCGATGGGGGAGGTGTCGATCGCCGCGGAGGTCGAGCGCTACCAGCACCGCCGCGACCGGATTCTCTCACGACTCCAACCTCTGGCCGAACTGCCCCGTCCCGGTGGGGCCTTCTACGCATTCATCGAGGTGCCCCCGCGCCTGGGGATGACCGGCACCCAGTTCGCGGAGGCGGCGCTCGAGCACGGGTTGCTGGTGGTGCCCGGTGCCGTGTTCAGCACGCGCGACACCCACTTCAGGATCTCATACGCCGTGGCGGACGAGGTCCTGGATCGGGGGCTCGAGGTCCTGGAGCGGATGCTCGGGGAGTGATCAGCTTTCGCCGGCGCCCGAGATGCCGGCCCCGGAGTTGCCCTGCGGGTTGTCGAACATCTTGCCGGATTCGACGGGGTTGCCGCGGGGCCCGGGGCCCTGTTCGCACCCGCTCAGCGCACTGCCCACGGCGAAGAGGGCGACGGATCCGAGGAGGTAGAGTGCG
>PKCS01000050.1 GCA_002862305.1 Phycisphaerae bacterium | reverse complement strand
TGCTCCTGGGGGTCCTGCTCCTGCTGGTCTTGCTCCTGGGGGTCCTGCTCCTGCTGGTCTTGCTCCTGGGGGTCCTGCTCCTGCTGGTCTTGCTCCTGGGGGTCTTGCTCCTGCTGGTCCTGCTCCTGCTGGTCTTGTTGTTGTTGCAGCTCCTTCAGGAGTCGATACGCCAGTTCGGCGTTTCGACGGGCATCACGATGATTCGAGGAGGCGGTGATCGCATCCCGGTAGTGTCCGATCGCCTGGTTGAGGGCCTCGATGGGCTCCTGCAACACCCCGGGGTCCGGTGTCCCACCCTCCGCTTGCTGGGCACTCTGGCGGGCCTGGGCTTGCCGGATCGCGTCCAGGGCCGCTCGATAGCTGACCGTTCCCCGGTTGAAGAGCGCGGCCTGCGTCAGCTCCTGGTCGGCGCTTCCCGCCGCCCGGTCGAAGGCCCGAGCGGCTGATTCCAGGTCGCCCGCCCGATAGGCCGCGACCCCCCGGTTGTACTGGACACGCTGGTCACCGGGCAGGCGATCACTGACCTCCGTGTAGAGTTCCACAGCCTCCGGGTACCGGTTCCCCTCCAGGGAACGACGGGCCTGGTCCAGGAGTTCCTCGAGCGACTGTTCGGTCAGCTGCCGGTCGGGCTGGACGATCGGTTCGGTGGTCTCCACCGCGGGCAGCTCGGGCAGGGTGATTTCCGGGGACTGGGGCTCGGTGGCCTGCCCGAAGACGAGCTGTGCCGAGATCAGTGCGACCTGCATCATCACGAGACCTCCTCACCCGACTCCCGGCCGTCCGGTGCCTTCCGGCGTTCCGGCAGCACGCAGTCTGCGCACAGCAGCAGCAAGGCAAGGCCGGCCAGCCACTGGAAGCGCGGAGTCGCGATGCGGATCTCGGTCGATTCGAGGTCTGCTCGCTGGTCCTCCGCCACGACCTCGTCGAAGATGCGACCCAGGTCGAACCGCTTGGTCCCGGCCGCGATGAACGCGCCCTCGCCGGCCAGGGCGGTTTCCTCGAGGATCTTCGGTTCCATCCTGGTCCAGACCTGCTGTCCCTGGTGCTCGAGCCACCCCCGTCGTCCATTCCTGAGCACCGGGATCCTGGCACCTTCACCCGAGTCACCGATTCCCACGGTGTACACCCGGATCCCGTGCTCCTCCAGCGCGGCCTTCGCCATCTCGACCGGCATGCTCTCCTGGTCCTCCCCGTCACTGAGGATGACGATCGCCTTGCCGCCGGACTCCTCGTCGGTGAACGAGCGGGCCGCGAGCCGGATGGCCTCCCCGAGCATCGACCCGCCACGAGCACTGTTCCGGGTCGAGACGTCGTCGAGCACGAGCTTGAGGGAACGGTAGTTCAGGGTCAGGGGCGATTCCACCTGGGCGTCGCCGGCGAAGCTGATGATCCCCGCCCGATCGCCGGCCAGCCGTTCGACCGCGTCACCGATCGCCTGCTTCGCCCGTTCGAATCGATTGGGCCCGGCATCCTCGGCCAGCATCGACCGGGAGGCATCCACCACGAAGAAGACGTCCATCCCCCGTCTCTGGATCTCCTCGTAGCGGACTCCCCATCGCGGGTCCATGGAAGCCAGCATCAGCGAGACCAGGGCCCCGAGAACGAGCGCGAACTTCACCACCGGCCGAACCCTGCTGGAGGACGGCGCGATGCTCCCGACCAGTCCCGGATCCGCGAATCGCCTCAACCTAGCGGCCCTCCGGGCGAGCGCCCAGGCGGCCACCAGGCAGAGGCCCAGCGCGATCCAGGCGAGGCTCATCATGGTCGGGTTGACGAAGTGGAAGTCTGACATGGGTTCACTCACCTCTGGTTCAGCTGACGGTCCGGAAGGCCACGAGTCCCAGGAACTGCTCCACCGCCAGCAGCCCGAACGCCACGACGAGCAGGGGGGGGAACGCCCAGCCCCCGAACCGGATCGGCTCGACCGCGTAGTCCACGTACTGCAGGTAGCGACGCTGCTCGGTCTCCGTCTTCTCGAGCTCGTCGATCGTCTCGTAGATCCTCTGCAGGCTGTCGGTGTTGGTCGCCCGGAAGTACAGGCCCCCGGTGAGCTCGGCCATCTCGGTCAGGGTCTCCTCGTCGATGCTGACCCTGATCGGCGCCATCTCGACTCCGCCGAACATGGTCGGCACCGGAGCCATCGCCATGCCCCGGGTCCCCACGCCGATGGTGTAGATCTTGATTCCGTACTTGGCGGCGAGTTCGGCGGCCATGATCGGCTCGATCACGCCCGCGGTGTTCTCACCGTCCGTGAGCAGCACGATCACCCTGCTCTTGATGCGTTGCCCGCCGGTCTCCTCCGCACGTTCCCCGACATCGCGGAGTCGCTCCACCGCCAGCGCGACCGCATCCCCGATGGCGGTGCCGTCCTCGTAGTCGTTGCGCCGGGACGCGGGCTTGAGCCCGTCCATGGCGTTGACCAGGCTCGCATGGTCGAGGGTCATGGGCGAGAGACTGTCAGGATTGCCTGCGAAGGAGATGAGCCCGATGAGGTCGTTGGGACGCCCCGCCAGGTCCTCGCTGCCGGTGATGAACTCCCGTCCGACCTGCTTGACCGCCTCCAGGCGGTTCGTGCGCCGGCCCGCGAGCTCGAAGTCCTCCGCGGTCATGCTGCTCGACCGGTCCACCAGCATCTGCATCGCCACGCCCTCGACCGTGACCTTGGTCTGCTCGTTCGCCTTGACCGGTCGGGCGAGACTGACCACGATCAGCAGCAGCACCACCATTCGCATCGCGGTCGGGACCCACCGAAGGCGGACCCGAAGCGACCTGCCCGCCGACTCCGCGGCCACGGTGCTCGAGAACACCACCGGTGACCGACTCGACTTCCTGCACATCGGCCACAGGGCCAACGGCAGCCCGAGGGCCAGTGCGATGAACCACAGTGCGTCCGGGTGGAAGCTCATGCGACCTCCTCCTTGGCCGGAGGAATGGTCATGCTCACGAAGGTGCAGGCCGACTCCAGGGCCCGGTCGCAGTCGTCCCGGCTCGCCACGCCCCCGGCGAACTTGATGCGGTCCCCGTCCCGGACCAGGCGTTCGAGGGTCGCCCGGGCGTCGTCGATGATTCCCTGATGGTCGTTCACCGCGCCCAGCAGCTCCTTGGAAGTCCGGTCCGGTGCATCGATCCCGAACTGGAACGACAGGTACCACCTCAGAACCCGCTCGATCCGCTCGTACAGCTCGTTCAGGTCCCTGCGGGAGGAGGGATCCTCGTCGCGAATGCGGGCGAGCTCCGCAAGCGCCCACTCATGGGGGATCCTCGGCCGGGGCCTTCGTCGGTTCGCAAGCAGCAGTGCGATGGCCAGCAACAGCAGCAGCCCACCGCCGGTCGCGGCGATCGTCACGACCAGCCAGCCCGGCGTGCCCCCGGGCAGCGAGTCATCGACCGGTCCCCGGATCTCGGCGTATCCCGTGGGGTCGAACTCCCCCTCGATCAGGGAGCTGATCTCGAACTCGATGGGTTCGGTGACCAGCACCTGCTGGTCCCCGTGGCGCGCACGAATGGGTGGCAGGGTCACGATGCCGCTCTCGAACGTGGAGACCAGCAGGCGTCGCCGTTCCGCCACCATGAGGACGTCCTCGGACGCGGGGGCACGTTCGAGGCCGAGCACGTCGAAGTCGCCCATCCTCGTGGAGTCCTCGATGAGGAACCGGGCTCGTGCCGACTCCGGGGCCTTGAGCGTCATGGTGATCTCGATCGGCTCCCCGGACTCCGCCTTGAGGGAACCGGTCTCGACCTCGATCCTGACCGCTCCCGACTCGACGCTCGAGACGATGCTCGTGGGGCGGTCGACCGCCTCGCCGGGGCCCGACCCCGAATCGCATCCGGCGGTGGCGACCAGCATCACCGCGAGCAGGCACTGTCCCCATCCACGGTCCGTCATCGCCTCTGCCTCCGCTCACGTCTCTGGAAGTACCTGGTCAGCTCCTCGACGAACGAGTCACCGGTCTCGACCTCGATCGGATCCAGCCGCATCCTCCTGAACGTCCGGTCGCGCGAGGCGACCAGGTCGGTGGCGAATCGCGCGAATCGGTTCCGGATCCGTCGCCTGGAGGTGTCCAGGAACACGCTTCGTCCCGTCTCGGCGTCCTTGAGCTCGACGAGCCCGACGTCGGGCATGTCGAGCTCGCGCCGGTCGGTGACGACCACTGGTATGAGGTCGTGGCGAAGCGCCGAGTGCTTCATGGAAGGGCTCCAGTCGTCGGGGTCCTGCTGGTAGTCGCTGATCGCGAAGACCACCGCCCGGCGCTTGATCGCCCGGTTCAGTTCCTCGAGGGCCCCGGCAAGGTCCGTGCCGCTCCCCTCGGGCTCGAAGGCGAGGAGTTCCCGGATGATCCGAAGCACGTGCCGGACCCCCTTCCGGGGGGGCACGAAGCACTCGACTCGGTCGGTGAAGAGCATCAGGCCCACCTTGTCGTTGTTCCTGATCGCCGCGTAGGCCAGGGTGGCGGCCAGCTCGGCGACCAGCTCCCGCTTGAGCTGCCCCCGCGTCCCGAATCCGAGCGAATCGCTCACGTCCACCGCGATGATCACCGTGAGTTCACGTTCCTCCCTGAACTTCTTGATGAAGGGCTCGCCGGTTCGCGCGGAGACGTTCCAGTCGATGGTTCGGACGTCGTCACCGACGGCATACGGACGGACCTCCTCGAACTCCATCCCCCGCCCCTTGAACGCCGAGTTGTAGCGTCCCGCGAGGAGATCGGTGACGAGGTGGCTCGTCTTGATCTCGATCTTCCTGATCTTCTTGAGAAGCTCGCTGGAAATCATGACAGGTCTCTTCAGGTGCGGGGGATGCCGCCGGTCAGGGGACCGGCACGTGGTCGAGGAGCCGGTCGATCACGTCGTCCGAGTTCAGCTCCTCAGCCTCGGCCTCGTAGCTCAGGATGACGCGATGCCTGAGCACCGTGTGGGCAACGTCCTTCACGTCCTGCGGCAGGACGTAGCCTCGTCCGGCCAGGAACGCATTCGCCCGCGCGGCCAGCGTCAGCGCGATGGTGGCTCGCGGCGAGGCCCCGAAATCGACGAGTCCCTCGATCGGCACCCCGTGCCTGGAGGGTTCCCGGGTCGAGACCACCAGCTCCACGACGTATTCCTTGATCCGGTCGTCGACGTGTATGCGGTCGACGGTCTCCCTCGCCTGCATGATCGATTCAGGGGTGGTGACCGCGCGGGCGGTGGGGGTGCCGCCGGTGCGCGCCATACGCTCCAGGATGAGTCGTTCCTCCTCGGGAGTCGGGTAGTCGACCTTCAGCTTGAGCATGAAACGGTCGACCTGCGCCTCGGGAAGGGGATAGGTGCCTTCCTGTTCGATGGGGTTCTGGGTGGCCATGACCAGGAACGGTTCCGCCAGCCGGAACGTCTCCTCACCGATCGTGACCTGCCGCTCCTGCATCGCCTCGAGCATCGCGCTCTGCACCTTCGCCGGTGCACGGTTGATCTCGTCGGCCAGAACCAGGTTCGAGAAGATCGGCCCCTTCTTGATCGTGAACTCACCATCGGATGGTCGGTACACGAGGGTGCCCACGATGTCCGCGGGCAGGAGATCCGGGGTGAACTGGATTCTCTGGAATCCCGTCGAGATGCACTGGGCGAGCGTCGAGACCGCCGTGGTCTTGGCAAGTCCCGGAACCCCCTCGATCAGGACGTGGCCGTTGCACAGCAGTCCCATGATCATGCCGTCCAGGAGCTCCTCCTGGCCGACCACCACCTCGTGGATCTGGTCCCTGAGCAGTTGGAACGGCCTCGCCCGTTCCGCGACCTCCTGCTCGATCGCGCTGATGTCCGCCTCATGGGAAATGGTCATGCTGTCCTGTGCTCCTTCAGGTGTTCGTCTTCGGATCCCAGTTTACGGGTTCCCGGGCCTCGGGTTGCTGGCCAAGGGCCCTGCCTGCACGGTACGATTGGAATCCCCCCTGGGTTCGTCGGTGCTGCAGGCAGCACTCCTGAATCGGGGGCATCATGGCCCCAACGGAGCACGCTTCTGATGAAAATCGCTTTTCTCGGTACCGGAATCATGGGTGGTCACATGGCTGGGCACCTGCTGGCGGCGGGACACGAACTGACCGTGTTCAATCGGACTCGGTCGAAGGCCGAGGCCCTGATCTCCAGGGGGGCCCGCTGGGCCGAATCCCCTCGGCTGGCCGCCGAGGGCCAGGACGTGCTCATCTCCATAGTCGGCATGCCGGATGACGTCCAGGAGGTCTACATGGGAGAGCAGGGGGTCTTCGGCGCCTCCGACCCACCCGAGGTGGTGATCGACATGACCACCAGCACGCCCACCCTCGCACGGACCCTTGCCGAAGCGGCCACCGCAAGGGGGATCGCCTCCATCGATGCCCCGGTATCGGGGGGTCCGGTCGGAGCTGAATCGGCATCCCTCTCGATCATGGTGGGTGGAGACACGGATGCGGTCGCCAGGGTCTGGTCGCTCTTTGAATCGATGGGGAAAACCGTCATTCACCAGGGGGGGCCGGGATACGGACAACACACGAAGATGGTCAATCAGATCCTTCTTGCAGGCAGCATGATCGGCCTCGCGGAATCAATGGCCTACGCCGAGGCAGCCGGGCTCGATCCCGCCAAGGTGATCTCCTCCATCAGGGACGGGGCGGCAGGATCACGGGCCCTGACCGACTTCGGCCCCAAGATCCTCAAGGGCGACTTCACCCCCGGCTTCTACGCAAAGCACTACCTGAAGGATCTCGGGATAGCCCTCGACGAGGCCGCTCGCATGGATCTCAAGCTGCCCATGCTTGCGCTGGTTCAGGGGTTCTACGACCGGATCTGCCGGCAGGGGCTCAACCAGTGCGGGACCCATGTGCTCTCAGCGGTCATGGCGGCCGATCAGGGCTCGGAACAGGCCTCCCGGGCCCTGTCTGGGTTGAAGTCGGCCGGCCAGTAGCTACACTGTGCGACTCGCCCCGATGGGGCCGAAGGGCGGAACAGAACCATGAGCACCACCACTGAACTCGATCCAACCGGAACCTACACCTTCACCCTCACCCGGATGCCGCAGCGCTCGGCCCAGGTCAAGACCGTGAAGCGGCTCATGGAGATGCAGCCCGAGGTCCAGAAGGGCCTGTCCGGGCTCGCCCGTCGGCGCGCCCAGACCGACAACGATCCCCGACGGCGTGCCGGCCGGATCTGGATTCACCGCAAGCGGCGCACCAACCTGGTCAAGGTGGACGAAGGCGCCTCCTTCACCCTCCGCATGACCCCGCAGATCCTCCCGGACGTCCGAAGCGTCCTCGAGTTCCTCGACGTCAAGTCGGGCTGATCGACCACCTTCATCCGCATCGACGGGCGGGCCTCAGGGCTCGGCCAATATCGCGTGCCTGAGGGGGGTGACTATGTTCGGCAGCACCCGCTCCTCGGCCAGTCGTTCGGCGCAGCCGGCCAGGGCCGCGAACCGCATGTCGAGGTCGCCGAGGTCCTCGATGCCGCCGGTGTTCCTGACCGTCAGGAACACGCTGATCGGCTCTCGAGTGAAGATCCCGCTGTTGCGCTCCCGGGTGGTGGTCCGGGTCTTGACCTCCACGAAGGCCTGCATCCTCGAGGTCGGCTCCAGCGCGATCCCCAGGACCGGCTGGGACTCGATCACCTGCTCGTCCTCTCCGATCATCTCCCCCAGCGGTCCGTCCGCCAGGAGTGCCTTGAAGACGATGGCATCCCGGTCTCCCTGGGCCTCGAGGTCGAATCCGAAGACCAGTTCGAGGTGTTCGATGTCGATCGGGCTGATCGAGAGGAACCAGGGTGCGACCTCCAGCACCTTCCGGTGCAGGTCGTAGGCATCCCCGAGGTCGTCTGGATTCACCGAGCCGCTTCGAAGGGTGGTTCCCTTCAGCGAGAACCACGAGTAGGCGCGCTGGAGCTCGTCGGACTCGAGCGCGAGCTCGTCCTCGAAGCGGCGGAAGTTGGCGAGGCCCGGGAACTCCTTCTTGAGGCGGCCGAAGAGGTCCAGCACCGTCTCCCTCGACTCGGGGAGGTCCATCTTGAGGGCGAGCTTCTGGTTGACGTAGAAGTCCGTCACCAGGGTGTCAAGCGCGTCGACCATGACCGTTGCTTGGCTTCCTTGCCTGTGTTCCCGAGGACTGCCGGTCGTCACGCGCGTACCGGTCCCCAGAAGGCTAGCCGTTGTCGCGGGCCATCGACCCGAGCCGCAGGTTATCCACGCCCGCGGGACGGACCGTAGGTGAGCGCACGCCACAACCACTCGAGCGGGCCCTGCCGGAACACCTTCAACCAGGCCACGCTCCCGAACGCAAGGAGTCCCCAGGTACCGAGTGCGACCGGTATGAGGTGGATCCGCTCGATCGTCCCGAAGAGACCGAGGCCGTAGTAGTAGAACACGCTGGTCATGACCACCGTCTCCAGTATGTAGCAGGTGAGTGCCATGCGGCCCACGCTCGACAGCCCGTGCATCAGGAAGCACAACGCCCCGGTCCGGGCGATCCAGACCACCAGAGCGGCGTAGCCGACGGAGACGAGGGGCACCGAGAACTCATGAATCACCACCGGCCAGACGGCGTGCATCGACGTCTCCCCCGCGTAGCGGGCGGTCAGCCAGGTGCAGGCCGCCTCGAGGGCCAGCCCCAGCGGCAGCCCGAACAGCAATGCCAGCCTCCTCAGGCGGGCCCCCTCGGCCGCGAAGAAGCCTCGACGGAACAGGACCACCCCCACCATGAACATCGCCAGTACGTGCCAGCCGGTGCTGAACGCCACCGTCGCCAGGTAGACCAGCCAGGTGGTGATCCTGAACGCGAACAGGTCCCCGATCGGTCCCTCACCGTACGCCAGCTGCTCGGCCTGGATCCAGACCGCGGACATCGGGTTGAACTCCGAGGACCAGATGGCATCGAGGCCTCGCAGCGGCTCCTCCGCCACGGACGCTTTCCCGGCCAGCGACGTCTCGAGGGCGAGCATGCCCGCCGACGTGATCGCGGTGAACAGCAGCATCAGGGACGCGATCAGGATCAACAGCCGGTCCGGCAAGCCGATCAGCAACAGCAGCACCAGCCCGCAGCAGGCGTAGATCGCCAGAACGTCCCCGTACCAAAGCAGGACCGCGTGGAGGATCCCGAACCCGAGCAGCACCACCATCCGCCTGGCGAAGAATCCACTGAAGCTCCTCCCTGCCCGGCGGGTGCGATCGAACTGGATCGCGGCTCCGACCCCGAAGAGGATCGAGAAGAGCGTCATGAACTTGTACTCGAAGAGCAGGTTCACGATCCACCATGCCAGCCAGTCCTCGTCACCCGACGGGGTCACCGCGGGATCCGACCCCGGGGTGGAGAGCCCCACCCCAACCGGCAGGGCGAAGAAGAGGGTGTTGACGACCAGGATCCCCAGGAGGGCGAATCCACGCAGGGCGTCGATGGACTCGATCCGGTCCGCGGGGGCCACCGAGCGAAGGCCCATGGCGGGAGGTGCCGGCTTGCCCGTGTTCAAGGTCGCTTCATCCAGTCGATGATCAGCTCGTGTTCGACCAGTGAGTCCACCACCAGCCCTGCTCCACTGTCCTCCAGGCTCTCGCGAGAGGACTTCCCGGTGCTCACTCCGATCACCCGGCAGCCGCAGTGCAGGGCGCAGTCGACGTCATGGGGGGTGTCGCCGATGATCACCGCTCGATCCGGGGGCAGTTCCTTCCCCCTGGCCTGCCGGAAGCGATCAAGGCCGATCGCCGGCAGCTCCCTACGGTGGGTGCCCTCGTCCCCGTACACCCCGAACTCGAACCAATCCTCCTCGAAGCCCGCGTCGACCAGCTTCAACCTGCAGGTCTCCTCGATGTTGCCGGTCAGCACCGCTGAACACAGCGTGTCATCCTCGTGGACCCGCCGCACCAGCTCGTGGGCCCCTTGCAGCGAATTCGACCAGGTGTCGTTCCGGAAATGGTGGCGCATCCGGTCGACGTAGACCTCCTGCAGCCGACCGACCGCCACCGGGTCGGTGGGCAGGTCGCCCAGTTCGAGCAGTTCGCGGAAAAGGTGATGGTCCAGCCGGCCTCCGGTCTGGAGCCGACTGGGGTCGACCTCGGTGCCGTGGATGATCCGGATCGCCTCCTGCATGGACTTCAGGCCGACCCCCCTCGACCTCAGCAGCGTTCCATCCACGTCGAACAGGACGAGTACCATCGAGTCAGTCCGCCACCAGGCCGCAGACCATCTTGGCGGCCTCGGTCAGGTCCTCCGCGCTCCTCATGGTGGGCAGTTCGGACTGCTTGTCCCGCAGGATCGCCCGGGCGGCCTCGACGTTGGTCCCCTCCAACCGGACCACCAGCGGGACGTTGAATCCCACCTCCTGCGCCGATTCCACGATCGCCTCGGCGATCGTGTCGCACCGCATGATCCCCCCGAAGATGTTGACCAGGACGCCCTTGACCTTGCTGTCGGAGAGGATGATCCGGAACGCCTCGGTCACGGCCTCGCGGTCCGCGCTCCCCCCCACATCGAGGAAGTTGGCGGGATCCCCCCCGTGGAGCTTGATGATGTCCATCGTCGACATCGCGAGTCCGGCGCCATTCACGAGGCAGCCGATGTTGCCGTCCAGCGCCACGTAGGAGAGCCCGAACTTCTGGGCGTGGACCTCTGCGGGGTCCTCCTCCCCGGGATCGGCCAGCGCATGGATCTCCTTCTGGCGGAAGAGGGCGTTGTCGTCGAAGTTCAGCTTGGCGTCGATGGCGAGCACCTGTCCGTCGGGATGCGTGGGGGAGGCCGGGGTGACCACCAACGGATTGATCTCCACCAGGGTGGCATCCCTCGACCTGAGCAGGGAGTCGACGGCCATCATCGCCTTGACCGCCTGGCCGACCTGCTTGCCCTCGAGTCCGAGGCGGAAGGCCATCTTCCGGGCCTGCCACGCCTGCAGACCGAGCAGGGGGTCGAGCGGCTCCTTCAGGATCAGTTCGGGGGATTCCTCGGCCACCTTCTCGATCTCGACCCCGCCTTCGGCGGAGGCGATCAGGGTGTAGGTGCTTCGGGCGCGGTCGACGGTGATCGCGAGGTAGAACTCAGATTCGATGTCCACCCCCGATGCCACGAGGAGCCTGGTGACCTCGAGGCCGTCCGGGGGGGTCTGGGGGGAGGTCATCCGGTTGCTGAGCATGAACTCGGCCGCGGACCTGGCCTCGTCCCGGGTCCGCACCAGCTTGACGAAACCGGCCTTGCCCCGACCGCCCGCATGCACCTGGGCCTTGATCACCACCATGTCCGAGCCGGCCTCGAGCAGTTCGGTCGCCTCGGCCACCGCCTCCTCCACGGTCTCGGTCATCGCACCGGGTGGCACCGGGGCCCCGGCTTCCATCAAGAGTTCGCGGGCCTGGTATTCGTGGATCTTCATGTATCCCTCGCGTCGTCTCAGTCCAGTTTCTCTGACTCGATGCTCGCGGCCTCTCCGGCGAGCTTCTTCTCGGCGTACCGCTTGACCCAGCCCTCCCATGACTTGCCCGCGGCGGGATCCCGCCCGTCGAAGTCGATGTGGCTGATCTCCGACGCGAGGATGGTCCGTCGGCCACCCTCCCCGGGGAGCTCGAGGCGCAGCGAACGATCATCCGGTCCGCTGCCCCCGACGTCGAAGACGAAGCCGGCGACGGCCTCGCCGTCCTTGAGGTGCAGCGTCGTGTCCCCGCGATAGTCCCTGGTCATCTCGAGGGCCGCGCACACCTGCTCGTGGTCCCCGAGGTGGATGGTCAGCCCCTGCCGGGGCTCGTCGCCATCCGGGACCTGGGTCGTGGGATCTTGCTTGTTCTGCTGGGGCATGCTCGGAAGACCTCTCCTACTCGTCAAGGAACTCCTTGATGTCGAAGAACTGGCCGGTGTCGTCGGGGGTCTGCTCCTCCGGCTCGAAGGCGCGCTTCCACAGGGGGAACCGCTCCTCGATCCGCACCAGCGAGATGTTGGCCAGTTCCGACTCCAGGTCATGGGTGCACTGAACGTCGACCATGCAGACCAGGTCATCGTCGCCGGTGAGCTCCCGGTTGGACTCGTCGAGGAACCGCACCGAGATCCCGGGTCCGAACAGGACCGTGCCACCTTGGGACTCGGGCATGGTGTTGAGGCTCGCCAGCTGCCGCACCAGCTGGGACCGAACCCCAAGTGGCTTGTCGTCTGCAGACTTGTAGATCATTGAATCCATGCTTCTGGGCCCTTCCACCCGTACTCCCTCATGGTACCGGGCCTGCCACTCCCATGGGGCTTCGTCCGCTCCCGGCTCCCCGAGGTCCTGGCCCGCCGGGCTGGCCGCAGGCGGTGTCGATCAGCAGCACCCGCGGCACCGACTTGGTGCGGGAGGCGCCCACTCCCGGCGGTTCGACGCAAGCCAGGAGCCGGACCTCGTCAAGCGAGCCCTGCATCGATGAGGCTGTTCCGGCGTATCCGGTCGAGCTGTTCCTGGGTCATCCAGGGCAGGCTCTCCAGCTTGCCGATCACGTTCGAGGGCATCTCCTCGCCTCGTCGCTCCCAGCGGGGACGGCTCTTCCAGCGACGGTGGACCCAGAAGTACTGCTCGGGGTTGATCCGGACCATCTGTTCCATCGAGCGGTTGAACCGAGCGGTGATGTAGAAGAGAGGGTCCGGCTGGTCGACCCAGTCCTCGGGATGGATCACGTCCGGGGTCTGCAGGCGATAGCGGAACTGGTCCTTGATCCTGCGCGCGTACCCGGTGACGATCGGCACCTCGTGCCGCATCGCCAGGAGCCCTATCGACTTGTAGCTCGACGCCATGCGGCCGAAGAAGGGGACGAACAGGCCCTTGTCACCCGCATTCTGGTCGGCGATGAACCCGACCTTGCCGCCGTTGCGGATCAGCTCGTCCACCTCGTTGGAGGCCCCGAACTTCGTGATCACCTTCATGCCGTGGGCCTCCCGCAGGCCCAGCAGCCATTCGTTGATCAGGGGGTTGTCGATCGGCCGCGCCAGCGCGGTCATCGGGAACCCCAGCAGGCTGAGCAGGTAGCCGAGCACCTCCCAGTTGCCGATGTGCCCGGTCAGGAAGAGCGCCGGCTTGTCCTCGATGAAGAGGCGGATCACGTTGGAGAGGTAGCCGAGTTCGATCCGGTCGTGCCAGTTGTCCCGCTTGAGCAGCTTGGGCATCGCCAGCATGTCCACCGTGATCAGCTGGAACATGTTGCGGATGGAGGTCTCGGTTATTCGACGGACCTCGGATCGGGGAAGCCCGGGAAACGACCTCTGCACATTCGCCTCGGCACGCTCACGCCGCTTCCTGCTGAGGCGGTAGTACGCGGAGCCGAAGGCCCCGGTCGTGCGCATGTTCTCCTCGGGATCGAAGCAGTGGACAAGTGCGCTCAGCGACCTGAGTGCGAGGTACTGCGACCAGTGAGCTGCCGTTGCCATGATGACCAGCAACCTCTCTCAGGAACACGAACCTGCGGAGGAGGGAGCGGGGGGGACCGGTGCGGTTCGGTCAGCTGTCCTCATCACCGGTGAGCAGGCGGAAACGGTTCCAGTTCAGGACCGGGATCTGGGCGTTGATCGCCTGCTGGAAGAGCTCCTCGTACCGCTCGTAGGCCTCCCGCTTCTTCACCATGGCGTTGATCTCCTGCTCGGTGGCGTTCTTGGAGATCAGTTCGGTGAAGACGTACTCGGGAACGTCGCCCAGCACCAGGAAGTCGAGGTCGCCCGTGAGCTGGTCACCCTCGACCACCTCGCCTCCCCATTCGATGATCCGGCTGCGGATGTAGTCGGCCTCGTTGTGGGTCGGGTTGCCGTTACCGTCGACGTCGAACTGGCCGTAGACCAGGAACTTGAATCGGTGCTCGGGGTTGAAGACCGCATTCGCGATCACGTCGCCCCGGACCACGGGACGGGCGGTCGAACCGTTGGTCACGCGGGCGGTGGCCGTGTTCTCCGCGACCTTGATGACCTGGATGCTCGCCTTGCCCTCCGAGTACTTGCCGGTCCTCTGGTCGACGCGGATCTTCCCGGCGTCGTCGTACACCCTGAAGGTCATGCCGGGGCGGATGCGGTCGGCGCGACCGAGGTTGATGAACACCTGGTCCGAGGACCCGAGGACGTCGACCACCCGTCCATCGACCAGCTCGGCCGGGTTCCTCGGCCGCACGCGTATGGAATCCACGACCTTGCGGAGCTCGTTCACCCGGCTCTGGAGGACCGACTGGTCGCCCGTGAGGCTGGCGATCTCCTCCTCCAGGGCGTTGACTTCCTGCTTGTGGCGGGTGTTGTTGTCGTCGATCGCCCTCAGGTAGTCGTCCTGAGTCTTCGACATGTTCGCCCGGTATTCCTCCGCGGCCTGGGCGTACTTGGAGATGTCCCCCATGACCGAGTTGACCCGGTCGTCGGAACTGGATCGCAGCGCCTGGAAATCGGAGCCCATCCGGTCCAGGCTCGCCTGGGCGTCCATCAGTCGCTGCTCCGCCGCCTGCACCTTGCCGTTCAGCAGCCGGTTTTCCTGGAGGAGTGCGTTGTACGCGTCGGCCATGCTGACGTTCTCGTCGAGGTTGAACCGTTGCCGGGTCATGGAGATGTCCGAGGCCGGATCGCCGGTGACGAAGGTCCTGTAGTCGTTGGAACGCTCGACCAGGAAGCCCACCAGGGACTTGCGGTTGTCTCGCGCCTCGTTCTTCAGCTGCGAGATGTCGCCACGATTCGCCTCACTCTCCCGGATCAACTCCATCCGGAGCTGCTGCTCCTGGGCGAGCCGTTCGTTGGAGGTGTTTCGCTGTCCGTAGAGCAGGATCGCAGCGGTCGCACTCCCCACCGTGAGGAAGATGAAGATGATCAGAGCGATCAAGACACCATTGCCGCCATTGGAACGCATCGCCATGATGGGTGATTCTCCTTCGTGCCTCGAAGTCCGGATCAGGCCGGTCGTTGACCGGATCCGGGAAGCAGGTGTGGTCAATATAGTGCCTGAGGTGCGTCAAAGCACGATCAGGCCCCCTCCAGGGAGCATTTGCCCGGTCATTGGGACCCTTCGCTCGGAGCGGCTCATCGGTTTCGCTCGACCCTCGTGAACCCCGCACCCGATCGTGGAGCGATCTCCACCCCCTCGCAGCCCCCCCCGGGGCGGGTGCTTCCGAGGGGCGATCCCGCACTCTGGGTTGCTCAACCCCCTTTTCTGGCGTTCCAGGAGGGTTCCACCACCCCTCGGAAGTCCCAGCGCCCCTCCCGACAGCACCTCCCTCGGGAGCCCGGGATCCCTCCCCGGACTTGAAAGCGTCGTGGGATCCGGCATAATGATCCATTCCCCCCGGACCGAGGTCCGGTCACCAGCGACGACCAGCAGAGGAAACGCTTCGTGCCAAACATCGAGTCAGCCAAGAAACGAATGCGCCAGGACAAGAAGCGCAACGCCCGGAACCGGTGGCGAAAGCAGCGCATCCGGCTCCAGATCCGGGCCTTCAGCGAGGCGGTTCGTACCAAGGACCTCAAGGCCGCCGAGGAGGAGTACCGCAAGGTCTGCTCGATCCTCGACAAGGTCTCCGGCACGAGCACCATGCACAAGAACACCGCGGCTCGGAAGAAGAGCCGGCTCGCAGCCCACCTCAGGGCCCTCCGGGCCGCCTGACCGAACGCGATCCCCGACATTCCACCGCCGAGGCGACACCCACCGCCTCGGCGGTGTTCTTTATGATGGTCGCGTCACGAGGCCACCAAACCACGGCGCAACGATGGAACAGGACAAACCCGACGAATCCTACTGGGTGGTGGCCCGCCGCCCACTGGAGGTCCTGGTCTTCCTGCTCCCGTTCCTGGTCTTCTACGAATTCTGCCTGATCTTCATCCTGAGGCGCGATGGGGGGGCGACCGTCACCAACTGGGCCCACGAGGCCCTGAACCGATACCTCAACTTCGCCATCCCCGACGTCATCGGGCTGAGCTTCCCCGCCATCGCCATCGTGGTGGTCCTGCTGGTCTGGCATGCCCTCACCCGGGCGTCCTGGCGGCTCCGCCCCGACGCCCTGGGCTTCATGTTCCTCGAGGCGATCGCCTGGACCGTGCCGCTCGTGGTCTTCAGCCGGGTGGTCCACCAGATCATCCCCCTGATCGCAGGGCAGGACCCGGTCATCGCCGACCTCGGTCCGATGGGCAAGCTGGCAATCTCGATCGGGGCCGGGTTGTACGAGGAACTGGTCTTCAGGATGCTCCTGATCTTCCTGATCCACACCCTGCTGGTCGACGCCTTCAGGCTGCCCGGGATCGTCGGCTCGGTCGTGGCGGTGGTGGTTTCCGCCATCCTGTTCACCATCTACCACCCGCTCGAGGGTGTGGACGGCTCGCTCTCGCTCGCACGGCTGGCGTTCTTCATGGTCGCAGGGCTGTTCTTCGGCGCCATCTTCATCCTGAGGGGGTTCGGAATCGTGGTCGCCACCCACGCCTTCTACGACATCTTCACCTTCTTCGCCTCCGACTGAGGGGGCCGCTCCCGGTACACTTCCATACGGAGTACGCCATGCCAAGCATCCCAGACATCCGACTGCTCGGCCTCGACTGCGATGGGGTCCTGACCGACGGGACGATCCTGCTGGACGACGACGGCGTCGAATCCAAGCGCTTCCACGTGCACGACGGTCTCGCGATCAAGGCGTGGCTGGCCTCGGGCCGCTCCCTGGCCGTCATCACCGCCAGGCACTCGCCGGCACTCGAAGGCAGGATGGCGGAGCTGGGCGTGACCATCCTTCACCAGGGCGTCAAGGACAAGAAGCAGGTGTTCCTCGAGCTGCTCAGGGACCAGGAGCTCGAGCCCGGTTCGTCGGCATTCATGGGGGATGACCTCGGCGATCTCCCCGTCCTCTCGACCTGCGGCCTGCCGCTGGCGCCCGCCAACGCCTGCGCCGAGGTGCGCGAGGTCGCCGCCTGGGTCGGGGAGCGTGACGGCGGTGCCGGGGCGGTCCGAGAGGCGATCGAGATGCTGATGCGCGGCACCGGGGAATGGGCTCGATTCGCTCCCGGCGATCCCGGCGCCTCGGAGACGACCTGAATCATGTCCACCCCGCCCAACATCCGCGGGGAGCGGCGCGGCCTGACCTCGGTGGGCTGGGCGATGTCGGCCGGGATCCTGCTCGCGGTGCTGTTCCTGGTCGGCGCGTGGCTGATCGAGCCTGAGCCGTTGAAGCAGCGGACCCGCCATCACGACATCGACATCACGGAACTGGTGGTGCCGGAATCACTCAGCGAGGAGGAGCTCAGCGACACCTCGCTCAGGCCGGATGGTTCGAACGTGCTGCTCGAGGAGGGGGCCTGGGTCCAGGTCGCGGGTCCCGACGGCTCGCTCGCCCAGCAGTACAGTGCCCAGCGCATCGATCCCCTTCCCGATGGTTGGATGGAGATGCAGCGACCCCGTTCGATGATGTACCTCGACTCGGGGCGGGTCATGACCCTCCGAGGCGAGCACGGACTGCTCAACGTGCCCAACCAGGCCATCGAGTCGGGGACGCTCGACGGCGACGTCGTGATCCGGCTCTTCGAGCCCGGGAACGATGGCGAGATCGACATCACCAGCGACGAGCCCGAGCTCATCATCCGCACCGAGGCGGCGAGCTTCGACAGCTCCCTCGGCGAGATACGGTGCGACGAGTCGATACGAGTCGACTCCCGCGAGGCGAGCTTCTCCGGAGTCGGCCTGACCGTGCTCCTGGGGCGTGACGGCGAGACCATCGAGCGACTGATGGTGGAGCGAAGCACCGCGCCCATCCGCATACTCCGGTCCACCGAACGCGAGCCACGACCCGGTCCCGCCACCAGCCCCGGTCCCGCGGGGAACACCTCATCCATCGACGGGACCGTCATCGACGAGCCTGGCACGGAGGCCCCTCGCTTCTACCAGCTCACCCTCGAAGGCAACGTCGAGGTCCGTCGGTTCGAGCGAGTGACCTCCGAGGAACCCACCGCCATCCTGCGTGGCGAGTCCCTCGTCAGCATCTTCAGCCTCGACGGCGAGGGGTTGTCGAGCCTCGAGAACCGGCCATCGGCAGGAAACGACCGGGCCGCGCCCGGCGACCCGACCCTCGGCACCCTGGACCTGCTGGGGAGCTCCCTGATCGGAGCCCAGGACCCGCCGGTGGCCGATGGGACCCGGGACGAGCTGATCGAGATCGCCTACGACGGGCGGCTCGAACTGGTCCCCCTCGACCCCGGTCGGGAACCCGGGGACGTCGACGACCTGGTACTCGTCCTCGAATCCGGCCGGAACCCGGTGGAGGTGATCGACGTGGGCAACGAGGCGGTCGCCACCTGCGAACGACTGAGCTATCGCACCGATACCGGCCTCATCGAACTGCTTGGCGAGCCGGGCAGGCCACTCGAGGTGTCGAGCCCCCAGATGAACCTCAACGGCCAGAGCTTCTGGCTCGACCGGGACGCCGGCCGGGGCATGATCCAGGGTGCGGGGGGGCTGGTCTTCACGGACCGAGGGGACGGGGCGGAACAACTCGACGTCGACTGGTCGGGGGACGTCGAGCTCCGATTCCGGCCCGGTACCGACGAGCTCGAATCCGCGACCTTCCAACGAGACGTTCACGTCTCCAACCCGGGCTTCGACTTCCGCGCGGACGAACTGCAGGTCTTCCTCGAGGCGGGGGCCGACGGTCGACCCCGGCTCGAGCGCATCGTCGCCGGTGGCGATGCCGAGGACAGGGTTCGTGCGGTCCGGGTGGGTGAACCCGGCATGTTGCTCGCGGACGCCGTGGACCTGACCCTGGCTCCCGGTCCGGACGGCGATCCCAGTCCCCGGCGGCTTCTCGCCCGTGGAGGGGTGGAAGCGAGCGATGACCAGCAGACCGTGTGGACCGAGGCGCTCGACGTCAGCTTCATGCCCGACCGATCCGACCAGGGCTTCAAGCTCGACCGGGTGATCGCGGAGGATGGGGTGCAGGTCCTGCTCGAGAACGGCGCCCGGGCCTGGGCGGAACGGCTCGACGGCGACGGCGTGAACCGGCGCGTGACACTCTCCGCCTCGGGGGGTGACCTGGTCCTGCTGAGGGGGAACGTCCTGGCCGACCGGCTTCACTCCGTGACCTTCGACGACCGGTCCCAGGCCGCCCGGACCGAAGGGCCCGGCCGGTTCCGCTTCTTCGACGAACCGTTCCAGCTCCCCGCCAGCGGCCCCACCGACGTCCCCGACCGATTCCGGGCGCCGCCCTCGCTCGAGGCCACCTGGGCCCGGCTCATGGTCTTCGACGACCTCGCCAACCGTGGTGGGGGACGACTGGACCTGGAGGGGGACGTGATGGTCAGGAACGTGACCGGTCCCCTGGAGGAGAACGACCTCGATGCGGGCTACCTCAGGCTGGACTTCAGCCGCCTCGACCGCACCCCGGTGATCGACGCCTCGGGGTCGGTCTCCGGTCCGGACGTGCGAGCCGCCTTCTCGAATTCCCGGGCCCTCTCCCAGCTGACCGCCCGGGTCGACGCCCGCATGGAGAGTCGCACCTGGGTCGAGCCCGATCGCCGGGGGGATCCCGACCTCTTCCGCATCCAGGGCCAGGACATCGTCTACGTCGCCACCAGCGGCGACGCACTCATTCGCGGCCCGGGGACGCTCCTGGTCAACCGGAACCCCGGCTCCGAAACGACCCCGGACAGCGGGGTCGGTTCCGGCTTCGGGCTCGGCGGGGACGGCACCAGCCGGTTCAGCTGGACCCAGGGCATGACGATGATCCGCCAGGTCTCGGATCGGTTCGACATCACGATGAACGGCGACGTCGAGGTCCTCCATGCCGGCCTGCTCCCCGAGGACACCATGTCCATGCGCGCCGACACCCTCGAGATCCTCGTGGACCGTCCGATCGCCGATCCCGCATCGGTCCCGGATGGGAACACCGGCCCCGACGACCTCGACCTCGGGGGCCAGGTCGACATCCTGAGGATCACCGCCCGGTCCGGGGTCTTCGTCCGGACGACCGGGCAGGACGTCGAGACGGATGTCTTCGACTACGACGTCTCCAACGGCATCGCACGGCTGGCGGGTCGGGGTGGACGACCGGTCACCCTGCTCTCGCGACAGTCGCCCACGCCGGTCAGGGCGGACCGCATGACCTGGGACATGAAGACCGGCCGCATCCAGATCACCGGCGCGCAGGGTGCTGCCGGGCGCTAGCGCCCGACTTCCCGGAACACCGGTCAGAGGCTGCCGCGAATCGCCCAGAGGTCGGGGAACAGGGGGTTGAACAGCGTCCGGCGGAGGTAGTCCACGCCTGGAGAGCCTCCGGTACCGGGGCGCATCCCGATGGTGCGCTGCACCATCATCACGTGCCGATACCGCCACTCCTGGATCCCCTCGTCGAGGTCCACCAGCTTCTCGCACAGCGCCCGCTCGTGCGGGTGTTCCTTGTAGAGCCGGATCAGCTCGGGGTGCAGTTCCGGGCACTCGGTGGTCGGGAGGGTGTGGTCGCAGTGGACCACGCAGTCGGGGACCTCGAATCCCCTCGATCTGAACCAGACGCACAGGGCGTGCCAGATCGACGGTTCCTCGTACCGCTTCCGGAGGGCGCGACGTTCAGGGGAGTCCTCCGGGTAGTTCTCGATGGGGCCCGGTCGCTTGTATCCGAACAGGAACTCGAATTCCCTGAACTGGGCCGACTGGAACCCACTGGCGCTCTGCAGGAAGTCCCGGAACGAGAGGAAGGAGATCGGGGTCATGGTCTCGAGCACGTCTATCTGCGCGACCATGGTCTTGAGGATGGTGAGCATCCTGGAGACGGTCGCGAAGGCGTCCTCGTCGCTGTCGTGGCACAGCAGCTCCTTCAGCCGGTCGCCCTCGTGCAGCATCTGCTTGAACCACAGTTCATACACCTGGTGGATCACGATGAAGAGCATCTCGTCGTGCTCCTCGGGCCGGGACTTCCTCTGCTGGAGCTCGAGGAGCTCGGGGACCTTGAGGTACGAGGAATAAGTGATCGCTTCGGTCTGGGTCATGCGCTGCTCCGGTGTGAGGTGCCGAACCTATCGGGCGGCACCGGCCCCTGCAACCAGGTCCCCCTCCCGGGGACGACGGTCATCCGACTTCCGGGGGGGCGAAGCCGTCCCGGTAGTTCCTCCGGACGATCGTCGCGTCCGCTTCCTCGTGGTTGGTGATCGAGGAACTCGACCGGTCCCACGCCAGTTCCGTGTTGGGGAATCGGGAGGCCTTCTGCGCCAGCAGGGCGGGTTCGGTGATGCGCACCCCGTCGGGGAAGGGAGTGCGAAGCTCGGTCCTCACCCCGTGGATGTTGTCGATCCATGCGTGCCAGTGGTTGAGCGCGGGGAATTCCGGGAGGCCGGGCATCTCCAGTCCGGGCGTCATCACGCCGTCCCTCCAGATCTCGAGGTCGCCCCCCGCGGTCAGGGCGAGCACCCCGCCCTCGCAGGCCACCACCGTCATGTTTGAATCCTTCCAGCCACCCGCCGGCAGCCCCAGGGCCGCTCGCGAGGGCGTCTGCCCGCAGTCGCTGTAGTAGATGGGGAAGACGGGGCCGGCGAATCGTTCGGAGTCGACGGCATAGGTCACCGTGGACGCGCATGGGTAGGTGTGGAACCGGCCGGACGGCCTCGGGGCGTGGGTCTTGACCGAGACGGGTGACTGCAGTTCGTCGTAGCCGTAGAAGATCACGTCCAGCACGTGCACGCCCCAGTCGCCCAGTCCCCCGGTCCCGTAGTCCCACCAGGATCGCCACTTCAGCGGGATCAGGTGTTCCCGGAACGGCTCCGACTCGCAGGGCCCCAGCCAGAGGTCGAAGTCGAGGTGCTCCGGGGCGGGGACGGGATCCGAGAGGGTGCCCGTATGGTTGAAGTACTGGCCGGCATTGGGCGAACCGGTCCAGGCGTAGCCGGCGACGGCCGGGCCGAGCACGCCCGAGCGGAGGATCTCGACCGCGGCCCTTCGACCCGGGTAGACCATTCGCTGGTTCCCGACCTGGGTCACCAGGTCGGGCCTGGCCTTCATCGCCCGATCGATCATCTCGAGTTCCTCGAGCTGCTGGACCAGCGGCTTCTGTCCGTAGACGTGCTTGCCGTGGGCCAGGGCGGTCAGCATGATCGGGGCGTGGGTGTGGTCCGGGGTCGACACGATCACCGCGTCGAAACGATCCGGATACCGATCGAATGCCTCGCGATAGTCGGTGCACACGAAGGCGTCCGGGTGGGTGAGCCGGGTGTCCTCGAGGTAGTTCGAATCGACGTCGCAGAGGCCCGTGATCCTCGCCCCGGGGTGGCTGGCGACCTGGCTCCGGTCGGTGCCACCGATGCTCCCCACGACGCCCACCGACAGCACGTTGACCTGCTCGTTCGGACTGAACCGGCTGAACGCCCCGGCACCGGCGGTCGCCAGGCCGAGTCCCAGCCCCCCGGTGGTCTTGATGAACCCACGTCTCGAAAGGGTGTCCTGCACGTCCGGCCTCCTGTCCAGGCGGCGCAGCGAACGAACCTTCGCCCGGTGCGGCCGGGTTTCATCATACTTCACGAATCGGGGAGGTACAGACGCTCTCCGGCAATCAGGCGGCCTGGTGCGGCTCCTCGCCGCCACCCACCGGCAGCACCGGATCTGGTTCGTCGGGCCGGACCTTCGCGCGTCGCTCCTGGTGCTCGGTGGAGGGGACGCGCATCTTCGATGCGAGGCCCAGTCGCTGCATGGCGCAGATGATCAGCCAGCTCGAGTCGAACTGCCACCAGCGCAGGCCGTGCCGGGCCGAGGTCGGGAATGCATGGTGGTTGTTGTGCCAGCCCTCGCCCAGCGCGAGGAACCCGCAGACCACGTTGTTCCTGCTCTTGTCGGTGGTCTGGTAGGGGTGCGCCCCCCACAGGTGGCAGACCGAGTTGACGCTCCAGGTGACGTGGTGCTCGATGAGCACCCGTACCAGTCCGCCCCAGATGAAGCCGGTGAGCGCCCCCATCCAGCTCATCGAGATCAGGCCCCCGAGGATGGTGGGGATCAGCATGCCGACCACCACGCAGAGCGTCGAGTTGCGATCGATCCACCGGAGCATGGGATCGGCCTTCAGGTCCTGGACGTACTTGCCGACCGGCGCGGTGCTGGAGTGGAACAGCCAGCCCATGTGCGCATGCCAGAAGCCCCGGAAGAAGCCGTGGTCGTCGTGGGCATGCGGGGAGTGGGGGTCACCCTCCTGGTCGCTGTGCTTGTGGTGCTTGCGGTGGGTCGCCACCCACCAGAACATCGGGCCCTGCATCGCCATCGAGCCGCAGAATCCCAGCATGAACACCACCCAGCGGGGTGCATTGAACGACTTGTGCGAGAAGTAGCGGTGGAACCCGATGGTGATCCCGTATCCGCAGATCAGGTACATCACGACCAGCAGGACCAGGTCGAGGGGGCCGAAGAAGCTGTTCCAGGCCAGGACCATCGCCGCGACCAGCCCCACCATCGGAAGGATGATCCCGGCCAGGAGCATGGACTGGACGAATGGGGGACTGTCACTCGAGATGTCGTCCGTGACGGTGTGCGTGGGGTTCACTTGGCTCATCGGTGGGTCGTTCCTTCCCAATCGGTTGTCCTGATGATACCTCCTCGAGCAGCGGTGATCCGGGACTTGCCGCATCTTCCCCCTCCGCCCCCGGGAGCCGGGCCGGGTCCCACCCCCGTTCCGCAGGGGAGGCGTCGCCTCCGGTCCTGCCGGCCGGTCCCGTCCCGGGCCGGGGGCCGGATGGGATAATCCCGGCCGTTCAGGCTCGTCCGGCACGGGTTCGGAGACTTGGCGGACCTCCCCACGGATTGCGCGAACGTCCACGCGACCCCTCCCGTACTCAAATCAGAGGTTAAGGAGGTGCATCATGAGTATCAGCGAACGACAGTACATGAGGTCGAACGAGGATGACTCGCCCCGCAACGTACCTGCCCCCCCCCGGACCAGGCCCGGCTCGCGGGACTCGGGCTCCATCCCCGACTACAGCTTCTCCCGTTCCGAGCAGGTCGGGCTGGTGCTGGCCGGGTTCGTGATCGTGGCCCTGTTGCTGGCCGCAATCCTCTGACCCCCATCGGATTTCGATTCCATCAGGGGGTCGGTGGCTTCCGGTAGGAAGTCGCCGACCCCTTTTTCATTCCTTGCTCTCCGACTGCAGCACGACCATGCGCCGGTAGCTCCCGCTCCGCTCCATGAGCTCCTCGTGCCGTCCGGTCTCGACGACCCGTCCCTTGTCGAGCACCACGATGAGATCCGCGTGGGCGATGGTGCTGAGCCGGTGCGCGATCACGAAGGAGGTCCGCCCCTTCATCAGCGATGCCAGGCCCTGCTGGATGAACTTCTCGTTCTCGGTGTCGAGGTTGCTGGTGGCCTCGTCGAGGATGAGCAGCTTGGGATCCGCGAGGATCGCACGGGCGATGGCCAGTCTCTGTCGCTGGCCACCGGACAGCTTGAACCCGCGTTCCCCGATCAGGGTGTCCCATCCATCCGGCAGCTTCTCGACGAATTCGGTGACCGCCGCTAGATCGGCCGCCTCCACGACCTGCCGGTCCGTCGCACCCCGCCGGGCGTAGGCGATGTTCGACCTGATCGTTCCGTCGAAGAGGAACACGTCCTGCTCGACGATCCCCAGCAGGCGTCGATAGCTGTCCAGGGTGATCTTCCGGATGTCGCGGCCGTCCAGCAGGATGCTCCCGCGGTCGGGGTCGTAGAAGCGCGCGATGAGGTTGCAGCAGGTGGTCTTCCCGGCCCCGGACCGACCCACCAGGGCCACCACGGAACCCGCCGGCACCTGGATGTCGACTTCCTCGAGCGCGTCCTCGGAGCTGTTCGGGTAGCTGAAGCAGACCCCCTGGAGGCTGACGGCGCCGTCGACCGTGGCCGGATCGACCGCCACCGCGTCCGGGGCGTCGGGGAACTCCGTCGATTCATCCAGCACGTCGAGCACCCGGTCGAGGCCCGCGAGGTTCGTCTGGAACATCGTCGCACTGTTGGCCAGCACCTCGATCGGTCCGAACAGCATCGCGAGGTAGGCGAGGAACATCACCAGGTCCCCGGTGGTGATGGTCCCTTCCAGGACCTGCAGCCCTCCGAACCAGAGCAGGGCCGCGGAGGCCACGGGGATGAGCAGGCTCCAGCCCAGCTCGACACCCCTGGCCCACCACCACACGAAGAGCTCCTTGCGGATCATGAGGTGGTTGCCAGTCGCGTAGCGGGAGGATTCCGATCGGGTTCGTGCGAAGCCCCGGACCACCCTCATGCCCCCGAAGGATTCCGTGGCGTGGGAGTCGATGACCTGCCTCTGGAAGCGGATGTCCCGGTACATCGGGCGGATCCGGCCGATCCAGGTCCGGTGCGTGTACCAGATGAGCGGGAACAGCGCGACCGCACCCACCAGCAACCGCCAGTCAACCCAGGCCAGGATGGCCAGCGAACCCAGCAGCTGGATCACCGCCCGCCACGGGTTGTAGATCATCGCGAAGACCAGGTCGCCGACCCCTCCGGCGTCCTCCCGGATGAGGCTGGTCGCCCCGCCGGAGGTGAGTTCCTGGACCCGGTGCAGCGGGAGCCGGGAGGCGTGGTCGAACACCCGCTTGCGCAGGCTTGACTGGAGCCGCTTCACCGTCTTGGTGGCCCGCCACCGCCCGACCAGCCCGAGCAGGGTGGCGACCAGCGAGACCAGCACCACCACCGTGACCAGCAGCAGCAGCTGGTCCCGTGGCGTCTTGGGGATCGAGTCCCCTCCGGGGATCAGTTCCAGCAGGGATTCCGGAAGCGGCTCCCCCTGGAACACCTGGTCCACGGCGAACTTGGTGGCGGCGGGGGGGACCAGGGCGAGGAGGGTGGCCACCGTGAGCGTCGAGAGGGCCACCAGCATGGCGCCCCGATAGGGTCTCAGCAGGGACAGGAACACGCCGAACAGGGTGCGGAACGAGCGGTGGCGACTGGTGCTGCGTTCCTGGGAGTGCCAGGACACCACCTTCAGGTCCCGGTGGCGATCCCGCTTCTCCCGCAGCTCGGCCCGGTATCCCTCGAAACGGGTGCGCGATGATCCGTTGCGTGCCATCAGCGCGTTCCACCCGACCGGGTCCGCGAGGCCCTGCGGACCTCGGGGTTCCCCAGCTGGCCGCAGGCCGCCATCACGTCACGTCCCTTCGTCCCCCGGCGCTTCACGAACTGGCCGTGTTCCATCGCACGATCGACGAAGCGCTGCACGTCCGCCTCGTCCGGCGCGCTCCAGGGTGAGTCCCGGCGCGGGTTGTAGGGGATGACGTTCAGCGAGCACCTCAGGGGCTCCAGCCATTCGCAGAGCCGGTCGCACTGACGGTCGGAGTCGTTGACCCCGGGAATCAGCACGTACTCGACGAGCAGTGCCGCACCTCCGTGCAGCGGGAACTCGAGCAGCGCCTCCCGCAGGGCGGTCATGTCCATGCCGCGATTGATCGGCATCAGTCGGCTGCGGACCTCGTCGTCGGGTGCGTTCACCGAGACCGCGAGGTTGAGCCGGTGGAAGCCCGTGGTCCTGACGAACTCGCCGAGTCGCCGGATCCCGTCGATCCTGCCCACGGTGGAGATCGTCACGTTCCCGCTCGCTATCGACGGACCATTGTGGTCGGTCAGCACTCGTATCGCCTGGAGGACCTGGTCCAGGTTGTCCATGGGTTCACCCATCCCCATGAAGACGATGTTCTTGACCTCGTGCCCGAGCAGGTGGCGGGCCGCGAGCCACTGCGCGACGATCTGCCCCGCGCTGAGGTTCCGGACGAGCCCCATCTGCGCCGTCTCGCAGAATCCACAACCCATCGCGCATCCGATCTGGCTGGACACGCAGAGGGTCCTGCTGAAGCCGCCCTCCCGGCGCTTCATCGGTATGAGCACCGACTCGGTCTCCTCGCCCCCGTCCGTGGCGAGCGTGAACTTGATGGTCCGTCCCTCGGTCTGGGTCCGGGTGAGCGGCATCTCCTCGACCTCGAACCAGTCGTCGGTCCGTTCCCCGCGACGGAACAGCGCGCGGTAGGCATCCAGCGCCTTCGGCCTCGAGATCCCGGAGCCCGCCGCCTCCTCGATGAACTCATCGCAGGTGAGCTCGAGGATCCTGACCGCTTCCGGGTTCCTGACGCGATTGCGGGGCCTGACCGAGCTCATCGGGCCTGCTCCTCGAGGGCGGGTTCCGGATCCACGTCGTCCTGCACCCCGACCGGCCCGCGTCCCCCGCCGTAGATGAGCCCGAGGTTGCGGACGTAGATGATCCACCCGAGGCCCTGCCCGAGCACCCCGACGATGTCGCGCCGCCAGATGAAGTAGGCGAGCAGCATCGTGGCCCCCGCCAGCGACATCCACCAGAAGGCCACCGGGATGGTCGAGCGCCTGAGTCGTTCGCTCGCCAGCCACTGCACCAGCATCCGACCCGTGAACAGGGCCTGCCCGAAGAGGCCCACCGAGACCCACAGGATCCCGACCGGACTGGTGATGTTGAAGAGCCGGTTCACGAAGCTTCGTCCCTGCTCCCGCTGGAAGTGACGCTTCGCGAAGGCCAGGGGCGTGAGGGACTCGACACTCCCGTCGGGATTGGTCATGACGTAGAGCAGCCCGCCGTCAGCGGTCTGCACCAGTTCGACCTCCTGCTCCCAGCCCTCGATGGTGATCGGGACCGTGGGGGGGGGCTCGGCGCACCAGCCACCGAGCACGGCGAGCAGGGCGCAGAGGGCGAGGCAAGGATGTATCCGGAAGCGGTTGGCCATCTGGGGGCTTTCTCCGAGGTCTGACAGGGTATCACGCTCTTCGCCGCCCTCGCCGAGCTAGAATGAACACGTCCAATATTCTCCCCCTTCGGATCGGGGGACGAATCAAGTCATCTTCGAATGGATCCCGCCCGATGCACATGCACAACCCCAAGCGAGACCTTGACTCGGCCTCGATCAAGGTCGAACTCTTCCTCGAGGATCCCGAGGGGCTCACCGGCACCGACCAGTGCGAGTGGGACCTGCTGGCGGTGGAGGGGGAGTCCATCCTGGAGCTGGCGGTGCGCAACGGGATCCAGATCGAGCATTCCTGCGGGGGGGTCTGTGCCTGCTCGACCTGCCACGTCTACGTCGAGGACGGCGATGAATTCGTGTCCGAGGCCGACGAGGACGAGGAGGACCGGGTCGAGGAGGCCCCGGGGCTGCAGATCAACTCGAGACTCTCCTGCCAGTGCGTGCTGCACGGCGATGGACCGGTCAAGGTCCGGGTCCCCTCGTGGAACCGGAACGCGGTCAAGGAAGTCCCGCACTGATTGGACCCGAGCATGCAAGCCCACGGCGATGAATACCACTGGCTCGACGTCGAGCGGATCGCCGAGGAGCTCGCCGACCGCCACCCGGACCTCGATCCGGTCACGATCTCCTTCCCGGAGCTCAAGGTGATGGTCGAGCGTCTTCCCGGCTTCCTCGCGCAGGAAGGCCATCCCTGCAACGAGCGCATCCTCGAGGCGATCCAGCAGGCCTGGATGGAGGAGCGCGAGGGATGACGACCTACGCGGCGTGCTGCCAGACCGCCTTCCCCTGCCCGACCCATCGCGACCAGATCGGATCGAGAGTCGACCGGATGCTCGAGATGGCGGCGGGGGCGATCGACGGCTACGAGCCGTTTCACGACGTCCGGCTGATCGTCTTCCCGGAATTCGCCCACGCCGCGCCGATCCACCCGAGCATCGAGGCGCTGGAGCGGGACCTCGCGGTCCCCATGCCCAACGAGCACCTGGATCGCTACGCCGACTTCTGCGCGGACCGCGGGGTCTGGATCCAGACCGGCAGCTTCCTCGAGCTGGACCCCACCCATCCCGGTCGCCTGTTCAACTCGACCGCGCTGGTCGGTCCCGACGGGGTGCTTTCCATCTACCGGAAGGTCAATCCGTGGCTCCCCTTCGAACTCCACGCCAGTCCGCACGACGTCCCCGGCTACGAGCCCGATCCCTTCCCGGTGGTCGACACCGAGATCGGTCGCATCGGGTGCGCGATCTGCTACGACTGGCTGTTCCCGGAGACCATCCGCCAACTGGCCTTCAACGGCGCGGAGATCCTGATCAGGATCAGCGCCTACATGGACCCGTGGGGGGCGACCAGCCCCATGGACTGGTGGACGGTGATCAACCGGGCCCGGGCGATCGAGAACACCGCCCTGGTGGTCGCCTGCAACCAGGGCGCGACCCTCGAGCAGTACGCGCCCTTCTCCTGGCCGGGCTCGAGCATGGTCGTGGACTGGGACGG
>PKCS01000037.1 GCA_002862305.1 Phycisphaerae bacterium | reverse complement strand
ACCACGCGGCCGATCCGGTCCTTGGGGTGATTCCTGCGCACGGGTTCCTCCTGCACTCCGGAACTCCTGTCCCGGCATCCCACATAGACAGTACAACGATCGTTAGACTCTCACCATGCCGATTCCATCGCACAACCCCTGCATCCTGCTTGCCGCGGGTCTCTTCGCGGGGGTGCTTCAGGGCTGCATGGTCGGACCGGACTACGAGAAGCCCGACGTCGTCACCAACGACGCCTGGCATGGTGCGCTGGTGGCGGGCCTGGAACGTTCCGCCGAGGGCCCCGGGGCCTGGTGGGAGCAGTTCGACGACCCGATCCTCGACACCCTGATCCACCGGGCCCAGTCCAACAACCTCGACCTCCGGACCCTGATGACCAGGGTCGACTTCGCACGGGCCAACTACGGGGTCGAGGAGTCCTACCTGCTTCCGTCGCTGTCCTCCGAGGGGTACGCGATCTGGTACCGGGCGGATTCCGGCATCGCCCCGGTCTCCGGCGTCTTCCAGCCCACGGGACAGGCATACGAGGTCGATCTCGGGATCGCCAGCTGGGAGATCGACGTCTGGGGCCGGGTCCGTCGGCAGGTCCAGGCCGCGGAACAGGACCTCCTGGCCAGCATCGAGGACTGGCGCGACCTCCTGATCAGCGTCCGCGCGACCGTCGCCGAGTCCTACATCAGCTACCGCACCTACCGGCGGATCTCGGAACTGCTGGAGGTCGGGGTGGCCGCCTCCGAACTCGCGGTCGGCCTCAGCCGCCAGGCCTACGAGAACGGGACCATCGACCTGCAGGTCGTGCTCGACAACGAGACCACCCTCAACACCCTGCAGGCGACGGTCTACGAGTGGGAGGCACGGGCGGTCAACGAGCTCAACGCGATCTCAGTCCTGCTGGGGGAGGCACCCGGGCACATCGAGGAGCTGGTCGGGATCGGGGGCAAGATCCCCTACCCGCCCAGCACCATCGGGGTGGCGATGCCCGCGGAGGTGATCAGGCAGCGACCCGACGTGCGGGCCGCGGAGCGAACCCTCGCCGCCGCCGTCGCGAGGCTCGGGGTCGCGGAGGCGGAACTCCTCCCGAAGTTCTCGCTGGTCGGTTCCTTCGGGTTCCAGGGCGACGGGAGCTCGAGCCTGACCAACTGGTCCAATCGCACCTGGGACATCGGTCCGACCTTCAGCTGGAGCATCTTCAACTGGGGCAGGGTGCAGAACGAGATCCGAGCGCAGAAGGCGAACGTGCAGGCCGAGCTGATCGACTACGAATCCACCATCCTCGGCGCCCTGCAGGAGGTCGAGAACTCACTGGTCAACTTCGCCGCCGCGGAGCTCTCGCGTCGTAGCTTCCAGCTCTCCCGCGACAACAGCCTCCAGGCCCTGGTCCTGACGTCCCAGTCCTACGACAGCGGGACCGACAACCTGCAGGACGTCATCACCTCCGAGCTCCAGTTCCTCGAGCAGGAGTTCCAGCTCGTCGACCAGGAGTCGGCGGTGGCCCTGGCCGCGGTGTCCCTCTACAAGTCCACCGGCGGTGACTGGTCCCCGGCCATGCCGAGCATGGACGGCCCGATCCCCATCAACGTCCAGGTCTCCAAGTCAGGCAACGACGAGAACGCAGGAGGTTCCCAGTGAGAACGGAACGCTTCGGTCGCAGGATCCTTTTCCTCGCAGTCATCAGCACCCCGCTCCTGGGAGGCTGCGGTGGTTCGGATGCCGCGAAGGAAACCATCGAGCTCATGGGCAAGCGGAACACCACGGTCACCGCCGAGGTCCTGAAGACCGGGAGCTATTCGGTCTACCTGTCCCAGCCGGGCACCACCTACGCGATACGCAACGTCGAACTCGAATCGAGGGTGACCGGGTACATCGAGTCGATCGACTTCGAGGACGGGCAGCTGGTCCGCGAGGGGGACCGGCTCTTCCAGATAGACCCCCGGCCCTTCGAGGCCGCGCTGCTGCAGGCGCAGGGATCGCTCGAGGCGGCCATCGCCCAACGCAACCTCGCGGAACGAACCGTCCAGAGGAATCGTCCCCTGGTCGAGTCCGGGGCGATCTCCCGGGAGACCTTCGACACCTACGTCACCGATCTCGAGCAGTCGGAGGGGAACGTGGAGACCGCCGCCGGCGACCTGATCAACGCGGAGCTCAACCTGTCCTTCACCGGGATCACCGCTCCGTTCGACGGCCGGCTCGGCCAGCGGAACTTCGAGGTCGGCGCGCTCATCGGGGGCTCCGCCAACCAGGACCTCGTGACCATCGTCCAGTACCACCCCATGCGGATGCTGGTCGCGGTCGCCGCGGAGAACCTGCCGCTCCTCAGGCGGCTTCATTCCCAGGGCGAGATCCGCGCCGACCTCCGGGTGAACGGGACCCGGGGCGGGGGCGGACGGACCTTCCAGGGCGTGGTCGACTTCATCGACAACCAGGTCCAGCCATCCACCTCGACGGTGATGGTCCGGGTGCGATTCCCCAATCCGGATGCCTGGGCCTATCCCGGCCAGTTCGGCGAGGCCAAGCTCCTGGTCCGCACCGTGCCCGATGCGATCGTCATCCCCCAGAGATCGGTCTTCCTCCAGCAGGGAGGGAAGCAGTTCGTGTGGCTGATCGACGAGAAGGGAGCCGTGAACAGCCAGGTGGTGGAGGTGGGGGACACCAACGACGGGATGGTCTGGATCAGCAAGGGACTCAAGGCCGGCCAGAAGATCGTGGTCGACACCGCCGGCCAGCTCGAGGCGGGTGACGCCGTGACCATCGTGTCCGCCGACAAGTTCACCAAGGACAAGGATGCGAGTGGAGGCGGCTCCTCGATGTCGAAGAGCTCCCGCTCATCCAGAAGCGACCAGGACGACGGGAAGGGTGGTTCCGGCAAGGACCCCACCCCCGCGAAATCCACCGACGCCAAGGCCGACTGAACCGGACCACAACCGTCCCGAGGAACAACCTCCGTGCTCGACTTCTTCATCAACAGACCGATCTTCGCCGCGACCATCGCGCTGTTGATGATCATCTGCGGGGGCATCTCGATATTCACGCTGCCGATCTCGCAGTACCCCGAGATCGTCCCGCCCACCGTCACCGTGACCTCCACCTACCCGGGTGCGAGCGCGGAAGTCACCGCCGATACCGTGACCACCCTGCTCGAGGATTCCATCAACGGCATCCAGGGCATGATCTACATCGACTCGACCAGCGTGAACAACGGCACCAGCTACATCACCGTCACGTTCGACGTCGGCTACTCGCTGGACATCGGGGCGGTCGACGTCCAGAACCGGGTGAGCCAGGTCACGGGCCAGATACCGTCGATCGTCAACGAGGCGGGGATCGTCATCGAGAAGACGTCGACCGACATGGTGCTGGTGATCTCCCTCACCTCGCCGAACGGGACCTACGACGACGTCTGGCTCGGCAACTACTGCGACATCTACCTGAACGACCCGCTCCTCCGGGTCCCCGGGGTCGGATCCATCACGAACTTCGGGCTCCTCGAGTACGCGATGCGCATCTGGCTCGATCCCGACAAGATGTCCGCGCTCAACATCACGGTGGGCGACGTCAAGAACGCCATCCAGGAACAGAACCAGCAGGTCGCCGCCGGGCTCATCGGGTCCCCGCCCACCGACAAGTCGCCCGCCAACCAGCTGCAGGTCAGCACGCTCGGGCTGCTCTCCACCGCGGAGGAATTCGCCGAGATCATCGTCCGCACCGGGGAGGACGGGCAGCTGGTCACCATCAGCGACATCGGTCGCGTCGAACTGGGCGCCAAGAACTACCAGCAGAGCTCGTCCCTCAACGCCACGCCCGCGGGCAACCTCGGGATCTACCAGCTTCCCGGCGCCAACGCCCTCGACATCAAGGCGGACGTGGTGAAGACGCTTGCCAAGCTCTCCGAGAAGTTCCCCGAGGACGTCGACTACGCGATCACCTACGACACCACCGAGTTCGTCCGGCTCTCGATCCTGGACCTGGTGGTGACGCTCTTCGAGGCGCTGGGCCTGGTGATCTTCGTGGTCTTCATATTCCTCCAGAGCTGGCGGAGCACCCTCATCCCGGTCATCGCGATCCCGGTCTCCCTGATCGGGGCCTTCGCCTTCATGATCGTGTTCGGGTTCTCCATCAACACCCTGAGCCTCCTGGGGCTGGTGCTCGCGGTCGGACTGGTGGTCGACGACGCCATCGTGGTGGTCGAGAACGTCGAACGTCAGCTCGAGACGCATCCCTCCTGGTCCCGTCGCCAGGCGACCTCGGTCGCGATCCACGAGGTGGTCGGCCCCATCATCGCGACCACCCTGGTGCTGATGGCGGTCTTCGTTCCCACCGCCTTCATGCCCGGCATCACCGGGCAGCTCTACAACCAGTTCGCCCTGACCATCGCCTTCTCGGTCCTGCTCTCCTCGATCAACTCGCTCACCCTGAGCCCGGCGCTGTGCGCGATCTTCCTCAAGCCGGTGAAGCCCGAGGACCGGAACTTCCTGTTCCGCGCGTTCAACCGGGTCTTCGACCGGACCATCGAGCTCTACGGAAACCTCCTGCACTGGCTGATCAGGCTGCGCGCGCTGGTGTTCATCGCCTACCTGGTGCTGGGGGCGGCCACCGGTTACCTCCTCATCAAGTGGCCACAGGGATTCGTCCCCGAGGAGGACCAGGGCTACTGCTTCGGACTGATCGAGCTTCCGCCGGGCGCCACGGTGGCGCGGACCAACGCGGTCGTGAACCAGATGGCGGAGGAGCTGTCCAAGAACGAGTGGGTCGAGAACGTCATCGCGGTGTCCGGGTTCAACTTCCTCACCAGCACCAGCCAGACCTACACCGGATTCGTGATCCCGATCCTCAAGAGCTGGGACGTCCGCGGTTCCAAGCACACCGCCAACGACCTCATCCTCGAGTTCAACAAGACCTACAAGGACGATCCGCGTGCCGGCGTCACCTTCGTGAGCCCCCCTCCGATCATGGGCCTGGGCACCGTCGGTGGTTTCCAGCTCCAGCTGGAGAACCTGCCCTCGGTCCCCTTCGAGCAGTTCTATCGCGACTGCATGCCGCTGCTCGAGGCCGCCAACAAGGACGACCGGCTGATGATGGTCCGGACCCCGTCCCAGATCGACGTGCCGCAGATCTGGCTCGACGTTGACCGCGAGAAGGCGAAGCTGCTGGACGTGAACCTCAGCGACCTCTTCGAGACGCTCCAGGTCCAGCTCAGCTCCCTCTACGTCAACAACTTCAACCTCTACAACAAGACCTACCAGGTCCAGATCCAGGCCGAGGGCTGGGCCCGGGCGGAGAACAAGGACATCGGCCAGCTGTACGTCCGCAACGGCATGGGGCAGATGATCCCGCTGGATGCACTCGTCGAGGCCGAGAACGTGACCGGTCCGGACTTCATCCCGCACTACAACCTCTACGAGACCCTCGAGGTGCTCGGCAACCCGAACGTGTTCAAGGGGAAGAGCTCGGGACAGGCGATCGCCGCGATGGAGGAACTCTGCGCGGAGTACCTGCCCGCCGAATACGCCTACGAGTGGTCCGGGACCACCTACCAGGAGCTGGCGGCCGGCAACCTCGCCCCGATCATCTTCGGCCTCGCACTGATCGTGGTCTTCCTGCTGCTCGCCGCCCAGTACGAGAGCTGGGTGCTGCCGGTGATGATCATGATGGTGGTCCCCCTCGCGATGCTCGGGGCGCTCCTGGCGCTCATGATCGCCAAGCGACCGCTCGACGTCTACGGGCAGATCGGTCTGGTGACCCTCATCGGACTCGCCGCGAAGAACGCGATCCTGATCGTGGAATTCGCCAAGGAGCTCCGTGCCGACGGGCAGGACGTCGTGACCTCCGCCATCTCCGCCTCCAAGCTGCGCCTGCGTCCGATCCTGATGACCGCCTTCTCGTTCATCCTCGGGGTCACCCCGCTGGTGATCGCCTCCGGGGCCGGCGCGCAGAGCCGTCAGTCCATCGGCTACGTGGTCTTCGGGGGGATGCTGCTCGCCACGATCATCACCCTCGGCGTGGTGCCCGTCTTCTACGTGATCTTCGAACGGCTGAGGGAACGGTTCGGCGTTGATCCCACGCTCAAGATCAAGCCCATCAAGCTGCCCGACGACGAGGGTGCGCTCTGACCGATGTCCCTCTCGCCCGACCAAGCCCGGACCCTGATGCACGAATGGGTCGAAGGCCCCTCGCTGCGCAACCACATGGAATCCGTGGCCTGCTGCACCGCCGCCTACGCCCGGTTGGTCGAGCCCGCGGAGGTCGACCGGTGGGAGGTCGCGGCCCTGCTCCACGACCTCGACTACGAACGACATCCCACCATCGAGGAGCACCCCTTCGTTGCAGTCGAGTACCTGCGTCAGCGTGGAGACGTGGACGACGAGATCCTGAACGCGATCCTCGCCCATGCCGATTACTCCGGGGTTCCCCGCGAGACCCCGATGGCGCACCACCTCTACGCCTGCGACGAGCTCGCGGGTTTCATCGTGGCCTGTTCCCGGGTGATCCCGGCCGGTGTCGCCGACCTGAAGCTGAAGTCGGTCCGGAAGAAGTTCCGCAACGCCAAGTTCGCCGCGGCCGTGAACCGGGACGACGTCACCCGCGGGGCCGCGGAGATCGGGGCCGACCTGGACGATCACATCCAGTTCTGCATCGACGCCCTGGTGGCGGATCGCGAACGGCTGGGGATCTGATCGAGTTCAGTTCCGGTTGACGTCGTCGTACGAGCCGAGCCCGAACGGCAGCTTCTCCGGGTCGATGTCGACGACCGTGATGTCGTCCAGTCCCATCGAGGCCAGCCCCCGGCGGGCACTTCGTTCCGGGGAACCCCGGTCTTCGTCCGGCTCGAGCTCCGACGGCTTGAGCAGGAATACCGGCTTGGTGTCCAGCAGCCCCTCCATCCGGTCCGGCATCGCCATGACCGTGATGCCGTCGACCATGGACCGGTGGATCCAGTTCTCGATCGATTCGAGGGACTGGTCCTCGCGGATGAACGGCAGGACCATCACCACCGCGTCGGCCACCAGCAGCTCGCGGGCAAGGCGGACGTCCTCGGATTCGATCGTGCGTTCCTGGCCCAGCCGGGTCGCGTCGATCTCCTTGATCTCGCCCGGGAAGGCTCGATGGAGTCCGGAACTCAGGGCGCCCCCGAGGGCGTCCTGTTCGCGCGATGCATTGACAAGGAGGACGTTCATGTCTGACTATACGACACCGGCATCCCCTCGTTCGGGAAAGGGGGCACCATCGCATGATTCCCCCCGGCCGATCACTCTCATGCCCTTCTTTCCCCCTTTGGCGCATGGACTTCCGATTATGGGTCACCTTTCCCGCTTGAGTCGACCATGGATGCCGGGACTGCTCATCGGATCGGTTCTGGTCGCGATGGCCTGCCTTCCCGGCTGCACGACCGTCTCGGGTTCCGGCCGGAGCCAGGTGAACCTCTACTCGCCGGAGCAGGACGCCTCGATCGGGCAGCAGGCCTGGGCCGAGGTGCTCTCGGACCCCGCGGTGCTGCGAAGCGGGCCCGCGGTCGAACGCGTGAAGGAGGTGGGCGATCGCATCGTGGCCGCGGCGAGCAGGCTTCACCCCGAGGTCTCCCGAGGGTTCGTCTGGGACTTCGCGGTCATCGACGACCCCGACCAGATCAACGCGTTCGCCCTCCCGGGCGGCAAGTTCGCCGTCTACACCGGCATGCTCGACTTCACCGCCGGGGACGACGACATGCTGGCGGCGGTGCTGGGGCACGAGGCGGCGCACGTGACCTCCCGGCACGGGACCGAGCGACTCACCCAGGTCACCATCACCGGGGCCGGGATGAGCGCCACCCGCGCGTTCGTGCTCGGTGACCTGGACCCCGCCGATCGCGACCTGGTCATCCGGGCCATCGGTGCCGGTGCCAACATCGGGGTCCTGCTGCCCTTCAGTCGCGCCCACGAGAGCGAGGCCGACGTGCTCGGGCTCATGATCGCGGCCGATGCGGGCTACCGACCCCGGGCCGCCCTCCGCCTCTGGAGGAAGATGGGCGAACGGGGGGGGGCGCAGGCTCCCGAGTTCATCTCGACCCACCCCAGCTACCGGACCAGGCTCGACCTCCTCGAGCGATCGATGCCCGCCGCCCTCCGTCTCTATGAGTCATCGGGTCGTGGAACGTCGCCGGGACCCGGCCGGACCGGCGGGTAGCAGATCGGACCGAGTGTCTCCCTGAACGCCTCCGCACCGCCTGGATGGAGCAGGATCTCGAGCGACCGATCGAGGAACAGGTGGAGGAACCGACCGCAGTCCGCGATGGATCCCCGGTTCAAGCGCCCTCCGTGGGTCGCACCGCCGTGCAGCAGCTGGCAACGCAGCTGGTAGACCCGGTACAGCAGCAGGCGGTCCAGCGCCCGTTCGGTCTGCCCCGCGTCGAGGTAGTGCCGGCCCTTCCGGGGCATGTTCCGCCAGGTCTCCTCGTCCTCGCCCTTCCCGTCCTCGAGTCCCCTCCAGAAGTAGTGGTCGAGGTAGGCGTTGTCGAAGATCCGCTCCACCAGCGGTCGTTCATCCTCGAGCAGTCCTCCCAGAAGGTTCCGACCGGCCCCTTGATCGAGCGCCGTCACGTCCCGGATGAAGTCCCGGACGCTCTGGATGTCCCGTGCCGGGTGGTTGGACTCGGGATCCCATCGCCCGTAGAGCGCGTTGAACGCGATCCAGAGGAAGACCAGCTGGTCGTCGAGGGCCGAGTCCCCCGACTCCCCCGCGACGTGCTGTGCCCGACCCAGCCACGAGCAGCAGCGGTGTATGCGGATCGTGAGGTCGGTGAAGCCCTCCCCGCCATGGGCGGGATGCGACTGCCAGCGGCGCTTGTACTCCCGTGCGACGGGGAGTGAGGAATCGATGCAGTTTCCGATCTCGCTCATGACGAGGCAGATGCTAACAGGATGCGAGTATGCTGCTCCTTCAGTGATCGATCCACGAGACGCCCGCCGGGTGAGCCCATGGAATTCAGCCACGAACAACTCCAGTCGCTCACCCTCCGGTCCGAGGGCTGGAAGTCGGTGTGGACCCTGCTCTGGGAGGCACTCTACGAACGACTCCAGGGGATGCTGATCAACGGTCCCGCCAACGATCCGGACGCCTGGACGCTGAACCGGCAGTATTCGATGCTTCGCGACACCTCCCTGGCCCAGGACTTCATCGCCCACATGCTCGAGGACTATCGTCGGCGTGCCGAGCTCGGCACCCTGCTCGCGGGCTTCGAGGGGGCACCCGGGCAGGTGCTCGTCTACCTCGCGGCGCCCAAGCTGGTGCGGCGTCGCGCCCTCGACTTCGCCGCCCGCCACGGACGGATGGGCATCACCGGCATGCCGCGGCCCGACTCCCCCGAATCGCCGAGGGTGCGATCCGTCGACCTCGAGTCCTCGGAGGTCGAGGCCGCCGCGCCCGACGGGGCAGCCCGTCCCCGAGGTGCCACCGACCTGGGGACGTTGAGGCTGAACATCGCGTGGAACCCCGGGGGCGGGGTCGACGCCCGGGTCCGGATGGCCGCCCTGCAGTGCTGGCCGAGGCTTGATCCCCGGCAGGTCGGTCTCGACCTGCTTGAATCGGACCTTCGGGAACGGATCGACCCCGACGCTCCGCGCGACGAGATCGACACCCTCCTCGAGCAGCATCGAATCTCCCGCAGGCGGCTCACCGAGCGGCTGCGGGCGATCGACGACGAGATCCACTCGGCCCCGCGGATGCACGCACCCCGCCGGCAGGACCTCGACGACCAGCGGGTCCGGTGCCAGGTCGACCTGATCCTGGAACCGCTGCTCCGCGAGCAGGTCCAGCGGCTGTTGTCACTCTCCAGTCCCGAGGCCGCCTACCAGCAGCTCTCCCGCTACCGGAAGGCGCACGCCCGACTTTTCCCGAGCCTGAAGTCCGCCCTCCAGGGATCCGGGGGTGGTGGATGACCCGATCCAGTGAAAAAATCCCCCGATTCGTTCCCGGTCCGGTCAGGAAGCCGGGTTCGACGTCGTCGTCTCAACGTCGCCCCGCGGGCGGCGCGATCGACCTCCTCCGGGACGCCGATTCGAACACGTAAGGAACTCCACCGTGGACCCCCTCGCCTCCCCCGAATCACGTCGACAGTCGGCCATCGCCGCCCTCGAGGGACGCCTCCACGAGGCCCCGACCGCCCTGGAGGTCGTGTTCGCCTCCGCGGGCCTGTTCGCCTGGGGTGAACCCTCGGCGTTCAGGTCCTGGCCCGGCTCGATCCCCGCGACCGAGTCCACCGAACTCCCCTCGTCGATCGCGGCGTGGAGCGGCCTGCTCCTGCCGGGGCTTCGTTCTGATCATGGCGCCCAACTCGTTCGGTCGGTCATCGAGGCGCAGGATGCCTGCTGGCTGCTCCACGCCGACCTCGAATGCGGCAGCCTCCTCCGTGAGGCCCACGAGTCGCTGGAGGGCGTGCTGCACGAGTGCCGGACCCTGCTGCTCGACGACGAAGCCGCAGCCCTCCTCGAGGAGTACCGGGACGCTTCCGCGATGGACCTGCTCCAGCCCGGGCTGGCGTTGTCCGTCATCCGCCACCCGCTGGGCGAGACCCAGCGGGAGGCCCTCGCGCTGGACCCCGCACTGGAGGTCCCGCCCGTCACCGCCATCTGCCCGGTACCGAGCCTCGCCCGCGAACTGGTGTTCGATGGCGGCCGGCCGAGTCCCCGGATGATCGACAACTTCCAGAAGCGACAGGGACGGATCCTCTGCGCCGACGGCAGCCAGGCGGGGATCCGCGCGCTCCTGGAGTCCGACTGGCGGGTCAGCGTCGAATTCGACGCCGAGCAGGGCTGGTGCGATCGGATCGATTCCGTCAGAATCGGGGTCCTGTCCGCCAGCTCCCTCGACGGGGATCGTGATACCTGGGTCGTGTCGTTGGACCCCTTCGGGCTCGACACCCAGACGAGGCTCGTGGGACAGCCGATCGTGGTTGCCCTCGCCGGTGGCGAACGCTTCTCGCTCTGAACCCCCGACCCGGAGTTCCCCGTCACGAACCACCAGCCAGTCAGGTCGGTCGACCAACCCGCCAGTCCCGGCTGGGACTGGCTGCTTTCCCACGATCCCCGGGACCTCGTCGAGCTCGTTCGACATGGCAAGGCCCGGCTCTGGGTCGAGGGACTCCTGAGAGAAGTCGATCAACGACTCGGCGGCGCCTTGCAGCTTCCCGCCTCCACCCGCGGCGTGGACCGGACCTGGCTCCCCGCCGGGATGGTCCCGGTGGTCGGTGCGCGCGACCAGTCCGAGGGAGGACTCGGGGTGCTGGAGTTCTCGCACTCGTCCCGTTCCCTCGGCTCGCCCTTCGCGGAGCGTTCCTCCGCCGATGCCTCGAATTCCGACTCGGTCGGGGCGATCGAGCGAGCCATCGCCATGGCGTGCGAGCCGCTTTCCGAGTTCCTCCCGGAGTCGCTCCAGCCACGTGCCCTGCTCCGGCTCGAGGGCGAATCCTCCGGCGACAGCCTCGCCCTTCCTGCGGCGCTGGGCGCGCTGCTCTGGCTCTTCGACTGTCCCTGGCCCGAGGACCTGGTCGCCACCGGCGGTCTCTCCACCAACCCGGTCGGGTTCTCGCCGGTGGTCCCGGACACCCTGCCCGCCAAGGCCCGGGCCGCGCGCCGCTGGGGATTTCGCAGGATCGCGCTCGTGGAGGATCCCCGGGATGCGCGCACCGAGATCGAGGGCCTGGAGGTGGTCCGCCTTCCCCGCGAGCCCGCCGCGCTTCCCCTCGCCGCCGCGTCGCTGGACGGCGTGGCGTTCTCCGAGCATTCCCTCGCCCGGGCCCTCGCGATCTTCGACCTCCGGGTGGCGCGCGGCGGACCACGATCGACCGACCGCGTGCTCCGGGCAACGCGCCCCCTGCTCGAGGTGGAGTCTCCGGTCATCCGGCACATCGCGCACGACATGCGTTCCCGGGTCCAGCTGCACTCCGGGCGGACCGCCGACTCCGAGGGCTCCCTCGCCCGGGCGGACGCCCTTCGCGGGCAGGGGACCCTCCCCGAGGGTCGCCTGCGCGACGTCCTCCGCTACCAGCAGCCGGCACACCGCTCGATGATCCACATCGATCTCGGCCAGTGGGACGACGACCTTCCCGCCCATCGGGAGATCGACGAGCTCGTCGATGCGCTCGACCGGCTCTGGCCGACCCGTCATGAACGACTGATGCGGTTCTTCCTCGCGAACACCCGGGCCCGGCGAAACGAGTACCTGGGACGGCTGCGTTCGGATCCGCATCGATTACAGCTCGCCTGGGACGACCTCGAACACGATCGCGGGGAGTGGGGGGGGTTGATCGAGGACTTCGCGATCCGGGAACTCCGCCTTCGCGACACCAGCCTGGCGAGGATCCAGAACCAGATGATCGACGTCGCCTACAGCCACCACCTGCTCGAGGGAGGCGTGCCCGATCGATGGTGCGAGATCATCACTCGCTTCGAGGCACAGGCCTCCCCCCTCGACGACCACGCGGGTCCGGTGGCGCTGTACTGCGAGTTGCCGGGGCGGGGAAGGATCGGACTGCGCGGAAACGGATTCGACGCGGTCGCACGGTACAAGCGACACCGGCTGCTGGGACGCCCCGGGCTTCCACCCGAGGTCGAGCTGGTGCTCGAGTCGACCTCGATCGTCCCGGAGGCGGGGTTCCACTTTCCCTGGCCGCACTGGCTCGAACTCGTGGGACTCGCAGGTCTCGATCCACGCGGCACGCACCCGGTGCCGGCGGAGGGAGCCTGGGCCGGGGTCCTCCCCGCGTGGCGACTGGACGCCGTCGATCCGCTCGGGATCTCCTCGGTCCTCGCGCTCCGTTCGCAGCACGTGCTTCGTCTTCTCGGATACGACCCCCCGGAACCCGTGGCCCCGGATCCGGGGACCCCGCTGCGGGAGCTCTACGAGGAGCTTCGCGGCGATCCCGATACGTTGCTTCGACGAACGCCCTATTGATCGCCTCGGCCGCGAACTAGAATCGAGTCCCCCCGGAATCACCATGAACCAGATCCTTACCGCATCGCTGGCACCCCTGCTCCTGGGATTCGCGTCGACCACGCACGCCCTCCTCCAGGAGGATCCGGCCTCGGACCAGCAAGTCCGGGCCCCGGCGGCGGTCGCTCCGGACATCCTCTACCTGGTGGTCGACGACCTTGGCTGGCACGACGTGGGCTTCACCGGGGGAACCTCGCACCCGACCCCGGTGATCGACGGACTGGCTGCGGACTGCATGGTCTTCGAGAACGCCTACGCCGACGCCCCGAACTGCGCGCCGACCCGGGCGAGCCTCCTCTCCGGTCAAGCGACCGCCCGCCACGGCGTGCTCACCGTCGGGAGTTCCGCACGCGGCAAGGCCGCCGATCGAGCCATCGAACCGGTCCCCAACCAGCGCTTCCTCGATCCGGCCCAGGACACCCTCGCCGACGACCTCCGGGCCGCGGGGTACCGCACCGTGCACGTGGGCAAGTTCCACCTCGGGCGGGATCCGATCGACTACGGGTTCACCGACCAGCGGGGTGGGACCGGCGCGGGTCATCCGAAATCCTATCGAAGCCCGTATCGAAACCCCGCCTTGTCGGATGGACCCGAGGGCGAGTACCTGACCGACCGTCTCGTCGAGGAGTCGGTCCGGTTCATCGAATCGGATGATCCCCGCCCCCTGTTCCTCCAGCTGTCCTTCTTCTCGGTGCACACCCCGATCCAGCCCCGCCCCGACCTGCTGGCCGCCTCCCGGGCGCGGCTTGCGGGGTCCCGGCCGCGCGACCAGAAGTACGATGCGATGGTGCTTGCGGTGGATGCCGCGGTCGGTCGGGTGCTTCGGGAATTCACCGCGCATCGATCCCGTCCGCTCATGGTGGTCTTCACCTCGGACAACGGTGGGTACGGCCCGCTTGCCGACAACGGACCGCTCCGCGGCTCGAAGGGGATGCTCTACGAGGGAGGAATCCGGGTCCCGCTCGCGGTGAGGTGGCCCACCCCGTTCGAGCCCGGACGATGCGATGTCCCGGTCCTCCTGCGCGACCTGGTCCCGACCATCCACGCCGCGGCGGGGGTCTCGCCCCCGGAGCGGTCACTCGACGGGCGGAACCTCGAGCCTGCGATCCTGGGACGACCGATGGAAGCCACCGCCCTGCACTGGCACTTCCCCGTCTACCTGGAGCGCGACGCCAGCGTCGAGGGGCCCTGGCGGACCACGCCGGTCGCCGCCTGCAGGCTCGGATCCCACAAGCTGATCGAATTCTTCGACACCGGAGCGGTCGAGCTGTACGATCTGGACCGGGATCCCGCGGAGACCGTCGACCTGTCCCTGAGTCATCCCGATCTCGTTCGGCTCCTCCAGCAGGAGATGGAACGCTGGCGAGGGCAGGTCGGGGCCCGCCTGCCCTCCCGGCCCTCCGGTCCGCGAACGTCGACCGAGCGACCCGATGCCCCCCGTCCGGAAGGGACTCCTTGACCGACGAGCCACCCCATGACCACGCCGACTCGTCTTCCGATTCGGATCCCGTCATGCCCATCGACCTGTCCGGCGAGCAGCTGGCCAGGGTGCGGCGCATCGGTGCCCTGGGGCCCGAGGCCTCGGAGGCCCGGGACATGATCGATCGCCTCGCGGCGGTGTTCGCCGAGGCCGAGATCGAGGCCGAAAGCGTCTCGGCGGTCTCGCTGGGCGAACGAACCATCGTCATGGTGGAGGTGGGTGACGGCGATGCCGGCGAGATCGTCCGGTTCCTGGGTGGAATCCTCGCGCACGAACTCTCGGGGACGGTGGTCGGCCTGATCGGCAACCACGCCTTCACCCATCGGCTGAACGTGGCCCTGGACGCCGCTGGCCACGGCACGGACCTGCTGCTCCCGGACGAGATCATCTGGGTGGTCCCGGAAGCCCTGGAGCAGACCTTTCGCGAGCTGGACGACCACTTCCCCAGCGCCTCGCGCCGCGCCTCGCCCGACGATCCCCAGCCCCCGGGGGACACCGGCCCGGGACATGCATAAGTACATGCGTGGGTTGCTCTTATGACTGGAGGTTTGGAATCCAGCCCCTGATTTGCTACACTGCTCCTTATGGCCAAAATCACAAAAAAGCGTGCCTCCTCCAAGCCTCGCACCGGAGGGGCCGTGGCGGCCAAGCCAGCCCGTGCCAAGTCCAAGGGATCGACCAAGGGGAGCCCCGGAAAGGCGTCCTCGGGCGTTGAGATGAAGCCCGGCGGCCTCACGCCGGATTCCATCACCAGCTACCCCACGGCCATCCGGTACCTGCTGCGTCGTCCCGACGTGGAGCGGATGCGCGTGATTCGCGACAAGGACACCTTCAAGCTGGATCGCATGCGAACCCTCCTCGAGGAGATGGGCAACCCCGAGCAGCAGATCAGGACCATCCACGTGGCCGGCACGGTCGGCAAGGGCTCCACCTGCGCGATGGTCAGCGCGATGCTGCAGAGCTGCGGCTACGCGGTGGGCTCCTACACCTCGCCCCACCTCACCGACCTGCGGGAACGCATCCAGATCGACGGGCACATGATCACCCACGCACAGTTCGTGAGCCTGATCAAGTCGGTCGCGGAGGCCGCCCACCGGCTCGGGATCGAACCGACCTTCTTCGAGATCATGACCGCCGTCGCGTTCAAGCACTTCGCGGAGGAGGCGGTCGACATCGCGATCATCGAGGCCGGACTCGGGGGTCGACTCGACTCGACCAACGTCATCCGCCCCGAGGTCACCGCGGTCACCCACGTGGCTCGCGACCACGAGCACATCCTCGGCAACACCCTGGTCGAGATCGCTTCGGAGAAGGCCGGCATCTTCAAGCGCGACGTCCCGGCCATCATCTTCGAGCAGGCCCCGGAGGTCGAGGACGTGTTCCGGGCCAAGGCCGAGGAGGTCGGCGCCCCGTTCAAGGTGGTCAACAAGGACATCGAGTTCAGCAACCGGTTCTGCTCGACCAACGAACTCGGGCCGCACACCCGGGTCTGCCTCTACACGGATCGGAGTCGCCTCGAGCATCTCCCGGTCCCCCTCGCCGGGGAGCACCAGGCGAGCAACTGCGGTCTCGCGCTCGCCATCGTCGACGTCCTGAAGGGCGCCGGCTTCGACTGCCCCGACGACCGGGTCACCAGCGGTCTCGCCGAGACCAGGCTCCCGGGCCGGATGGAGCTGGTCTGGAACAGTCCGCGCATCCTGGTGGACGGGGCCCACAACCCGGAATCCATCTCCGCGCTCATGCGCTGCGTCGGGGCCCACATCCCCTACGACTCCATGGTCTGCATCTTCGGTTGCTGCCAGGACAAGGACGTCACCGCCATGCTGGACCGGGTCAATCTCGGTGCGGACAAGGTGATCTTCACCCGCGCCCAGGGCAACCCGCGGGCCGCCGCCCCCGCCGACCTCCAGCGAGCCTTCGCGGAGCGCAGCGGCAAGATGTCGCAGATCGCGGACACCCTTCCCGAGGCGCTGGAACTCGCCTCCCGCGCGGTCAGCCGCGAGGACCTCATCTGCGTCACCGGCAGCTTCTACCTGGTCGGCGAGACCATGAAGCACCTCGCGAAGCGACAGCAACCGCTGGTCTCCTAGCGACCGACCTCGACGCCCGCTCGTCCGCCCGTTTCCCGCTCGAACCTCTTGCCCCCGGGTGATACAGTGTCCACCACCTCGGCGGAGACCATGCCGGGTCCGCCCACGAACCACCCCGGCAGGACGCTCCCCCATGACCGATCCGACCAGCAACGACAAGGATCAGAACGAGACGCCGGGCCATCGCTACGACGCCGCGCTCGCCAACCGAATCGAATCGCGCTGGCAGTCCTGGTGGGACGAGCAGGAGACCTACCGGGTCCCGAACCCCGGGGAGCCGGGCTTCGACGCGAGCCGACCTAAGTTCTACTGCCTGGACATGTTCCCCTACCCATCAGGGGCCGGACTGCATGTCGGGCATCCCGAGGGATACATCGGGAGCGACATCATCTCCCGCTACAAGCGGATGAAGGGCTTCAACGTGCTCCATCCCATGGGATTCGATGCCTTCGGACTGCCCGCGGAGCAGTACGCGGTGCAGACCGGGGTGCATCCCCGGGTGACCACCGCGAACGCCATCGAGAACTACCGGCGACAGCTGAGGAGCTTCGGGTTCAGCTTCGACTGGTCCCGGGAACTGGCAACCACCGACGAGGAGTACTATCGGTGGACGCAGTGGATCTGGCTGAAGGCGTACGGATCCTACTTCGACCGGTCCAGCGGTCGTGCGCGACCGATCGACGAGATGCGAAGTGCGTTGGAGTCCGGCCGGCACGTCCCCGAGGGCCACGACGGCCCCCTTGGCCCCGAGGACGTCGAACGTTACCTCGACTCGATCAGGCTCGCCTACCTCGGGTACCAGACCGTCAACTGGTGCCCGAAGCTCGGGACGGTCCTCGCCAACGAGGAGGTGATCGACGGCCGAAGCGAGCGGGGGGGGTTCCCGGTGCTTCGCAAGCCGCTCCGGCAGTGGATGTTCAGGATCACGGAGTACGCCGACCGACTGCTCCACGACCTGCAGCTTCTCGACTGGCCGGAATCCACCCGCACCATGCAGCGGGAATGGATCGGACGTTCCGAGGGTGCCTCGATCAGCTTCAAGGTCGGGGAGGATGCGCTCGAGGTCTTCACCACCCGGCCCGACACCATCTTCGGCGCGACCTACATGGTGGTGGCTCCCGAGCACCCCCTGGTGGACCGGGCCCTCGAGGCCGGGGGCCGAGAGGACCTCCGCGAATACGTGGAGGCCGCGCGGAACCGTTCCGACGTCGATCGCATGGCGGACTCCAAGGAGAAGACCGGCATCGCCCTCGGCCTCGACGCGGTCAACCCCGCCACCGGAGCCGCCATCCCGATCTGGACCGCGGACTACGTCCTCATGGGATACGGGACCGGTGCGATCATGGCGGTGCCCGCCCACGACGAGCGCGACCATGCCTTCGCCGGCAGGTACGGTCTGCCGATGGTCCGGGTCGTCGACGGCGGGGGCGACCTGGAGCAGGGGGCCTGCACCGGGAGCGGGAACATCGTCAACAGCTCCAACGACGAATTGTCCCTCGACGGCCTCCCCGTCGAGGACGCGAAGCGGGCGATCATCGAGTGGCTCAGGGCGAAGGGGCTCGGTCGCGGCCAGGTCAACTACAAGCTTCGTGACTGGCTCTTCAGCCGGCAGCGGTACTGGGGCGAACCCTTTCCAATCGTCTACGACGCGGAGGGAAGGCACTACCCGGTCTCCGAGGAGGCCCTCCCCGTCTCGCTCCCGGACCTCGAGGACTACGAGCCGATCGAGAGCGACGATCCCACGCCCCCCCTCGGCAAGGCCACCGACTGGGTGAACACCACCGCCGGCGAGGCCGGAGTGGATCCCGACCTGCTCGATCCCTCGACCCCGGTGCGTCGCGAGACCAACACCATGCCGGGCTGGGCGGGTTCGTGCTGGTACTACCTGAGGTACTGCTCCCCGGGGGACGACTCGCGTTTCGTCGACCGCGACGCGGAGCGCTACTGGCTTCGTTCCGCGGGCGGCAGCTCCGGACCCGTCGTCCCGGCCCCGGGGGAGGAGGACTTCGACTTCTCGAAGCACGACATCGGGGCGGTCGACCTCTACATAGGCGGCGCGGAGCACGCGGTGCTCCACCTGCTGTACGCGCGATTCTGGCACAAGATCCTCTACGACCTGGGGGAGGTGCCCACCCCGGAACCCATCACCAAGCTCTTCCACCAGGGGATGATCACCTCCTACGCCTACCGTCGGGAGGACGGATCGCTGGTCGCCATCGACGAGGTGACCGAGGACGGGAGCGGGGGCCACGTGGAGACCTCCACCGGCGACCCGGTCGAGCGAATCATCGCCAAGATGTCGAAGTCGCTGAAGAACGTCGTCAACCCGGACGCGGTCGTGGCCGAATACGGGGCGGACACCATGCGCCTCTACGAGATGTACATGGGGCCCCTCGAGGCCTCCGCACCCTGGAACACCCGGGACATCGTCGGGGTGTACCGGTTCCTCCAGCGGGTCTGGCGCCTGGTGGTCGACGAGTCCGGCGGGGAGCTGCGCCTGGTCGAGGACGCCGACCCCGACCTCGAGCGACTCCTCCACCGGACCATCTCGAAGGTGGGATCGGACATCGAGCGGCTCTCCTTCAACACCGCGATCGCCTCCATGATCGAGTTCGTCAACCGTGCCACCGGCACCGGTCTCTCCGCAGACCAGCTGGATCGATTCCTCAGGATCCTCGCCCCCTTCGTGCCCCACTTCGGCGAGGAGCTCTGGCACCGCATGGGACGCGAGGGCTCCATCGCGCACGCGGACTGGCCGGTCTTCGACCCGGACATGCTCCGGGACGAGCTGGTGGAGATCCCCGTCCAGGTCCTGGGGAAGGTGCGCAGTCGCATCTCGCTCCCTCCCGACGCGGACCAGGAGGAGATGGAACGGGCCGCGCTCGCGGATGACCGCATCGCCGGGATCATCCAGGGCAAGACCGTGCGCAAGGTCGTCGTCATCCCCGGACGACTCGTCAACATCGTCGCCAACTGAGACCGGCCATGGAAGACACGCCGCACAGGGACTGGTTCCTGCTCCACGAGTTCTCGAATCCGACGGAAGCCATGAACGTGGTCACCACCATCCTGTCCATGGAGTTCGACGCGATCCTGGTGGACGCCGGTTCCGACTCGATCGTCGCGGGTTCCCGATCCTCGTCCGGCGAACCCGACGACGATCCCCAGCAGCCCATCGAGCTCCAGCCGCGGCTCAACCTCCGGGATCCCTCGATGCCGGGACCACTTTCCCCGTCCCCGTCGCCCCATCCTCCCGGCGAAGGCGAATCCCGCCACCTCGACCTCGGTCAGGGGCCCTGGCGGGTACTGGTGCCTTCCGAGGATCACGAGGAACTCGATTCGCTGCTCGAGGCGATCATCACCGAGCAGTCGACGTTCGATGCCAGGCACGAGGAACTGCGACGCTCCGAGACCACCCTCATGCGCTACTGCCTCCTGGGCCTCTTCCTGCTGTTCGGGTGCTTCGTGCTCCTCAGGCTTTTCGGGGTCCTATGATTGACGGCCACTCGGGACGCACCATGAACCAAGACCCGGACCAATCACGCGCCATCGGACTCTCGATCCTCGGGAGCAACCAGGTCGAACCCTGGGGGCTGCCGGATCCCGGCCCCTCGACCCTCGCGGTGGCGCTGGGGGGTGAACAGCCGCCCTCCCGCGAGGAGCTGAGCCGGTTCCTGCTCGAGCGGTCCTCCGCCGAGGAGTCGGTTCGGGAACTCGACGAGCAGCTCGCGGGCCCTCCATTCGCGCTCTGGTCCATGCCGGTCGCCATCGGATCGCATCCGATCCCGGCGGTGGTCTGGGTCGAGCAGGTGCAGGATCCGGAGGGGCTCCCGCCCGTGGCGGCGCAGGCACGCTGGCTGCTCGCCGTGCAGACCATCCTCGACCCCCAGCAGCCCCTCGACACGTGGACCAGGATGGCGGGCCTCCTGGTGGATGCCTCGACGGAGCCGCTCGCCCTGCTCGACGAGGAGACCGAGCAGTGGTTCGGTCCCGAGGAGCTTTCGCTGCACTTCCGCGGGGACGCACCCACCATCCACGAGGAGATGCTCTTCCGGGTCGATGCGTTCGCACTCGAGTCGCCACCCGAACACGCGGATTCGATCTGGTTGCACACCCGGGGCCTGCACCGGTGTGGATGTCCTGAGCTCGAGCTCCTCGAGCTCCCCGGCGAACGCATGTCCACGGCCCACGAACTCCTCAATGCAGTCGGAGCCATGCTGGTGGCGCGAGGCACTCCCGGCCCCGGAGAACCCTTCGAGATCGGACCCCCGGCCCGGTTGATGCTGCAGGACTGGACCCGGTGCACCGAATTCCTCTCGGACGGCTCGGTCGGCGGTCGCCGGCACCGCGAGACCCTTGGTGGATCCCGGGACAATCCGTTGCTGGTGGCTCGTGCGGTGCTGTGCAGCCCGGAACTGGCGGGGACCTTCCGGAAGATCCACGTCTGGCCTCGCGAGACCATGGACTCCATCGACTCCGGGGAGTCCGCACTGGAGCGGACCCCGTCGTGGACCCGGCACCGTTCGGCGATCGCCCGCTCCCTCTGGCCCAGGTTCCTCGAACTCCACCGCTCCGGATCCAGCCTGCTCGCCTGCATCGCCATGGAGCTCCTGCCCGGTTCCCGGGAGCACGTCTGGGTGAGGGTGCTGGAGGCCGGGGAGGACTCGCTCAGCGGGGTCACCCTCTCCGACCATCCCTCCGGCTCGCTTCCGGGCGGTTCCCGGGTGGATCTCGACCGACTCGATACCCTTGTGGACTGGTTCTGCCCGGAACAGGACTCCAGTTCAGGAGGCGCACGATGACCAGACCAAGCAGCGAGGACGACCAGTTGGTGGTGCTCGAGGAGTGCCGGAACGAACTCGAGGCGCAGGAACTCAGGTCCGTGCTGGTCGATTCCGGCATCCCCGCGTTCGTGTTCGAGAAGGAGACCCTCGGCATCGGACTCGGCTGCACCGGTTCGGGGTTCACCGGCGCCCAGGTCAAGGTGCCCCGCTCGCAGCAGGGCCATGCCCGCGCGGCACTGGAGGAATCACGCAGCCGTTCCGCGGAAATCGACTGGGACCACGTCGACGTCGGGGATCCCGTCCCCGAGGTGATGGACGTCCTCGAGAACCGAAGTCTCGTACACAACACCCGCCGCATCGCGACCGCCCTCGGGCCGGTCGTAGGTCTCGGTTTCCTGGTGCTCGCGCTGGCGGGCATCGTCCTCTTCTTCGTGCTCTGATTCGGGGGCTTGAACGCCATGACGCGACCACTCCTCTTTCCACTCTGGTGCACGGCGGTCCTCCATCTCCTGCTGCTCGGGGGTTGCGGCTCCGATCGCGACATGCTCCACGGGCGGGTCCTCTCCGCCTACCAGTCCGGCGCGCGCTTCGTCGAAGCCGCGCAACTGGACGACGGAATGATCAGGGGGGAGGCGATCCCCGGGGCGCGGGTGGAGCTCGTCCGTGATCCCCGAAGCCTGCGGCGAGAGGTCGTGGCCAAGGCGACCTCCGACCACAACGGCGACTTCTCCATGAAGGTCGATGCCTTCGGGGCAGGGTGGATGAGCGAGGAGTGGCTCGTGCGCTGCGTCCACCCCGGGTACCCGATGGTCGAGCTCTTCGAGTCCCTGCCCATGCTCGACGGCTCGAAGGTCCTGCTCATCGACATGTCCGGCTCCTCGACCTCCACCGATGAACACGTCATCTCCGAGCAGGAACGCATCCGTCGGGAGATCGACCGCTACGCCCGCTGAGCGGGGTCGCTCGTACAGGGCCATGAAGCTTCGATACCGAATCCATCTTCCCGGGATCCTCTTCATCCTGCTGACGGTCTTCGTGGGACTGGCCGCGGCCCAGCGGCCGAACAACCTCGTGGTCTGGTCCTTCGGGGTCCTGCTGGCCCTGATCCTCGTCTCCGGGGTGGTCGGCTCCTCGATGATGAGGAAGCTGAAGGTGCGGAGGCCCGAGGTCCGACGCGCCGTGGTCGGTGAGCCCCTCGAACTGCGCTACGTGGTGGAGAACCGCTCCCGTCGCCGCTCCGCGTTCGCCCTGCAGGTCAAGGAGGTCGATGAACGGGGCCGTGCCCTCGCCTTCCCGATGCTCGCCGCCCAGAGCTACGGCTGGATCACCCGGGTGGGTCCCGGGGCATCGCAGGCCTGCGGCTCCGTCCTCTGGCCCGCGACTCGAGGGGTGATCGACCTGCGTCGGATCCGCATCACCTCGCGGTTCCCCTTCGGCTTCAACGACCGCGCGATGGATCTCGACCATCCCCACCAGATCCTGGTCCATCCGCGCACCCATCCGGTCCGGGAGGAGGTCTTCCGTGCGGTCACCACCGGGGGGCCGGGGGGCTTCGGCATCTCCCGTCGGCCCGGGGTGGGCGAGGACTTCTACTCGGTCCGCGAGTTCAAGCCCGGGGACAGCATCCGCCAGATCGCCTGGAAACGATCGGGGATCTCCGAGGATCCACTGGTCATCCAGCGCTCCATGTCGTGCCCTCCCCGCGTCCGGGTGGTGGTCGACCTCTCCCGGGAGCCGGCGGAACTCCGGTTCGACGCCGGCTCCGGGGTGAGCGCGGAGGACCTGGAGGAGCGGGCCATCACCATCGCGGCGTCCCTGGCCAGCGTCGCGGAACAGCATGGCGTGGAGTTCGGACTCACCGTGCTGGGGGCGGGCGTCCCGTCGATTCCCGTTCGCCGGGGCCGCTGGCATCGCGAGCGGGTCCTCACCGCGCTCTCGCTCATCGACCTGTCCCGCCCCCGGGAACCCCGCGACGCCCCCGAACTCGGCGACGAGGAACGATGCTCGCTGGTGGTGCTGCACCCCGCAGGGATCGATCCCGCACTGCTCCCCGACCGGGCGTTGCACTACAGCGCGACCCGGATGGATCAGGTCCTCGACGTCGAGTCCCCGGCCACCCCGCGCGGCGAATCGAGGTCCCCGCTGCCCGAGGGGGGGGTACTCGCATGAACCTCCGACGCCGATTCCGACTCTGGTTGCTCCTTCTGCTGATCCTCTCGCTCGCCGCGGCGTCCGTGGCCACCTTCCGGCCCTGGTTGCTGGTGCTCTGCGGCCCGATCCTGCTCTCGAGCTGGTACCTCTGCGAGGGACACCGGTCGATCCACCTCAGTCGGTCCCTCGTCAACATCGGGGCCCTCCTCGCACTGGTGCTGGTCGGATTGAGCTGGCTCAGCGAACCCGACACCGGCCGGGTCATGGAGTTGCTCGGGATATTCGTGCTGATCCTGCTGGTGCTTCGTCAGTTTCAGGAACGCACGACCCGGGAGGACGCCCAGCAGATCCTCCTCTCGGCGATCCTGGTGATCTCATCCATCATCCAGAGCGACCGGTTCCTCTTCGGGATCATCGTGGTGCTCTGGTTGGTCACCCTCGTCTTCGTGGTGATGCTCTTCCAGCTTCATTCGGGGTCGGCCAACGCGGAGTCCGTACGGCGACGCTCGGTGCCCGCCGGGCGCGGACACGCCCCCCCCCTCGAGACCCGCTTCGGGCTGCCGGACCTCTCCCGGGTCCGGCTTCTGGCGGTGTTCGCATCGCTGGGGATCATCCTGATCAGCATCGTCGTCTTCGTGCTCTTCCCCCGGCAGATCCTGTTCCGTTCGGGGGTGTCCGGGAACCGGGGCGAGCAGAAGTCCGGGTTCGCGGAGACCGTCGATCTCATCTCCAGCGAGCGCATCACCAGCTCGCGACGCGAGGTCTTCACGATGCGCTGGGTGGATCCCGGCGGCCAGAGTGCGAAGTGGGTCGAACCCGTGCTGCTGCGAGGCGCGATCCTCGAGCGCTACGACCCCACGCTCGGTCGGTGGGTCGCCGACCCCGGTTCCGACCGCGAGAACCTCCTCTCGGTCCGGGTGGGTCCCTCCCGGTTCATCGACCTCAGTCGGGTCAAGATCCCGCAGCAGATCCAGACCTACACCCTGTGGTTCGAGATGCGCTCGATGGCCACCGACATCTTCTTCAGCCCATGGGCCCCGGTCTCCATCTCGACCTTCGACCCGCGGGAGGTCATCTTCAACCGGTCGAACCTGCTGGCCACCGATTCCGGTCGCCAGGTCATCGACAGCTATTCGGGCTACGGGATCCGGGTCCAGCCCTTTCCCAGCGAGCAGGTGCTCGAAATCCTCGGCGGCGGCCCCCCGGCACCGGTCCGGGCCGTTCGATTTCCGGTCCCCGGGATCAGGGAGCTCACGCTGGCGGCGCTTGCCGGGCAGGGGGTCGATACGGAGATCGGACCCGATGAGACCATCTGGCAGCGGAATCGCAGGGTCGCCGACTCCCTCAAGACCTGGCTCGAGGACAACTGCCGGTACACCACCGACCTCCGGGACTTCATCCAGGTGGGAGGGGAGGATCCCATCCTCAGCTTCCTCACCCGGTACCGGTTCGGCCACTGCGAGTACTTCGCCTCCGCCCTGACCGCGATGTGCCGGAGCATCGGGATCGAGTCCCGGCTGGTCACCGGATACGTGGCCGTCGAGTACAACGACGTCACCGAGCGGTACGTCGTCCGTGAGTCGAACGCCCATGCGTGGACGGAGGCACGGACCGGGGAGTACCAGTGGTCCCCCTTCGATCCATCCCCCCAGGGCTTCCTCGAGAGCCAGCAGGCGGCCAACGAATCGTGGGCCGACAGCTGGCGATGGATCTACGACCGGATCGACTTCTTCTGGAATTCCGCGATCGTCGGCTTCGACCAGCGCTCGCAGCAGAACCTCACGGAACGGATCACCCGGAACTGGCTGGGTTCCCTGAACGAGCTGCTCACCTCGATCTCCGGCTGGCTGGCCTCGGCGAACCGATTCTTCGCGTTCGGCATCGCCGGCTACCTCTGGATGGGCTCGGTGGTGGTCATCATGACCAGCTTCGCCGTGGTCCTGCTCTCGATCGCCCGGCGCCGACGCCGGATCCTCCGTCAGCTCGGGGTCAGCTGCCCCGATGCCGCGGCCCGGCGTCGACTCTCGAACGACCTGCGGTTCTGGTCGATCGCCCTCGACCGCATCGCGGGAAGCGGGTATTCCAAGCAGCCTCACGAAACCCCCCTCGTCTTCTGCAGTCGGGTCGCGAGCGGCCGTCCCCGGGCGAGCGACGAGCTGATGATGCTCGTCGACGCGCTGTACCGCATCCGCTTCGGCGACCAGCGACTCGACCCCGAGGAGCGCAGGCGCATCCTGGAGATCGCCCGCGGGCTCGATCTCTCCCCGGGGGCGCCATGACCCCCGACGGCGACTTCGCACCCTACGACGAGGAGGAGACCGCGGCCCAGCTCGGCGGCATCGCCGGCTACCTCGAGCCCGGGGGCCGCGTCGCGGACCTCGGCGCCGGTCGGGGCCGGATCGCCCGGCCCCTCGCCCTCGGCGGGACGATGGTGGTCGCGGTCGATTCGTCGATCCCCGGGGACGGCGGCCGCCGCTGGTGCGCGGACCCCGGGATCCAGCTGATCGAGGAGGACTTCCTGGGTCCCGACCCCGCGTGGTTGGGTGCGGGTCCGTTCGACGTGGTCTGCTGCCTCGGGAACACCATCAACCTGTTCCTCGAGGATGCTCCGCTCGAGCGGCTCTTCGAACTGGCCTCCCGGGCGGTCGGCGAGGGCGGTGTCCTGCTGCTCGACGACGTCGCCTGCTGGTGCGATGAGTTGCTGGATCCCGGGGAATGGCCGAACGGCATCCATCGATCCGGCACCCAGCAGCTGGCCTGGGTTCCCGATGCGCCGATCTTCAGCTATCGACGCGGGACCGAGGTCGACCCCGGGTCGAGGGTCCCGGGTCCCGAGGAGCGCCTGCTCCGTCTCTGGTCCGCGCCCGAGCTCGATCGACTCGCCGGTCTCCACGGCTGGACCCCCTCGAGGCACCTCGAGGACGACCTCCTCATGGTTTTTTCCCGCGGGAGTTGAATCGTTCCGGCTCCCGGGGTGCTTTCAAGGGTGGAGGTGCCGGCCCGCCGCCGTCCCCTCCCACGCGGGTGGCGGAGCTCGTCGCTACCCCCGGATCAGTGCTTGTCATGGTCCATCCCGTACTGCATGATCTATTCGGACCCGTCCCCTGCCCGATCCCGGGCAGCCACCAGCCCTCCATCGGGAGACCGTCCCTTGCCCGCTTCCAGATCCAGAACCCATGAGTGGAAACGCTCGCTCCAGCAGCTCTTCGATCGCGGTGGGGCCATCGAGTTCGCGGTGGTCCGCCCGGATGCCCCCGCGGACACCGATGATCCGCACGACCACGCATCCGGAAACGACCTGGTCTGGCGAGTCAAGGTCCTCCGGCTCACCGATCGGGAGATGACGGTCGAGGCCCCGATGGCGCTGGGCCGGCAGATCGAGATCGAATCCGGGATCGAGCTGGTCGCAGCCATGTCCATCGGCCAGAACCGATGGATGTTCAGGACCCGGAACCTCGGGCTCGACGACGCCGCCGCCGACCGGAGCCGGTCCCACCGATCACTCCGACTCGCGCTCCCGGAGAACGTCCGGCGCTGTCAGCGCCGAGCCCCTCGATTCGACACGCGGGACATGAACCTCCCCGAGGTCGAGGTCTGGCCCCTGCTCGACCCGAAGAGCGTGGTACCCGCGGAGCACGCCGTCGCACTGGCATGGGCCTCGTCCCGGGATGACGGTGCCCCGGCGGTTCAGCTGCCCGAGAGCGAATCGGTCCACCCCACCACGGGGCCCTCCTTCAAGGCCACCTTGATGAACCTCGGCGGGGGGGGCGTCGGGCTCCGGGTGGAATCCGCCGCCGCCGCCGCCCTCGGACGCCACCGGGTCTTCTGGATCAGGGTGCCCCTCGAGCCGGAACTCGAGCTTCCCCTCCTGGTGACGGGGAAGGTGGTGCACACCCACATCGACAGCATGCAGCGGACCTACGCCGGCGTCGCCTTCGACTTCACCTTCAACCACCAGCACGAGGACGTGGTCGCCGCCCAGATACAGGCCTACATCGAGCGGGTGCAGAAGGCTCAGCTCGAGGCCCACGCCCGCTCGCCAGGTTCCGGGGAGACCGGCTCCTGAGCCCCCGTCGAGTCGATCGTTCCGTCGCAGCATTCCTCGATGAAGCGCGCAAGCAGGGCGGTCTTGGTATGACTCTCCTCGACTTCGAGCTCGGATCGACTGTCCGCCACGATCCCGCACCCCGCCCCGTACCGCAGCGCGTGGCCGCCGTACCCCCCGGCTCGATCGGGTCTTCGCTCCAGCTCGAGCGTACGGATCGAGACGTCCAGCGCCATGCGGCCGCACCGGCTCGAGTACCCGATCGCTCCGCAGTAGGCCCCTCGGGGTGACTGCTCGAATTCCTGGATGATCTGCATCGCCCGGATCTTGGGCGCCCCGGTGATCGATCCCGGGGGGAACGTCGACTTCAGGATCTCGCCGAAGCCGGTGCCGGCGCGCAGCGTGCCCCGGACCGTGCCCACGCCATGGATCACCCCGGGGTGATGCTCGATCACTCGTGACTCCTCGACCCTGACCGAACCCGGATCCGAGATCCTGCCCAGGTCGTTGCGCATGAGATCCACGATCATCGCGAGCTCGGCCGCGTCCTTGCTGCTCCCGACCAGGTCCGCGGGGTCCGCCCCGCCCGGGAGTGTTCCCTTGATCGGCCGGGAGCGGATCAAGCGGCTGGTGGGATCGAATTCGAGGAAGAGTTCCGGGCTCAGGGAGATGATGGTCCGGTCCCCGGAGCCACCCTCCACCTCCAGCACCCCGCCGAACCATGCTCCCGACTTCCTGAGCAGGTCCGCGGCCAGTCGGCGCCGGCTCGACCGGCTCTCCAGCCAGCACGAGGCGGCGAAGGCGCGGGTGATGTTCGCCTGGAAGACGTCGCCGCTGTGGATGTACTCGACGGTCCGCTCGATCAGCCTCCCGTAGCTCCGGTCGTCGAGCTCCGGTTCCAGGGGACTGACCACCGGCCTCCCCCCCGGCGTCGGCTCCAGCTCGAGCAGCCCGGTCAGCCGGTCGGAGTCCTCCAGGTCGCCCACCACCCACCAGGTGTCCCGGACCCGGTCGTGGGCCAGCGCCACCGGACAGTCGAGGGACTGGGCCACCGGGCGGCCCGGCACCGCCCCCGTCCCGCTGCCCGCCGCGGGTTCCAGAAATCCCCCCAGCTCGTAGTCCAGCAGGATGAGCCGTCCTCCACGAAAGGGAGGGACGTCCGGGTCCGTCGCCGGCTGGAGATCCGGATCCGTCGCCAGCCGGTCGAGGGTCCCGACGAGGTCCGGCTCGTCCCCCCGGCAGCTCATGGTCCCGCACGGAGTGCCCAGGATGCTCCACCGGGAGAACGGCGAACCGTCCCGACCGCTGACCAGCGCCGCCAGCGGGAGGTGTTCCGGCCAGCGGGCGATGACGTCGATCGGGTCCGGGCCCGATCCGAGCGGGGTTGCGTTGGCGACGTCGGACATGAGCCCATCATAGGATCGCCGCTACAATGCGCCCTGTCCCGGGCACGATTGTCCGACAAAAGGGAATCATTCACACCATGTCCCCATCCCGAAGGCGGAACCACAAGATGACGACCAGTTCTCCACGCAAGGCCCGAAGCACCCGCCGCACCAAGAAGAGATGCTTCTACTTCGGTGCGAGGAAGACCGACGGCAAGGTCGGTCAGAAGCTGCTGCTCGGTGGCAAGGGCGCGAACCTGGCCGAGATGACCTCGATCGGCCTGCCGGTCCCGCCCGGATTCACCATCACCACCGAGACCTGCGCGATGTACTCGAAGTCCGGGAAGCTGCCCGCCGGGCTCATGGACGAAGTGCGCAAGAACGTCGCCCTGCTCGAGAAGGAGCTGGGCAAGAAG
>PKCS01000035.1 GCA_002862305.1 Phycisphaerae bacterium | reverse complement strand
GATCAACCGGGCCCGGGCGATCGAGAACACCGCCCTGGTGGTCGCCTGCAACCAGGGCGCGACCCTCGAGCAGTACGCGCCCTTCTCCTGGCCGGGCTCGAGCATGGTCGTGGACTGGGACGGTCGCGTGCTCAACGCCGCCAGTCCCGGTCCCGGCGAACGCATCGTGGTCGCCCCGATCGACGTGGGGGGCCTCAGGTCCGAACGCGCGCGTCGTCGTGGCCATGACATGCGTGCACACCTGCGAAGCGAGGTGCACACCTACCTCCAGCAACCGTACCTCGCGCCCGCCGAGCCCGGCACCGCCCCGTCCATGGAGGAGATCGAGCGGCGCACCCGCGAAGCCAAGCGTGGACTGGAGGGGGGATCCCCATGAATCTCCGGCCCCTGGTCCTCGGCCTCCTGGTCCTGCCCGCCGTCATCCATGGCTGCGCACGCACCGAAGTCGACCAACCTCCCGACCAGCAATACGTCGATCTCATGAACGAGGGTGCGGGGCTGATGGGACGTTTCGAGTTCGAGGACGCCGGGGAACGGTTCGACCGCGCCCGCACCCTTCGTCCCGGTTCGTACGAGGCGGCGCTCAACTTCGCGATCTCGATCCTCAACCGGACCCAGCCCGATTCACAGGACGTCGCGCTGCGGCGATTCGCGGAGATCCTTCAGGAACACCGGGCCGACCTGAGGGCGAGCTACTGCTCGGCGATCGCACTGCTTTACCTGGGACGGCCGGAGCAGGCGATTCCCCACCTCGAGGTCGTCGCGGACCAGGCACCGGACGACGCCTACGGAACCTATTTCCGCGGACAGGCCCTCGAGCAGACCGGGCGCCTGTCGGAAGCGCGGGACGCGTACCTCGCCGTGACCCGCCTGGACCCCTTCCTGAGAAGCGCATGGCTGGGGCTTCAGAGAACCGAGTCGAGGCTCGGCCGTGATTCGGAGGCCGCCGCGGCGCTGGAGACCTTCGAGCGACTCGGGCGGAACCCGCGTGCCCGACTCGCCGAGTTCCGCTACAGCCGGATGGGTCCGCTTGCGATGGTGGCCCTCGACTCCCCTCCGGAGGCCCCGGTCTCGGTGGCGGGCGTCGAGGAATGCTTCGCACCCCCCCGAAGCCTGCTCGAGGCGGGTGCGTCGCCCGGAGCGAGCCTGCAGGTGGTGGTGCTTCGTCGGGGCGAGTCGCCGACGATCGTGCTGGGCGGGGGGGGACCCGGGGGAAGCAGCCTCGTCCTCCTGCCCGGGGAGGCTCCCGGCGACTGGTTGCTCGCCGAGGATCACCCGCTCTCCCGCACCGGGCGGGTCAACTGCCTGCTGTTCGGGGACCTTGACTCGAACGGAACCCTCGATGCGTTCTTCTGCCGGGACGGACCCAACCTCATCCAGTTCCAGTCCGAGACCGGCACCTGGTCGGAACCACGGCCCACCGGAGAGGAGGCCGGCGACACGGTGGCCGGCACCATCGCCGACCTCGATCACGACGGGGACCTCGACGTCTTCTGCGCCAACCTCGACGCCCCCGACGTGCTGCTCAACAACAATGGCGACGGGACCTACCGGGACATCGCCCCGGAGGCCGGGGTGGCCGGTCCCGGGGCGGGCTCAAGGCGGGTCCTCGTGGCGGACCTCGACCTCGACCGGGACGCCGACCTCGTGGTCCTGCGCGCGGAGCCTCCCCATTCGGTCTTCCTCAACGACCGCCTGTGGCGCTATTCCACCTCGCCTGCGTTCGAGGAGTTCGAGCGCAGCCCGCTCCGGGCGGTGACTGCCTCCTACGGAACCGAAACCGGCCTCGCGAGGCTGCGATCCCTCGACGAGGGGGGCGGGGTCCGGACCTGGAGCCCCGGAACGACCGCGGACTCACCGTGGACCTCCTCGGATCCGTTGCAGCTTGATGATCCCGGGTCAGGGGGGGAACTCGACCTGGTCGACCTCACCGGTGACGGGCGACGGGAGCTGGTGGTCGCCACCGGCGACCACCTGGAGGTGCTCGACGGCCGCAATCGAAGGCTCGGCCGCCTCGAGGTGGGAAACCGCGTCGGGGTGATGTCCCGGCTGCTCGCGGAACCCGCGCGAGGCTGCGGACTCCTCACCCTCGACGACGGTGGCCGGCTCCTCGAGCATCCGGCCAGTGACGCCCGTGGTGCCTACGCGACCGTCGACTTCACCGGTCGCGACGACCCCGCCCAGCAGATGCGGTCCAACACCAGCGGTATCGGCGTTCGGTGGGCGGCTCGCCTGGGCACCTCCTGGCAGGCGGGTGCGACCTGGAACTCAGGCACCTCCCCCGGACAAGGAGCCCAGCCATGGGCGGTGGGGATGGGGACCGCCCGCTCGATCGACTTCCTCGAGATCAACTGGCCGGACGGGGTCTTCCAGACCGAACTGGCCCTCGGGCGGGGCCCGCACACCCTGAACGAGATCCAGCGCCAGATCTCCTCCTGTCCGCTGGTCTTCATGCGGAGGCCAGGTTCCGGGGAGTTCACCTTCCAGACCGACGTGCTCGGGGTGGGGGGGCTCGGCTACCTGCTCGCACCGGGACTCACCGCGCCGCCACGGCCTCGAGAATCGCTGATGCTCCCGGAACGACCGACCGAGCTCCGGCTGGCGGAGCCGATGGAGGAGGCCTGCTACCTCGACCACCTCGAGGTCGTGGCCTTCGACGTCCCCGAGGACTGCGAGCTGGTGCTCGACGAGCGGCTCGCCACCGGGTCGCCCGAGGCGAGTTCGAGGCCGATGCTCGTCGAACGGATCGTCGAGGTCCAGCGGGCCACCAACGACCGGGGTTCCGACGTCACCCGCGCCCTGAGCTCGCACGACCTGGAGGCCGCGGATCCCGGCGCGGTCGATCCCCGGTTCATCGGCCGGCTCTCCCGGGAGCACGTCCTCGAGCTTGAGTTCGACGAGCCCCTCGACGGGTGCGACCTCCTGCTCGCGGAGGGATGGGTCGAATACCCCTACTCCCAGACCTCCTTCGCCGCCTGGCAGGCGGGCGCTCGATACGTCCCGCCCACCCTCGAGGCCCTGGCCGCGGACGGGACCTGGCGGGTGGTCGCCAGGGAGTTCGGCTACCCGGCGGGCATGCCCCGCGCCATGGCGCTGCCGTTGCCCCCGCTGCCCGACGGGTGTCGTCGGCTGCGCATCCGCAGCAACCTCGAGATCTACTGGGATCGGATCAGGCTCGGCGTGCGCCGGCCCGGCGAGCCCGAGGCCTCGGTGCTGCCCATGGAGTCCGCCGAACTGGCGTGGTGCGGGTTCCCGCGCCGCAGCACGGGCCCCCAGCGCCAACCCTTCTACGACTACCAGCGCCGGGACCAGTACGGCGACATGCGGCACCAGCCCGGCTTCTACACCAGCTTCGGCGAGTGCACCCCGCTGGTCACCTCGATCGACGACGCCTGCGCGATCCTCGGCCCGGGCGAGGAGCTCCGGGTCCGCTTCACGGACGCGGTGCAGGCCCCGCCGGCCCCGGGGACCCGGCGTCACTGGGTGCTCCGGCTCGCGGGCTGGTGCAAGGACATGGACCTGTTCACCGTCGACGGGGAGCGACTCGAGCCCCTGCCGGCTCGTTCGGGCGGGCGACCGGGACTCGAGGCACGGAGGTTGATGGAGCGGTTCAATCGTCGTTTCGCCTCAGGTCGCTGACCTCCGGGGCGGGTCGGGCTCCTAGAATGGTCCTCGATGGATCCGACCGCCACAACCCGCCCCCATCGCGCCCTGACCCCTCGGCTCAGGCGCCTCCTGCGGTTCCTGCTCGTGGGGTTCGGCCTGATGATGATCGATTCCCTCTACCTGCTCGGGGTGCGGGTGATGGACTGGATGCAGGCCGGGGGTTCCGACACCCTGCTGTCGGTCTGGGCGTTCCTGCTCCACGTGGTGCTCGGTCTCGCGCTGGTGATCCCGGTCCTGGTCTACGGGATCGGTCACATGCGCCGGGCCCGAAGCTCCCCGAACCGCAACGCCCGGCGCGTGGGCTACGTGCTGTTCCTGGCCGCCCTGGTGCTGCTGGTCAGCGGCCTGCTCCTGCTCCGGGTCGACGGCGGCCCGCAGGTCGCCGCCTCGATCGAGCGCCGGGACGTGATCTGGTGGATCCACCTGCTGGTCCCGCTCGTCGTGATCTGGCTCTTCATCGCCCACCGCATGGTGGGGCCGAGGCTCGACTGGTCCCGGGGACTCCGATGGAGCGGGGGGACCGTGCTGGCCCTGCTCGGGCTGTTCCTGCTCCACGGGGCGATGACCCCGGGCGCGCGTGACTCCCTGCACCCCTTCGAGTCCCAGCTGACCAACGCCGCCATCTCGGGAGGCACCTCGATCCCGATCAGCTCCATGACCGCCATCGACGGCTGCGTCGAATGCCATCCCGACGTCCACGATTCCTGGAACTCCAGTGCCCACCGGTTCTCGTCCTTCGACAACCCCGTCTACGCGGCCACCGTCCGCGAGACCCGCAAGATCGATCCCCAGCTCTCCACGTTCTGCGCGAGCTGCCACGACCCGGTCCTGCTGGTGTCGGATTCGCTCGGGGACCCGCGCCTGGACCAGCCGGACACCGACCCCCACTCGATCCCCGGCGCGACCGCCGGGGTCAACTGCCTCGTCTGCCACTCGATCACCCAGGCGGGCCCCGCGGGCAACGGGTCCTGGGTGATGCAGGAGCCGGTCCGCTACCCCTTCCACGACTCCAGCTGGAAGCCCCTCAAGTGGCTGAATCGACAACTGATCAAGGCGAGGCCCGCCCTGCACAAGAGCGCGATGAACCATGCCGGGGTCACCGACTCCGCGGTGATGTGCGGCTCCTGCCACAAGGCGTGGATCCCCGAGTCACTCAACGGGTACCGCTGGCTGGCCGGCCAGAACCACTACGACTCCTGGCGGTCCAGCGGGATCTCGGGACACGGGCTCGACTCCTGGAGGTGGCCGGAGCACCCCCAGACCGACTGCAACGGCTGCCACATGCCGCTCCAGCCCTCCACCGGGATGGCGGCGCGCGATCATGACGGAAGCGGGGTCCTCACCGTGCACGACCACCTCTTCCCCGCGGGCAACACCGCCCTGATGCGGTTGCTCGACCTGCCCGACTGCTCGAGCCTGCTCGCCCGGTACGAGGAGGTGCTCGAGAGCTCGATGCGTCTGGACATCATCGGCCTCCGCGCCGGGGCTCGCGTCGACGGTGCGTTCCTCGGTCCGATCCGACCCGAGCTCCCCGAACTCGAGCCCGGTGGCGAGTACCTCCTCGAGGTGGTCAGTCGCAACACCGGGACCGGCCACGCCTTCACCCAGGGGACCGTGGACAGCAACGAGATCTGGCTCGAGATCGAGGTCCGGAGCGGGGATCGGATCATCGCCACCAGCGGGACGATCGACGCCGAGGGGGTGGTTGATCCCTGGGCCTACCGGCTCAATGCGTTCCTCGTCGACCAGGACGGCTACCGGGTGGAGAATCGGATACCCGAGACGATCTTCGCCAAGGTCTACGACCACCAGGTCGGGCCCGGGGCCGCCCGCACCACCCACTACCGCTTCCAGGTCCCCGAGGACGTGGCGGAGCCGCTGGCCATCGAGGCCAAGCTCCGGTATCGCAAGTTCGATCGTGCCCTCATGGACTTCGTCTACGGCAACACCGAGGGCGAAGCGCGGGTCAAGTCGCTCCCCGCGGTGGTGGTCGCATCGGACCGGGTCCTGCTCCCGCTCGCCGGCCACCCGGCGGAGCTTCCCGCGCAGGCGCACGAGGCCGAGGCATGGGAACGACTCTACGACTACGGGATCGGTCTTGCGGTGGAGGGCAAGAAGGGAGCCCTGCGTCAGTCCTCCGAGGCGTTCGCGGCGGTCGAGTCGCTCGGCCGTTCCGAGGGTGCCTTCGGGCTTGCCAAGGTCAACCGCATGCAGGGGCGACTCGAAGAGGCCGTTTCCGCCCTCCAGAGGGCGGCCGGTTCCGGATCCACCGTGGCCCCCTGGGGGGTCACCTACCTCTCCGGCCTGCTGGATCTCGATCGCGGGCTGCTCGACTCCGCACGGGCTCGCTTCGAGTCCCTGGCCTTCGCGCAGGACGACGCCTTCCCTTCCGCGACCCAGCGTGGCTTCGACTTCCAGGGCAGCGATTCCCTGCTCCTCCACCTGGCCACCATCGAGCTCAGGTCGGGGGGATCCGACGCCGAGGCGTCATGTCGGAAGGCGCTGGACCTGGCCGACGAGGTGATCGCGCGGGATCCCGAATCCGCCCGGGCCTTCTGGCTCCGTGGGCAGGCCCTCGACTGCCTGGGCCGGGCCGAGGAGGCCGGGCTCGCCCGCGCCCAGCACGCCCGGTACCGTGGGGACGACCAGGCCAACGAGGAGGCGGTCCGCCGGGCGAGGGTCCGCTACCCGTGGGCGGACAACGCGGCGGAACCGATCGCGATCTACCCACTGACCGCCCCGACCAGCGAGGAGCGTACCGTCAGCCGAGCCGACCATGAGCACGCCCCGTGACCAAAGCGATGATCGCCGGGTCGTCCGGGTCCTCCTGCTCGGCGGGGTCCCCCTGATCGTCACGGTGGGGGTGGTGGTCCTGCTCCGCCTTCCCGGAGGCGAACCGGCACCCGCCCCGCGCGGCACCGCGATGACCCCCTCCGCGAGTCCCGAGCCCGAGGATCCGACCCCGTTCCGAGCGGGCTTCACCGACGTCGCGGCCGAGTGCGGGGTGGCGACTCCTCAACTCAGCGCCGCTTCGGGGCGCTACCTCCTCCCGGAGACCATGGGCAGCGGCGTCGCGCTCGGCGACCTCGATTCCGACGGTGATCCGGACCTGCTCCTGCTCTCCTACGGATCGGTGCCGGCCCTGTATCGCAACGACTCCCCGCCCGGGGGACCGATCCGCTTCACGGACGTCACCGTCGACAGCGGTCTGGACTCGATCGCGGGTTCGACCACCGCCGCCTTCGGTGACGTCGATGGCGATGGACGACTGGACCTCCTCGTGGGCACCATCGGTCCGGATCGGCTGCTGGTGAACCAGGGTGGGCTTCGCTTCCGCGAGGTCGACCGGTTCGGCGACGGCTGGACCTCCGGGGCGGGCTTCGTGGACGTGGATTCCGACGGCGACCAGGATCTCGTGACCTGCTCCTACGTCCGGTGGAACCCCGAGATCGATCTCGAGGTCGACTACACCCTGGACGGGGTGGGACGCGCCTACGGGCCGCCTACCGGCTTCGGCGGCACCGACCTCATGCTCTACGTCAACGACGGTTCGGGGCGCATGCTGGAACAGGGCGGGGAGCGCGGTCTCCGCCTCCGGCGGTCCGATCGGTCCGTCCCGGTGATGAAGGCGCTCGGGCTCGCATTCGAGGACGTGGATGACAATGGCGGCATCGACGTGTTCGTGGCCAACGACACCACCCCGAACCGCCTGCTGATGAACGACGGGGCCGGTTTCTTCTCCGACGCGGGGGCCCGCCTCGGACTGGCCTTCGACATCGATGGCAACTCGACCGGGGCCATGGGGATCGACACCTGCCGGGATCCCGCTTCCGGTCGACTGATGTGCGCGATCGGGAACTTCGCCAACGAACCGTCCTCCTTCTTCGTGCAGGGCCCCGGTGGCGGGTTCCTCGACCGTTCCTCGGTCAGTGGGATCGGTGCCCCGACCCGGCCTTCGCTCACCTTCGGGACGCTCTTCGTTGACCTCGACCTCGACGGCTTCGTCGACCTCCTCCAGGTCAACGGCCACATCGAGCCCCGCATCGAACGGGTGCAGGCCGGACAGTCCTACCTCCAGCCCGCCCAGGTCTTCCGGGGCGGGGAGGATCCCACCCGGTTCGAGCCGGTTGCCCCCGAGCAGCTCGGGGACCTCGCCACGCCCATCGCGGGACGGGCGGCCGCGAGCGCGGATCTCGACGGGGACGGGGACCTCGACCTCGTGGTGAGCCGGATCGACGAGGTGCCCCTGGTACTCAGGAACGAGTTGGATCCGGCGCCGGACTCGGTCCTCAGGGTGATGATCGAGGACCTTCCCTCGGCGCCGGACGGGGAGGGATCCACGGTGCTGGTCCTCGACGACGATGGCGTGATCCTCCATCGGCTCCGGCTCGATCGGACCCGTTCCTACCTGACGCAATCCGACCCGATGGGGCTCTTCCCCCGCACGGAGCCTCGAATGGCCGCCGCGGTCAGGGTGGTGCTGCCCGACGGCAGGGTCCTCCGCTCCGTCATCCCGCCCGAGGGGCGGGTGGTCGTGGAGGCCGACGCATCCGAGAACCAAGCGACCTCAACACCATGAACGAACGGGACCTCCCGCAGGGGAGGTCCCGTTCGTTCCGTGGTTGGGGTCCCGGTGGGAGGGGGCCCGTCCGGTCAGGGGCACGAGCCCCAGTTCGACAGCAGTTCCGCGAGGTCCGCGCCGCCGACCGTCCCGTCTTTGTTGACGTCGGCGATCGAGCCGATCACGCCCCAGTCCGCGAGGAGGACCGCCAGGTCGCTTCCGTTCACGACGCTGTCACCGTTGATGTCGCCGGCGCAGGGCTCGCTGTCCTCGCAGGTCACCTGCGAGATGGTGAACTCGTCGACCCCGGCCTCGGTGACCGAGTTGTTCGGTGCGTCGCTCACCACGAAGCGGCACTGGAAGACCGATGAGGGATCGACGAACTCCGAGACCCGGAAGCTTCGTTCGGACCAGACGTCGTCGTCGCTGTCGATGCTCCCGTCCTGGTTGACGTCCGCGGTGACCACCGCGACCTCGACCCAGTCGATGCCGTCGTCGGTGACCTCGATGGACATGGTGTCCGCGTCACCCGGGCTGCCCACCGCGTCGTCGCAGGCGAACCAGACCATGACCGAGACCACCGCGTCCTCGCCGCCGAGGTCGATCGGCCCGGAAGTGAGGGTGACCGTGCCTCCGTCGAGGTCGTTGGTCCCCGCACTCGCCCCGGGCATCCCGTTCTCGGTCACCCAGCACTGGGTGCCGGAGGCGGCTTCGCCCGGCGCGCTGAGCAGGCCCGAGATGAAGGTGCCGTTCGGGGAGGTCCGCTCCCAGAAGCCCGCGGTGGTCGTGGGGGTCGCGGTGGAGGTGAACCCACCGTCGTCGTCCTCGAAGCTGTTCGTGGACTCCACTGCGCCCGTCGAGGGGACCAGCACGTAGGAGGTGGCGGGGGCATTGGGGGGTTCGGTGTACTCCGCGCCGTCGATGGAGGCCCTGAGGTAGTACCGCAGTTCCTGGCCGCAGTCGAGCGCAGGCAGCTCCGCCGACCAGCTGGTGACGCTGTTCTGCTGGAGAGGCTGCTCGACGAATCCGCCACCGTCGATGGAGTACATGAGCTTGGCGCTGTCGGGGTCCATGGAGCCCCCGACTTCGGTGATCCGCAACCCGAGGGTGGTCGCCTCGCCGGGCAGCACGGATTCGGGGGCACCCCCGGCGATGAGGAACTCGACCCGGATGGCAGGGACGTTGATCCAGACCGTGAACCCCTCGCAGGTCGTCTGCAGGATGTCCAGGTAGCCGTCGCCGTCGATGTCGATCGGGGCGATGTCGAAGGTCGCATCGAGCATGTTGGTGGGGATCGGGTAGTGATCCTCCACGAACAGGTTGTTGATCTGCCCGGTGTTCTCGTAGAAGTGGGCCCGCCTGCCGGTCGCCGGGCAGAACGAGGGGAGGTCGGCATCCACGTCCGGCACGAAGAGGTCGAGGTCCCCGTCGTTGTCGATGTCGAAGGTCGAGGGGGTGTTCCCGAACTCGCTGAGCGAGTCACCGATCACGTAGGTGGTGAAGTTGGCCCGGCCGTCGCTCCCGTTGCCCTGGTTGATGAGGTAGCGGTCCTGCGAGTCGTCGATGACCACCAGGTCGATGTCGGCGTCGCCGTCGAGGTCGTCGGCCTTGAAGTGGTAGGGGGCGCCGCTGTAGACGATCTCCGACTCGAAGTTGGACCCCATGGGGCCGCCCTCGTTGTAGAAGATCTCCACGATGTTCGCACCGAGGGTGTTGCAGTGCGCGGTGTCCAGCCGGCCGTCGCCGTTGAAGTCCGCGACCTCCGCGGCGTTGCCGAAGTCGGTGGCCAGGATCGACTGGTCCATGATCGAGTAGAGGGTGTCGTAGAAGTGGCCCGGTCCCGGTCCGGACGGGTCGTCCCCCCAGTTGTACAGGAGCTTGGCGTCGTAGTCGTCGGCGGGGTTCTCGGCGGGGCTGTCCTGGACCTCCCCGGGGTCGTTGGTGTCGCCGTCGCCGGTGATGTCCATGGTGTACTCGCCCGCGGTCTCCGGGGTGTCGTAGTCGGAGTAGAAGAGGTCGACGTAGCCGTCGCCGTTGAAGTCGCCCCACGCGATGTCGCAGAATCTGGGGTTCGAGACGTTCCCGGCGAGGGAGTACATCTGGGGGATGCGCAGGTGCTCGTGCCTGAACCCGAGCCAGTTCCCACCCGAGTCGTTGCCCAGGTTCATGTACACGCGGGGCTGCCCGATCGTCCACGGAAGGCCGTCGCTCATGGTGGTGGCGGTGACCAGGTCGAGCCAGCCGTCGCTGTCCACGTCGATCGCCTCCACGTTGCGGTCGTTGGTGTCGGCCAGGAAGCCGTTGTCACCCGCGAGATCGCTGTCGGATGCGTATTCGACGGTCCGATCGACCATCACCCCGTCCTCGTTCATCAGCAGCAGGTTCGGGAACCCGCCCTCGATCGAACCCACGAACTTGATCGCGATCGCCACGTCCGTGTCCCCATCCTGGTCGAAGTCGCCCCAGGTCACGTCCTTCTCGAGGTTCAGGTAGAGCAGGTCCTCCCGAAGCTGGAGCCTGCTGTCGGTCTCGTTGCGGAGTTCGAGGGTCTCGAACTGTGCATGGGCCTGGAGGCCCGGGGCCAGCAACGCGGCGGTGAGGAGGGTGGAGGTGCGCTTCATGTGAGATGGTTCCATCCGTGCTGGAGAAGAGATGAGGGGGGTGTTCGTTCCAATGTAGTCGAATCGAAATCGGTCCAGGAGGGTCAATCGTCCACTTGCGGGCTACTGGCAGGGGCCCCAGTTGCCCAGGATGTAGGCCAGGTCGCTGCCACCGACGCTTCCGCTGCCGTCGATGTCCGCCACGGGATCCGCGAGTCCCCAGAACCCGAGTATGTAGGTCAGGTCGGGACCGCTGACTTCGCCGTCCCCGTTGAGGTCCCCGGTGCAGGAGCCGCACGCATCGAGCACCCCGTCGCCGTCCGAGTCCTGGGCGGTGCCGGCGAGGATCTCCCTCAGGTCCGCGATGCCGTTGTCGTTGCAGTCCTCGAGCACGCCGTCGTATGCCTGCATGAAGTAGTCCGCGTCCACGGCGTCGGCGTCACCATCCTGGTCGATGTCCCCGATGGCGCACGGGACCTCGGGGCTGATGACGTCGTCCTGCTGGAAGCAGTCCTTGAAGACCATGAAGTCCGCGAGGTCCACGTCCTCGTCGCCGTCGTAGTCGAATTCGACCCGGCCCAGCGAGTCGAGGAACCGGATCAGGGCGGACTTGTCCTCCGCGGACAGGGCGTCGAAGGCGTTCATCGAGTTCGTCGCCTCCCCGAAGAGGCCGTGTTCGAGGATCGCGGTGGTCACCTTCTGCTCGAAGTCGCCGTTGGCGGCCCGTCCGTCATGCAGCATGACCGAACGCCAGCGGAGTCCCCAGAGCGGCGGGGTGCGCATCTCGCACTCGAACGCCTCGCCCATCCTGATTCCATCCCCGAGGGTGCCCATGCAGTGGAGGAGGAAGTCGCCGTACGGCTTGAACTCCCGGTTCCGCATGAAGTCCTCGAGCCCCGGATCGTCCCCGGTGACCAGCGTCGAGGTATGGCACTTGTTGCACCCGATGTTGTTGAAGATCTGCTCGCCGAGCATCCCGGACCGGGGGGTCTGCGGGGGCGGTGCGAGGTACCTCTGGAAGTCGGTCACGCGATCGATGAAGTGGAGACCGTTCTCGTCGGCGAAATCCTCGGGGTCCGCGACGGTGTCGCACTCCGCGAGCAGCGCCTCGTCCCCGTTGGGTGCGAGTTCGTCGGGCAGCAGTCGGTTGGTCAGGCCCATCTCGCCGAGGCTGGCGTCCGCGCTGAAGCTGAGCACCGTCGGTATCTGGGCCTTCCAGCCGAATCGTCCGACCCGGGGGATGCCCGGATCCTCCAGTGCGTGGGTGATGTGCGCCCGCCCGCTGACCCCGTCCCCATCGGAGTCGAAGGGGTCCTCCAGATCCAGGAAGGTCTGGTCGTCCACCGCCTCGACCAGTCCGTAGGCCAGCGCCCCGTTGGTCACGTGGGTCGTGATCACCGAGGCCTGGGGGATGTCGATCGGGTTGAGTTCATGGCAGTCGCTGGTGATCGAGTTCAGCTGGAACACCGGGCCGCCGAGGTGGCCGAGGTCGACGAACGATCCCTTGTCGTCGCCCCCGAAGAAGGTCACCCCGATGGTCCCGGGGCCACCGATGATGAGTCCGGTCCCGTGGCAGGAGGTGCAGTTGGTCTTGTTGAAGATCGGGCCGAGGCCCCCGTCGATGGTGACCGGAGTGCTGTAGCTGATCTGACCGTTCGTGAACGCCTCCAGCTGCTGGGGGCTCAGTTCCCGGAATGGCTCGCCACTTCGCTCCTGCAGGTACAGTTCCTTCTCGGTGTCCTGGGCGACGCCCATCCCAACCAGGAATACCCCGGTTCCCGCGAGAAGCCCCGCCGTCCGAGACACGGGTATGAAACACCTGTAGTTCATGGGCTCGGCTCCAGCGTATTCGAGTGGGGGGTGGGGAAAGTGGGGGGTATTTTGTTGTCATTCAGGGTACGCTGAATCAACAGAAGGTCAACATCAAAGACCGCCTGTTCACCGAACCGACACCATAAAAATGCGCCTCACAACCCCAAAGATATTGTGCTCATCGGTTTGGGTCGGCCTTCGCTCCGATCGTGCGATCCGGAACGAACCACGACGATGCCGGCAAGCCATTCCCGGAACATCCAAATCGGTCACAACGTTCGCCATCCCGTGCGTCGTGCTCGGGATGTTCCTGCTGCTGGGTCCCGTTTCCTGCACCGACGACGCACGTGACGCGTCGGTGAATGGCGAGCGTTCGCAGGTCGTTCCGCCCTCGTCGCGGAACGTCGCGGGCGACGATCGGATCGAAGTCGGTCGCAAGTTGCTCAAGGCAGGTCGCTACCCGGAAGCCGCGGTCCTCTTCGAGACGGTCGTCGCCCAACGTCCCGACCTCGCCCGAGCAAACTTCTACAAGGGACTCATCCTCCAGAACCAGAAGGCGCATTCCAACGCCCTTGGTTGGTACGAGGTCGCTCGCGATCTGGAGCAGGACTTTCCCGAGCGGGACCTGCTGCCCTACTACATGGCGTGGTGCGCCTACTACTCGGGGCGTCCCCAGGACGCACGCCTGGAGATCGATCAATTTCTCGGGCGATCTCCCAGTCCGCCACGGGCCGACGCCCACTTCCTCAAGGGACTGATCCTCTTCGACGCCGACGAGCTCGAGGAGGCCCAGGTCGCCTTCGCCAGCGCGATCGAGATCGCGGAAGCCAGCGCCGATCCGGAGCAGATGCAGGACATGACCAGGGCGTGGGTCCGCCAGGCCGACGTCCTCATGCGCCTGGGCCGCAACCAGCAGGCGCTCGGGTCGATCGATCGCGCGGTGGAGCTCTCACCCGGTCTTCAGGAGGCCTGGTTCCGGAAGTACACGATCCATTCGCGGCTCGGCGAGGAGGCCGCGGCCGACGAGGCGCGTGCGAGATGGCAGGAGCTCCGGTCGGAGCTCCTGGACCCGGCGTCGGGTGGCTCCCGATGAGGTCTGCGTCCCGTTCCGACAGGGTCACGCCAGTGCTGCTGGTGCTGCTGGCCGCGGGGTGCGACGGGCGGACCGGGCCCGGGTCCGGCAGCGACGACCCGCCGGCTCCGTCGATCAGCTTCTCCGACGCCACGGCGGCAAGTGGGATCGACCTGGTCACGGTGTCCGGAGCCACCCCCTCCACCCAGATCCTCGAGGTCAAGGGCGGGGGGATCGCGCTGGTCGATTTCGACCGGGACGGGGACCGCGACCTCTTCGTGCCCAACGGCGCGACCCTGGAGGACACCGAACGCGGGCCCGGGGCCAGGCTGTTCCGCAACGACGGGGGCCTGTCCTTCACCGACGTCACCGCGAACTCGGGCATCCAGCACCGTCGATGGTCCTACGGGGTGGCGGTGGGGGACGTCGACGGCGACGGCCACGAGGACCTCTACGTGGCCTGCTTCGGTCCCGACGTCCTGCTGCGCAACCTCGGGGATGGCACCTTCGAGGACGTGACGGGTCCGAGCGGGCTCGGTGCCGAGGGGTGGTCCACCAGCGCCGCCTTCTCCGACCTCGACCTCGACGGCGACCTCGACCTCTTCGTCACCCGGTACCTCGACTTCGATCCCCGGGATCCACCCCCGCCCGCCCAGTTCAAGGGAATCGAGGTCCTCAACGGACCCCGCGGCCTGGAGCCGCTGGCGGACCGCTTCTACGAGAACCTCGGGGACGGCACCTTCCGGCTCCACGGACCGGGGGACCCGCTGGGGGACCTCGAGCCCAGCTACGGACTCAACGTCGCGATCCTCGACTTCACCGGGGACGGTCGGCCGGACGTGCTGGTCGGCAACGATTCCCTCGCGAACCACCTGTACCGGAACGACAGCATGCCGGGTGAGCCCATGGCGTTCACCGAGGTCGGGCTCTCCTCGGGCCTCGCGCACGACCTCAACGGCTACACCCAGGCCACCATGGGGATCGCCATCGCGGACGTGAACGCGGACTCGAGGCCGGACGTCTTCAGCTCGAACTTCTCGAGCGACTCGAACACCATGCACGTCTCGGCCGGTGACGGGATCTACGACGACCGGACCCGGCAGTACGGACTCGCCCTCGTGAGTCGGCCCTACCTCGGCTGGGCGAGCGGCTTCTTCGACTTCGACCATGACGGGGACGAGGACCTCATGGTCATGAACGGGCACGTGTACCCCCAGGCGACCAGGGCCTCGATGGACTCCGACTACGCCCAGTCGATCCTGATGTTCAGCAACCAGGACGCTCGCTTCACGCCGGTGTACGACTGCCCGGTGCTCGGGGAACCCCATCGGGACCGCAGTGCGGTGTTCGACGACCTCGACGGCGACGGGGACATCGACGTGGTGGTCAGCGAGTTGAACGGTCCGGTGCGGGTGCTCGAGAACCGGGTCGACGGATCGGACCGCGGCTGGGTCACGATCGAGCTGGTCGACGAGCGGGACTCCACCGACAACCGCCACGCCGTCGGCGCCATGCTCCAGCTCCGGGCGGGTGACTGGGAGGCGGTCCGCTGGTGTGCCGGTGGAGGGCCCTTCCAGTCCAACTGGGCGCCCCTGCTCCACGCCGGTCTTCCGGCCGGGGTCGAGCGGGTCGAGGTGACCGTCCGCTGGCCCGACGGCGCCAGCAGCGAGCATGCGATCCCCGCGCGGAACCGGGCGGTGATCAAACGCACGGAACGGTCCTTCGAGACCACCCTCAGAGCAGCGGACCGATGAATCCCGCCAGCGTCTCGCCGAGCTGGTGGCCCCGGCCGCGGCGGGACCAGGCCTCGGGATCCACCTGGTCGGAGTCCCGGATGTAGGACTGCTGCAGCCGTCGAAGCGTCTCGGCGAACTCGCTCTGGTAGACGATCGCCCCGCACTCGAAGTTGAGTTCGAAGCTCCTCCGGTCGAGGTTCGCGCTCATCACCACCCCGACCCGGCGATCGATGGTGATGGTCTTCGCGTGCAGGAGCCCCTTGGTGAACTCGAAGATCTCGACTCCGGATTCGAGGAGCTTCTCGTAGTTGGACCTGCTCGCGAGGCCGACCATCCGCGAGTCGTTCCGTTTCGGGACCACCAGTCGGGTCTGCACCCCCCGCTGGGCCGCCACGCAGAGGTTGCGGATGGTGCTCTCGTCGGGAACGAAGTACGGGGTGGTCAGGATCAGCTCGTGCTGCACGACCTGGATGCACGACTGGACGATCTGGGTGGTCGCCTCGTTGTAGAAGTTCGGCCCGGTGGCGATGATCTGGACCGGGAGCCCGTCCTCGCGCATCTCGGGCTGGGCCAGGAGTTCCTCCTCGGCCAGTTCGCCCGACTCGAAGTGCCAGTCCTCGAGGAACAGCACCTGCAGCTCCTTGGTCGCGGGGCCGTCGATCCGGACCGTGCAGTCGACCCACGGCGCGAACCTCGCCTTCACCGCGAAGGCCGCCTCCGCGAGGTTGTTGGAGCCGGTGAAGCCGACCTGGCCGTCGATGACCGCGATCTTCCGGTGGTTGCGGAGATCCAGCCTGGAGAACAGCATCCTGACCGGATTCACCGGGAGGCAGCTCCGGACCGCCACCCCTGATCGCCGGAGCTCCTCCACCAGACGGGACTTCAGGAAGGCCTTGGAGCCCACCGCATCCACCAGCAGCCGGCAGGTCACGCCACGTGCCTGCGCCTCACCCAGTGCCCTCGCCACCCTGCTCCCCGCCTCGTCGTCGAGGTAGATGTAGAACAGGAGATGCACGGATCGGGTCGCATCCTGGATGTCCCCGATCAACCGGTCCACGAACTCGGCGGAATCCCCGAAGAGCTCGATTCGGTTGCCCCGGACCGGCGCGGCCCCCGAGACCTTCTGGGCGAGTGACGCGATCTGGCTCTCCATCAACGGCAATTCGACCCGGACGTCGGGGTTCGTGTCCGCCCGCACCCCCGGGCGGTCGACCCGCTGGATCGCCTCCGCGTGGCGCTTCCTGCGGAAGTAGCCGAAACGAGCCTCGCCGAAGAGCAGGTAGAGAACCAGTCCCGCCACCGGCAGGCCCAGCAGCAGGATCACCCACGTCAGGGCGGTCTGGGGGTTGCCGGCCTTCCGCACCAGCACCAGCAGCACCAGCAGGAACCGGATCAGCAGATCGAGGAACAGGAAGCGGAGCAGGGAGGTGTACCACTCGACGTCGGTCGCGGTGTGGTCGGCCACTCCGGCCAGCATGAGGCAGAGGTGCAGGGTCTCTCCCTGGGCGACCGTCGTGCTCATGTCATGGAGACGATCTGGTACCGCCGTGCCCCCCGGGGGAGGTCGACCCGGATCGTCTCACCGATCCTGGCCTTCATCAGGGCCACGCCCATCGGCGAGGTCGGGGTGACCTCGATGTAGTCGAGGGTGAAGTCGCCGGTGGGGTTCCCCACCAGCTTGTACTGCTCCTCCTCGCCTGATTCGAGGTCCTTGAGCAGGACCGTCGCGCCCAGGAAGACCATGTCCTCGGGGATCGCATCCTGGTCCGCGACCTGGGCGACCTGCAGTCGCTCCTCGAGCTCGCGGATCTTGGCCTCGTTGAGGCCCTGGTCCTCGCGGGCGGCGTGGTACTCGGCGTTCTCCTTGAGGTCCCCGAGTTCGCGTGCGGTCGCGATCCGCTCGGTGAGCTCCTTCCGGGCGCCGATCAGCACCTTCAGCTGCTCCTCGAGCTCCTTCTTTTCCTCGCTGGTGATGAAATCCATGACATTCGACCTTCATGCTGCCCACGATGCACGACGCCTCGCCCATCGGGGCAAGGCGCGGGACTTCCGTTGGGTTGCCCAGATCCTACTCACTCGGGCCGTCGTTCGCCAGAATCCCTCGCAAGCCCCCGCCATCCGATCACCAGCAGCCACAATCCCGAGCCGGCGAGCAGGAGCTGGGCCACCGCCACGCCCGCACCCTCCGGGGAGCCGCCGGCCACGCCCGACCGGTTGGCCTCGGTGAATCGGAGCACGAGGTCCAGTGGTCTCCACCACGACAGTCGTTCGGACTCGGGCAGGACGACCTCCAGTCCCACCAGGACGAACGCCGACAGGATCAGCGCCGCACGGAGCAGGCCACTCCGGCTCGAGGCCCCCAGGCACACCACGCCTCCCACCAGCAACGTCCACCCGAAGAGCAGTGCGGAGAGCAGGACGGTCTGCTCGACCGACCACGTGCTGAGCAGTCGCAGGGGCCAGATGGTCACCAGGATCCCGGAGGTCACGACCCCGATGTCCAGCAGGCTCTGCCGGATCGGCCGCACGAACCTCGTCACCGAGAGCCGCATCAGCGTCCATCCCACCACGATCCCGATCATCAGCGAGCAGCAGAGCATCTGGAGGCTGAAGGTGTATTCCTGGGCGACCGGCTGGATCGGCGTGCGTATCCCGATGTTCTCCAGCCAGGACCCGCTGATCCAAAGGCAGGCAAGCAGGATCAACCCCCGGGGCAGGGGGGTGGGGGCGGAGTCGGGGTACCGGCTGATCGATGGGGTGGTCATCTCAGGGAGATGATAGGGCGGTGGCGTCCGTCAGGGCCCGGGTCGTCGCGACGTCGTGCCGCACGTCGATCTCCGAGACCGTGATCCGGGACATCGGTCCGTAGAGCTCGTGGATCGAGTCGATCAGCCGCAGCTTCTCGTCCGGGGTGATCTCCGCCGCGCTTCGCACGTTCGGGGCGAGTCCCCAGCAGATCCGCGGCCCGCCCTCGCACCGGATCCACAGGCAGCGGAGGTCGGGGTAGCCACCCACCTCGATCGCACGCACCTCCCCCGACCAGGCGCGATCACGTATCCGGCGCGCCAGTTCGAGGCCAGCCGAGATCTCCTCGGCGTGGCTCCATTCCGCTCCGAAGTGGCGCCGCCCGTCCTGGTGCGTCGGCGGGGGGGTCCTGGTCCCGACCAGCAGGGGAAGCTGGGACCCCGCGGACCCTGGCGCGAACGCCCAGTCCAGGAGCCGTCCGTCCGCATCCACCAGGTGGTCCTCCTCGCCCCAGCGGATGACCGCGAACGGGGTGACCATCGACCCTTCGAGGCTGATCGTGCCGTCCGGCAGCCGCTGGATCCGATCCACCCGTTCGAACCAGCCACTGGACTCCGCCTTTGCATGGGCCCGTACAAGCCCGTCCCGGTCGTTGGACACCGAACCCGCCGCCTCCGCGATCCGGTGGCTGAGTTCCTCCATCAGCTCGGGGGTCCTCACCAGCCACTCCGGGGCGTCGACGATGCGCACCGAGGCGGGGATCGTCGACGGCCGATCCGCCCGACGAGCCTCGAGGGCCGGGACCACCATCGTCGCGAGCAGGAGGACCATCAGCCCCGCCACCGACCAGGCCACGTACCCCGCGGATCGACGGAGTCGACCGTCACCGAGCAGCCGGTCGGCCAGGCCGCCCAGCAGGTCCCGTTCCCCCTCGTCGTCGCGTCGTGGTCCGTTCGTCATGGTCTGGAGGCTCCGATGCCGTTCAGCGGGGCGCCCCCCGCGAGTCCGGTCGAGTGGTCGCCCGCGCGATCCCTCGCCATCTCGACCAGCGAGGAGCACAGCGTGGTCATGTCCATCCCGTCGTGGCGGGCCGCCATGGGAACCAGGGAGTGCTCGGTGAAACCGGGCATGGTGTTGATCTCAAGGACCCAGCAGTCGGTGCCGTCGAACAGGAAGTCGATGCGCCCGACGTCCCGGGCTCCCAGCTCCCTCCACAGCCGGAGGGCGTGGCGTCGGCAGTCGGCCTCCACCTCCTGCGGCAGGGAGGGGCGCAGCAGGTACTCCGTCTCCTCGCTGACGTACTTCGCGTGGTAGTCGTAGAAGTGTCCGGCGGACCGAATCTCGATGATGGGCAGCACCCTCTGGCCCACGATCCCGACCGTCAGCTCCCGTCCCCTGATGAGCGACTCCCGCATCACCGATCGACCGGAATCGCGAAGTTCCTCCGTGGCCAGGGTCGCCTGTCGCTCGTCGTGGCAGAGTCGCACTCCGAAGCTCGATCCCTCGTCGACCGGCTTGATCACGCAGGGTGCGGGGATGGTGACCGATCCCCCGGACTCCACCAGCTGCCAGTCCGGGGTCGGGATGCCGGATCGCACGCAGGCACGCTTCGTCGCATCCTTGTTCATCCCGGTCGCCGCCGCCCTCGACCCGCAGCCGACGAAGGGGATGCCGCTGGCCTCCAGCCGTTCCTGGAGCGGTCCACCCTCTCCCCAGGGTCCATGCAGCACGGGGAAGATCACGTCGGCACCGAGCTCCTGCAGGTCCCCGACGGAGGGGCGATCCACCAGCCGTTCCACGACCCGGTAGCCACGGTGTCCCCGGAGGGCCTCCGCCACCTGTCCACCGGAGGCCAGGCTGACCTCGTGTTCGGAGTCGGGGCCACCCTTCAGCACCGCGACCGTGATGTCAGTTGGTTCGTGGTTCATGCTCGGGTTCGATCCTGAGAATACGCGGCGGACGCACGCGATGCTACGGTCACATCGGCTCGGACCGCCGGCTGGGATCAGATTACCCGTCGGTGGACGACCTTCGGGACCGGGACCACACCACGACCTCCCGCTGGAGATGGACGCCTCGTTCGGCCGCCACCCGGTCCCGGACCTGGTCCATCAGCCGGATCAGGTCCCCAGCCGTCCCGCCCTGGTCCACCACCAGGAAGTTCCCGTGGATCGTGCTCACGCTCGCGCTCCCCACCCGGAGCCCCTTGAGCCCGGCCTGGTCGATCATGGCACCGGCGCTGGTGCGTCGCCCGGACTCCCGATCGAGGGGGTTCTTGAAGACGCACCCCGCACTCGATTCCTTCAGGGGCTGGGTGGTCTTCTTGTACTGGAAGACCTCCAGCAGCTGCTCCTGCAGCGCGCGGGGGTCGTCTTGGGTGAGGTTGAAGGCGGCCCAGAGGATGATGTCGTCCGGCAGGTCGGTCTCCCGGTAGCCCATCTCGACCCGGTCGGCGGGATGGATCACGAGCTCCCCCCGGCCGTCGACGCAGGCCACCGAATGAAGGGAGTCCCCGATGGACCCGAAGGCGCCTCCGGCATTCATCCTGATCGCCCCCCCTATGGACGCCGGGATCCCCGCCATCTGCTGGAGGCCGCTGAGCCCCCTGCGGACTGCCTCGTTCATGGTCCGGCCCATGTCCGCCCCCGACATCGCCCGCATCGCCTCGCCCGACCCGTCGAGGTCGTAGTCGACCTCGCGGAATCGCGGGTGGTCCAGTCGGATCACCAGGCCGTCCACCCCCTCGTCCGCGACCAGGAGGTTCGCCCCGTTGCCGAACACCCTGGTCGGGATCTCCTGTTCATGGCAGCGCCTCACCAGTGTGCACAGGGCTTCCTCGCTCCGCGGGCTGACCAGCATGTCGGCCCGGCCGCCGACCCCGTACCAGGTGTCCGGCCCGAGGGGATGGTCCGGGTGCGCGTCGACCTCGAGGTCCGCGAACAGCTTCGTCGAGGTGTGTCCGACCCGGCTCAACGACCCGCCTCCCCGAGGAAGGCATGGGTGACCTCCCAGACCGGACCCGCGCCCATCGAGACCAGCAGGTCACCATCGCGACAGACCTCCTCGAGCCGGTCGACGATGGTCTCGAACGGATGGAGGTGCTGCGCGGTGGTCCCCTTGGTGTTCAGGCGATCCACCAGGTCGCTCGCACTCACCTTGTGTCGTTCGGTCTCGCTGTCCCGGACGAAGTAGATCTCGGGCACGATGACCAGGTCCGCCAGCTCGAAGCTGCTGGCGAACTGCTCGAGCAGGAACCTCGTTCGACTGTGCTGGTGGGGCTGGAACACGCAGATGATCCGCCGCGGATCGAACGACTCCCGCAACGCCCTCAGGGTCAGCTCGATCTCGCTCGGGTGGTGCCCGTAGTCGTCCACGACCTCGACCCGGCCCCCGTCGCCGAGCTCCCGCGAACCGAGGTGCTGGGTTCGGCGATCGAGCCCCTCGAATCCCTCGATCGCCCGCTCGATGTCGTCCCAGTCCGCCCCGACCCGCCGCGCGAGCACCGCGGCCGCCACGGAATTCGCCGCGTTGTGCGGCCCCGGCATGGACATCCGCCAGCTCGCCACCTCCACCCCGTCCGGGTCGGACAACCCGACCGTCCCGTCGTGAAGCTCGAAGGTCCAGTCCGCACCCGGGCTGAATCCGAAGGTCTCGACCTTGCAGTCGAGACCGGATGCGACCTGCAGGCGGTGGGCACCCTCGTGGGCGATGAGCAGGAACCCACCCTCCCGGGCCGGGGGAAGCGACCGGGCGAAGACCCTGAACGCCTCGATGATCTCCTCGATGCCTTCGTAGATGTCGAGGTGGTCCTCCTCGACGTTGTTGATCAGGGCGATGCGGGGTTGGTGGTGGTGGAACGACCGATTGAACTCGCAGGCCTCGCAGATCATGAGCCCGGGGCTCCCGGCGAGGGGACCGCGGCCCGGCACCTGCTCGGCGCCCAGTCGCCATCCACCTCCGATCTGCCCGCAGTTGGCGCCCACGATCACGTCCGGGTCGAGGCCCCCCTCCACCAGGACGTGGGCCAGCAGCCCGCTGGTCGTGCTCTTCCCATGGGTCCCGGCGATGGAGATGCCCGACCGGGTCGACTGCAGGCGACCCAGGGCCTCCGCGTAGCTGAGGACCTCGAGCTCGTCGCGGCGTGCGGACCGGAGCTCGGGATGCTCCGGCGGTATCGCGGCGGAGTGGATCACCATGCTGCATCCCTCGGGAAGGGGGGCCGCGTCCTCGGTGGTCACCTCGATCCCGGCGCCCCGGAGGGGTGCCAGCTCGGGTCCATCCCGCGAATCGGACCCGCTGACCTCGAATCCCCGTGCCTTGAGCATCATGGCGAGACCGCTCATGCCGGATCCCCCGGCTCCCACCAGATGGACCCGCGTGGGTCCGAACCGGGGTCGCCCGCTCGCCCGGCCTGGGTTGGTGAGGTGTTCTGGTGCCATCGATTGTGATTCTATCGGCCACCGACCGCCCGTCTCGGCAGGAATCCATGCTCGTCTACAATGGACCGCACTTCCCGAGGCAGACATCCACGTGACCAGCGACCAGATCATCCAGGAACCCCATGCTCCGCTCAGTGCGCAGGTGCTGATCGTCGAGGACGAGCCGGACCACGCCGAGGTCATGGCCGATGCGCTGCGAAAGCCGGGGCACATCTGCACGATCGTCAACGGGCTGGAGAGTGCCCGCGAGGAGCTCCTGCACGGCAACTTCGACGTGGTGGTGACCGACCTCGTGATGGAAAGCGAGACCGCGGGCCTGGAGGTCCTGAAGTTCGTCTCCGAGTACCAGCCTTCCGCCGAGACCATCATGGTGACCGCGCACGGCGACGTGCCGACCGCCAAGGCGGCCCTGCAGGGAGGCGCCTACGACTTCATCGAGAAGCCGCTCGACCTGCCGGTCTTCCGGAACCTCGTGGCCCGGGCGGCCGAGACGGTCATGCTCCGGAACCAGAACGAGCAGCTCCGGGGCGAGGTCGGGGCGGCCTACGGGTTCGAGGGGATCATCGGGGAGAGTGCCGGCATACGGCGGGTCATCGACCAGATCCGCAAGGTCGCCCCCAGCACCATACCCGTGCTCGTCACCGGCGAGTCGGGTACCGGCAAGGAGCTGATCGCCGCCGCCATACACAAGACCTCCAAGCGTTCCCAGAAGCGATACGTCACCTTCAACGCCGCCGGCCAGAGCGAGAGCCTGCTCGAGGACCAGCTGTTCGGCCACGTCCGGGGTGCGTTCACCGGTGCCGACAAGGATCGCGAGGGCGTCTTCGAGTACGCCGATGGAGGGACGGTGTTCCTGGACGAGATCGGTGACATGCCCCTCGGGATGCAGCCGAAGCTCCTGCGGGTCCTCGAGAACGGGGACGTGGTCAGGCTGGGCAGCAACGACTCCAGGAAGACCGACGTGCGATTCGTGAGCGCCACCAACCGCGACCTCAAGCAGATGGTGCAGGCCGGGGAGTTCAGGGACGACCTGTTCTTCCGGGTGCGCGGCGCCGAGATCCACGTCCCGCCGCTGCGGGAGCGCCGGGACGACGTCCCGATCCTCGTCCAGCACGCGATCGGCAGGCTCTCGGCCGACATGGACGTCCCCCGCCCCCAGATCACCCAGCCCGCCATGCTGCGACTGGTCTCCTACTCCTGGCCGGGAAACGTCCGGGAGCTCTTCAACGTCGTCCATTCGATGATCGTCCAGTCAGAGGGCGAGATCACCGTCCGGGACGTCCCCGACGAGGTCCGGGAGTCCGACCAGGACGAGGAGCATGGCACCATGCGGGGACTGGCGGGGGTGGGTCTCGACCGGCTCGAGAAGGAAGCCATCCGCCAGACCCTGGCCATGACCAGTGGAAACCGCGAACAGACCGCGGCCCTGCTCGGGATCGGCGAGCGGACGCTCTATCGAAAGCTCAAGGAATACGGCCTGCGTTGACGCGGTCGGATGGGGCGGTGCCGGGCACGGCCGGGATCGCCACGAGTCGACCGGGGCCTCAGGCGGCCGGGCTGTAGGCGTCGCAGCTGGAGGTCGCGGAGACCCTCAGGTGCAGACGTGCATTGCTGGGCATGCCGCAGGTGCTGACCTCCGGACGATCCGCCTCGGGATTCACGCGAACCTGGACGAGGGTCTCCTCGGGGAGGTCGCTTCCGAAGTGCTGGCAGGTTCCGCAGAGTGATCGTTCTGACATGGGTCGGCTCCTTCCGGGAATCACCCGATTCCCTGTACGAATACTGTCTTTAATACGGCTGGTTTCAAGTACGGATGGACCTCATGCCCCGTTTTTTTGAAAGTGAGAATGAGTCTCGGTCGCATCCGGGAAAATCCCCGCCTCACGGCCCCTGAGGGCCCTGCCCGGAGCCCGCTTCGCTGGAACCCGCCGAGTACCAGGGCTATTGTCTGGATGCAATGACCGAGAACGACCTGTCCATCATCTCCCCCATGGCCGCGGCCGGCACCCTGGCCGTGTTGTGGATCATGGAGTCGCTCCTCCCCCCGATCATCGAGGAGCGAAGCCTGCTGCGCGGGGTCCGCATCGGCAACCTGGTCCTGGCCGGCTGCAACGTCCTGGTCGCCACCGCCTTCGCGGGCCTGACCCTGCTGGTGACCGAGTTCTCCGCCGGCACGGGGTTCGGTCTTCTCCACGTCGCGCGGGCGGCCCTCCCCGACACGACCTGGATGGCGATCCTCCTGGTGGCCTGTTCCTTCCTCCTCCTGGACCTGTGGGCCTACCTCTTCCACGTGCTGGCCCACCACGTCCCGTTGCTGTGGAGGTTCCACGCGCTCCATCACAACGCGGATCACTACGAGGTCACCCTCGCGCTTCGATTCCACGTGGTCGAGATCGCGGTGCAGGCCGCGCTCTCGCTCCCGGTGTTCCTCCTGATCGGGGTCGGCATCCAGGAGATCCTCCTCTACCAGCTGTTCCTCGTGCCCCTCGCCTTCTTCCACCACTGGAACGTCAGGCTGCCGTCCAGCCTCGACCGCATCATGTGCTGGGTCATCGTGACCCCGGGCATGCACGTCATCCACCACTCCCGCTGGGATCGCGAGACCGACTCCAACTTCTCGGCGGTGTTCTCGTTCTGGGACAGGATGTTCGGCTCCTACCGCTGGCGTGCCCGCCCCGAGACCGTCTCCGTCGGCCTCGATGGATTCGAACCAGAACAGATCCACTCCCTCCGGGGCATGTTCGGAACCGGACTCCGATCCTCGCCCTCGCTGCCCGGCGAGCAGCCCGACCCCGAGCTGATCCCCGACTCCCTCCGGGAACGGGACGGGATCGGGGCGGATCGACCTCCCTCGGACTGAAGCTCGCGACGCAAGGCGAAGCGACCCGGTGCCGAGCACCGGGTCGCCGCGCAAGAACCTTCTCGTCATGACCGGTCAGTCGCCGGGATTGACCACGCTCTCGTTGATGGTCATGTTGGTCGGCTGGACCGGTGAACCGTTCGCGAGGAACCCGATCCGACCGGTCTTCCCGGAACAGATCCTCGAGTTCCAGCTCTGGTTGACCATGCGGACCCTGCCGTCGATCTGGCTCACGAGCACCGCGTCCCACACCTCGAGGACCTCGAACTCGGCGTCGAACTGCAGGTCCCAGCCGTCGATGCACTGCCCCGAGTCGTTGTCGAGGTTGATGTACCCGACGAAGCCGCTTCCCCAGTCGCTGTTGACCTCGAACGAGTAGGTCACCCCGGTGACCTGGCAGTCGTCGAGCACGCCATCCCCATCGACGTCGTTCAATTCCGGACTGGCCAGTTCGCAACTGTCGGGCACCAGGTTGCTGTTGCAGTCCGCGAGGCTGCCGTCGAGTATCTGGCAGATGTCCGCCCGTCCGTCCCCATCGCAGTCACCCTTGGTCTGGCAGCTGTCGAGCACTCCATCGGCGTCGCAGTCACTGGCGCCCTCCGCGATCTCCTGGCTGTCCGCCACGCCGTTGAAGTTGCAATCGGCACCGCAGACCCCCCAGTTCCCCAGGAGCAGCGTGATGTCGGCACCGCCGACCTGGCCATCCCCGTCGAGATCCTTCTCCGGGTCGTCGGTGCCCCAGGCCGCGAGCATCCGGGTCATGTCGGCCCCGTCCACCCGCTCGTTGCCGTCGAGGTCCCCGGCACACGGACCACTGGGCGCCCCTTCCCCGAAGTCGACGTCGGCGAGGGAGTAGAACCCCTCGCCCGCCGGATCGAGCCGCTGCCAGATCACGTAGATCGCCTGGCGTCCAGTCCGCTCGGGCAGGATCGCGTTGAAGCGATACTCCTGGTTCTCCAGTGTGACGGGGCTGATGTTCAGTTCCTCCATCTTGGCCCACGTCAGGGGTTGGGTCGGGTCCCAGTCCTGGGTGGTGATGAAGGCCCGGAAGACCTTCGGGTCGTGGGGGGTCGACGCGCAGAGGACGAACTCGAAGGGTCCGGACTCGATGGCCATGGCCGGCCAGTCGTCCCGGACCTGGTCGAAGCCCGCGTACTTGGGGTTGCCCGCGCTCGCGAGCTGACCGTCAGGAATGGTCTGCGAGTAGTCGATGTTCCGCTGGTAGTCGGCGTCTCCCGGATGGAAGGCGACCAGCTCGTTCCAATCGTAGAGGGGCTGGGTGCCCCCGATCGCGATCGCGTCCGCGACCGCCGCCGATTGGGGGTTCTCCGGTCCCTGGTCCCAGGCGAGGTAGATCCGGCTGGGTGGGTTGCAGAGCGATCCATGACCGATGACCGCGGTTGTCGAAGCCAGCAGCGACAGCGCCGCCGCCCCGGTGAAGCCTATGTGTATATGCAAGGTTGTCCCTTCCACTAATGCCCCAGTGTGCTGGTTCGGGGACCAGCGTTCATGATGAGAAGCACGCTCGCCCAAGGCTACCCCCGCCGAGGCGATCCGTGCAGAAGTCGGTGCTACCCCCGGGTGCTCCCGGTGGTTCTTCGAAGGTGGCAAGTCATCTCGTGAAATGTCCCTTCAGGCGCCCCAGGGCCCGATTCCGGGGTCATGCCCCCTCGTGATCCGCTCCCCCCCGGGAGACACATTTCTCCCCCCCGGGCGATGGAGGCCCTGGAAGGCTTTCCGCGTCGCCGGTTCCCGCGGTTCCGTCGATTGTCCAATCGTCACGGAAAGAACGTCCCGCCCGGTCCCGGGCCACCACCCCGCGGGAAGGTCGCCGGCCGTCCCTCCATCGTGGCATTCAACCGGTCCCACGACCGCTCACGACCCCGAGTATGGTTCCCGTGTCGCTCGTGCGATCCCTACACCGTGGACAGGTCCTCCGCGCGACACCCAGCCGGCGTTCCCGGACCCGCCGGTTGCAGCATGGCACCAACGCGGGGAACATGTGGACATGCCCCGGCTGCTCTGGCGCTACACCTGCGCGGAACTCCTCAAGGTGATGTCGCTCACCACCCTCGTCCTCGTGGTGGTGATCGCCTTCGGTGCGACGATCAAGCCGCTGGTGCAGAACCAGATCGATCCGCTCGACGTCGGGAAGTACGCCTTCTTCGCCAGCGTCCCCATGCTCCAGTTCGCGATCCCCTTCGCCGCCGGGTTCGCGGCCACGGTCGTCATGCACCGGATGACGATCGAGAACGAGGTCCTGGTCATGTCGGTGTCCGGGGTCCCGTACCGCAGGGTGTTCGCGCCGCCGATCGTCCTGGGACTCCTGCTGACGGTGCTCATGCTGGTCCTGGTCAACTTCGTCATCCCTCGATTCTGGGGCCTGCTCCAGGAGATGGTCACCCGGGACGTGACGCGGATCTTCACCAGCAGCATCGAGCGGGGTGAGGCCATCTCGATCGAGGGGACCCAGCTCTACGCCGACGAGGTGCTGGTCAGCGACGAGCCCCCGGAGACCGGTGCCGACCAGAGGCTGGTGCTGCTCGGCGTGGCCGCGGTCGAGGAGGAGAAGTCGGGCGCACCCCGTTCCGAGTTCACCGCGCGTTACGCCACCGTCGACGTCTACCACACCCAGGAGGACGCCCTGCTGAAGCTGGCGCTGGTCGACGCGACGATCTACCGACCGGACGACGGCTCACTCATCTTCGTCCCCCGCGCGGTGCCCCAGGCCGTTCGCCTCCGCAAGGACATGGCGAGCGGGCCCAAGACCAAGAACCTGCTCGAGCTGCTCCGACTGAGACACGACAACGACGACTTCCGCTACATCGCGAAGGAACGAGAGGCACTGCAGCGGCAGCTCGCGATCACCGACCTGTGGAACTGCCTGTCGCGGCAGCTTGAGTCCTCGGGGCGTCTCGAGTTCGATTCCACCACCGGGATCGATCGGGTGACGGTGTCGGATCTGTCCTTCGAGGGAGCACGGATGACGGGCACGCCCGCCCTGAAGCTGACCCAGTTCGAGGATGGTGAGCCGATTCGCCGGGCCACCGCCCCCGAGGCGGAGGTCTCGATCCGCTACCGATCCACCCAGGATCAACCGACGTTCCTCCTCACCGTGCCCGAGAGCGAGGCCTTCGACCTGCGGGGCCCCGTGGAACTGCGGGCCCGATGGCCCGAGCGGATCAGGGCCCTGGAGGTGCCGGACTGCAGGCCCGTCGATCGGTCCGGCTTCTCGTCCGCGCAGCTCGTGACCGCCGCCGTCGAACCCCTGCCCGGGGGGATCGCCGGACCGACCCAGTCGATCCAGGGGGAGCTGCAGCGGCTGGCCAAGCGCCTCGCCAACGAGATGAGCGTCCTCGACCTGGAGATCACCGCCCGGATCCTGCATCGCATCGGCCAGTCGATCACCGCCTTCCTGCTGCTCATGCTGGGTGCGGTCCTCGCCGTCCTCCTGAGACGGGCCCTCCCCCTCACCATCTACGCCCTCGCGTTCATCCCCGCGGTCCTCGACATCCTCCTCCTGAGCGGCGGAGAGCAGATGGTCAAGTACGGATCCGTCTACTCGGGCACCGTGCTCATGTTCTCCGGCAACCTGCTCATGGTGCTGATCATCGCGGTCGCCTGGTATCGGGTGTCGAGGAACTGACCCATGACGCTTCTCGACCGGACCATCGCCTTCCGCTTCCTCGGCAACTTCCTCACGCTGTTCTGCCTGCTGTTCCTCTTCTACGTCTCCGTGGACGTCGTGCTGCAGTTCGACAGCTTCGTCGAGGCAGCCCGCGAGGCGGTGGCCGACCAGCGTTTCTCCTCCGTGTGGGCCACCACGGTCCTCGCCATACTCGACTTCCACGGCCCGAGGTTCTTCCAGTTCTTCGGTTTCATGGTCGGGCTCGCATCGGTGGCCGCCGCCGGCTTCACCCTGAGCCAGATGCAGCGATCCCGGGAGCTGGTGGCC
>PKCS01000005.1 GCA_002862305.1 Phycisphaerae bacterium | reverse complement strand
TCGCACAACGCCTCCGCGGTCTGCAGCACGTCGATCCGGATCCGGCATCGGCGCTCGATCGTCTTCAGCAGGCGACGTTCCTTCTGGTCGCAGAGCGAGATCGCGATCCCGCCGGACCCCGCGCGGGCGGTGCGTCCGATCCGGTGCACGTAGCTCTCCGGGTCGAGGGGGAGGTCGAAGTTCACGACGTGGGTGATGTCGTCCACGTCGATCCCGCGGGAGGCGATGTCGGTGGCGATGAGCACCATGCACCGTCCCTCCCGGAACGCCTGCATCGCGCGGGTCCGCTGGTGCTGGGTCCGGTCGGAGTGGATCGCCTCCGCCTGGATCCTGGACTTTCGAAGGAACCTGACCAGTCGATCCGCGCCGTGCTTGGTGCGGGTGAACACCAGGGCGCGATCCACCGAATCCTGGTCGAGGATCGACTTGAGCATCCCCGGCTTCTCGGGCTGGTCCACCAGGCAGAGTCGCTGCTGGATGCGGTCGACGGTGGTCGATTCCGGTGCGGTCTCGATCCGGACCGGATCCCGCAGCAGCGAGTCCGCGAGGCGGCGGATCTCCCGCGACACGGTGGCCGAGAAGAAGAGGGTCTGTCGCCCGGCGGGGACCAGGTCCACCACCTTGCGGATGTCCTCGATGAACCCCATGTCGAGCATCCGGTCCGCCTCGTCCAGCACGAACACCTCGACCTGGTCGAGGCGGATGTGCTTCTGCTGCACGAGGTCCAGCAGTCGTCCCGGGGTCGCCACCAGGATGTCGACGCCCTCGCGGAGCGCGCGGACCTGGCGGGCCTGCTTCACCCCGCCGTAGACCACGGTGCTCCGGAGCCCGAGGTGGCGTCCGTACGCGATGAAGCTGTCCTCGATCTGCATCGCGAGTTCCCGGGTCGGGCAGAGCACCAGCGAGCGGGGGGGCCGTCGACGTTCGCGCGAGGGCTCCCCGCCTTCGGCGAGTCGCTGGAGGATCGGGACCGCGAACGCGCAGGTCTTCCCGGTACCGGTCTGCGCGCAGCCCAGGACGTCGCGGCCCTCGAGCGCCGCGGGGATCGCCTCCACCTGGATCTCGGTGGGCACCTCGTAGCCTCGTTCGGAGATCGCCCTGACGAGGGACTCCGAGAGTCGCATGTTCCTGAAGGCCGTCATGGTCGCCTGCATTCGTTCGTGGCCGGGGTGCGGCCGGTCCGCTCCGGCGTCCCCGGACACGGTGTGTCCTGGCAGGTCCGCCGGTGCTTCATCGATCCTCGTCCCGGCGAATCGGATCCCTCCCCGTCGCCGAGTCCTGCAGCGTATCCGGCGCCCAGCACCAAGTCCAGAGTTCGTGGTGAACCGGGTGGTGCATAACCAGCCGGATCACCTCCCTCGTACTCCAATCCCCGTTCATCGTCCGATGGCGAGGGACGCTCGACGTGCCGGACCACTCCGCCCGGCGTTCACCTAGAATCGATCCTTCATGGACAGGAACCTCACGCCCGAGCTCATGGACGATCCGGCACTCGACCCGGCACGACATGGCCAGGCCCTGCGGGGACTCGCCAGGTTGAATCGGGTCAGTGGTGCGGACCGGATCCCCTGGCACGCGATCCGGGACTGGGCCCGGGGTTCCCACGGCCCGTTCACGCTGCTCGACGTCGCCACCGGTTCGGGCGACGTCCCGCTGGGGCTCGCCGCCCGCGCGGGGCGCGCCGGGCTCGAGCTCCGGTTGCACGGGTGCGACGTCAGTCCGGTCGCCCTCGAGCACGCCCGCGAACGGTCCCACCGGGCCGGGGTGTCCTTCGAGTGCATCGTCCAGGACGCGGTCCACGAACCCTTCACCCGTCGCTTCGACGTGGTGACCTGCAACCTCTTCCTGCACCACCTCGACGAGGCGGATGCGGTCAGCCTGCTGCGCAACGCGGCCGCGGCCTGTTCCGGGCTGCTGCTGGTCTCCGACCTCCGCCGTGATCCCGCCGGGCTGCTGCTCGCGGCCGCGGGCTCCCGCGCCCTCAGCCGGTCGCCGGTCGTGCACGTCGACGCGGTGAAGTCGGTGCGCGCGGCCTGGACCCCCGCGGAACTCGCGGGGCTCGCCCGTCGCGCGGGCCTGGAGGGCTTCACCATCGGTCGACGGTTCCCGAGACGGATGCTCCTGGAGTGGAGGTGTCCCCGATGATCCTCGACCCCGCGAGCGACTGGGACGCGGTGGTGATCGGCGCGGGTCCGGCGGGCAGCGTCGCGGCCTCGCTGCTGGCGCGCTCGGGTCGCCGCACCCTCCTCGTCGAACGCGCCACCTTCCCGCGCACCAAGGTCTGCGGTGGGTGCCTGGCCCCGGCCGGGGTCGAGGCCCTCGGGAACGCAGGCTTCGCGGCGGCGCTGGACTCGATCGAACCCCGTGCCCTGGACACCCTGCACCTCCACGCCCGCCTCGCCAGCGCCAGCTACCCGATCGACCGCTACCTCTCGATCGAACGGGGCCGCATGGACCAGGCGTTCGTGGACCACGCGGTCGAGTCCGGCGCCCGCCACCTCGGTGGATGTCGCGCCCGGGTGCGCGCCGACGACTCGGTCCTCCTCGAGTCCGAAGGCGACGCCCGCGTGGTCCATCCCGGGGTGGTGGTGGTCGCGGACGGCCTCGCGGGCAATTCCCTCGCGGACCGCGAGGACTTCGCGTGGCGCATCGACGAGTCGAGTCCGATGGGGGCGGGTGCGATCGTCGACCGGGCCCCGCGCGGCTCCCATCCCGAGGGGATCACCATGCGTTGCGGTCGGGACGGGTACGTCGGCAGCTCCCCGCTGTCCGACGGTCGCTGGGTGGTCGCCGCCGCCCTCGATCCCCGTTCGGTCCGGTCCCTCGGGGCCCGCGGCGCGGTGGGGTCGGTGCTCGCGGAGACCGGGCTGCCGGATGCCGACGACCACCCGACCGCGTGGAAGGCGGTGGGGCACCTCACCCGACGACGCGCCCGACGCTGCGCGGGCCGGGTGCTGCTGGTCGGCGACGCCGCGGGCTACGTCGAACCCCTGACCGGGGAAGGCATGAGCTGGGGGATCTGTCGCGCGGCGGGGATCGTCCCCTTCGCGGATCGGATCGATCGCGGCGAGGACGTCTCCGGGGACTGGTCGCGTTCCGCGGACCGCATGCTCGGACCCCGCCGGCTGGTCTGCCGGGGGATCTGCGGCATGGCGCGTCGCCCGCGACTGCTGGCGGCGACCCTGCGGGTCTCCCGGCACCTGCCGCTGGCCGGCTGGGCCTCCCGTCGACTGTGCTGGAGTGGTGCATGAACCCCGATCCCTCGATCCTCGGACTCGGCACCGCCGCCCCCGACGACTCGGTGACCCGCGACGACTCGCTGGCCCTGGCCATGGACCACTCGAGGTCCCTGGATCCCGAACGCCTCGAACAGCTCTACCGCGAGTCCGGGGTTTCCGAGCGAGGCTGCAGCCTCGGCGGTCCCGGCATGCGGACGGAGCTGCTCGCGGGCCTCCCCCTCGGCACCACCACCAGCCAGCGACTCGCGCTGTTCATGCCCCGCGCCGCGGCCCTCGCGGAACGCGCGGCCCGTGCCGCCTTCGCGGACGCCGGGCGCGAACCCGCGTCGGTGACCCACCTGGTCACGGTCTCCTGCACCGGTGCCGAATCCCCGGGGATCGACCACCAGCTGGTCGACCGACTCGGCCTCTCCCCGGACGTCTCCCGGACCCACGTCGGGTTCATGGGCTGCCACGCGGCGGTCAACGCCCTCGCGGTGGCCAACGCGTTCGTCCGCGCGGATCCCGACGCCGTGGTGCTGGTGGCGTGCGTCGAGTTGTGCAGCCTGCACTTCCAGGCCGGGGAGACCAGCTGGGACCAGCAGGTGGCCAATGCGATCTTCGCCGACGGCGCGGCCTGCGCCGTGGTCGGTGGCGGACCGGGCCGGTGCCGGATCGGCGCGCTGGCCAGTCGCATCTTCCCCGGGACCGCGGCCCTGATGCGCTGGGACATCGGCGACCACGGCTTCCGCATGACCCTCTCCCCGCGGGTGCCGGGCGTGATCAAGCGGGGGATCACCGACTGGCTGGGGCCGTGGCTGGACGCCGAGGGCCTCACGATCGACGAGGTCTCGGGCTGGGCGGTGCATCCCGGTGGTCGCGACATCCTCGAGGGCGTGCGGCGGGGCCTCCAACTCGATCCCGCCCTGATGGCGCCCTCGATCGAGGTGCTCGACCGCCGGGGGAACATGTCCTCGGGCACCATCCTCTGGGTGCTCGATCGCGTGCTTCGCGAGCCCGCCGGGGGACCGGTGCTCGGCCTCTCCTTCGGACCCGGGCTCACCGGGGAGGCGATCCTGCTGCGCCGGTGAGCGACCACCTTGCGGTACCATGAGGGCGTCGGGCCCGTTCCGGGAAGGAGTCGCCGATGGCAAAGAAAGACGCCAAGACGATCCAGCTCGTGGACCGCATCCTCGAGCGAGCGATCGCCGACGGTTCCAGCGACGTCCACATCGAGCCCCGCAAGGACCAGATCCGCGTGCGCTTCCGCGTCGACGGGGTGCTCGTGGGCCGACCGCCGATCCCCACCGACCTCACCAACTCCGTGATCAGCCGCATCAAGGTCATGGCGCAGATCGACATCGCGGAGCGGCGGATGCCCCAGGACGGCGCCTTCCGCTTCGACTTCGAGGACGGCTACGTCGACGTCCGGGTGTCCACCTTCCCCACCGAGTACGGCCAGAAGGTGGTGATGCGCCTGCTCCGCCGGGACCCCAGCTCCCTCGACCTCGGTCGACTGGGCTTCTCGCCCCGACTCGCCGCGCGGATGCGCGAGTACACCGCGCAGTCCCTGGGGATGGTGCTGATCACCGGCCCCACCGGCAGCGGCAAGACCTCGACCCTCTACGCGCTGCTCAACGACATCGACGCCACCGCCCGGAACATCGTCACCCTCGAGGACCCGATCGAGTACCGGTTCCCCGACGTCATCCAGTCCCAGGTCCACCACAAGATCGGGTTCACCTTCGCGAAGGGGCTCCGCGCGATCCTTCGCCAGGACCCCGACGTGATCCTGGTGGGGGAGATGCGCGACGGGGAGACCGCGGACATCGCCTTCAAGGCGGCGCTCACCGGGCACATGGTGCTCTCCTCCCTGCACACCAACAGCGCGATGGAGACCTTCGTGCGGCTCTTCGACATGGGACTCGAGCGCTACGTCGTCGCCTCCGCGCTCAACGCACTGCTGTCCCAGCGCCTGGTCCGGAAGCTGTGCGCCTACTGCCGTGCCCCCGATCATCCCGACGAGAAGCTCCGGTCCGAGCTCGACCTCCACGCCGAAGGCCCCGCGGAGCTCTACAAGTCGGTCGGCTGCCCCAAGTGCTTCGGGACCGGGTTCCGGGGCCGCATGGGGATCTTCGAGCTCATCGAGGTGGACGACCAGCTGAACGACATCGTGAAGTCCGACTCCCTGACCTACGTCGAGCTCCGGAAGTTCCTGGAGACCCGGGGCTACCACGGGCTGCGAAACGCCGGCTACGCGCTGGCGAAGAAGGGACTCACCTCGATCGACGAGGTCTACCGGGTGACCTGAGTCCGCATCCCGACCCCCGGGCCGCGATCGACTATCCTTGATCCGACGCCGGTCCCCGCCACCGGCCTTCCGGAGGTGCACCATGACGATTCCCTCGGAACCGAACGACCGGACCCCTGCGTCCGGGGACCACCCCGGCGAGCTCGACCTGGAGGCCCTCGCGGGGCTCGACCACGGGACCACGGTCCCCGACCCCGACGCGGAGCTGGGGGGCTCCACCCTCGAACAGCTGTTCTACAAGGACGACTTCGCGCGGACCGTGATGATCGGGTTCGCGGGGGGGTTCGGGCTCTCGACCCTGGTGATCCTGATCGCCCTCGAACTGACCTCGTTGCGCACCGCCATCTCCACCTCACTTGGTGCGTGGTGGTTCTTCGTGCCGCTGGCCACCGCGGTGGGCTTCGTGGCCTGGAGCTTCATGCTGGTCAGGATCCGCCGCCATCGCCATGGCAAGCTGCTGCGCAAGGAGGCGTTCGCGCGGCGCGAGGACCGGGACCGCCACGACGACCGCGAGGACCCGGGCGCGGACGCGCCCGGACCGGATCACGACCCCGCCGATCCGTCCCAGGAGGACTGGCTCTGAATCGCTAGAAGCTCGGGCGTTCGGTGGGCAGCTTGTAGAACCCGTGCCCGGTCGCCTCCAGCTGCCCGCGGGCGGCGAGCACCTGCCACACCTCCGGGCCGTACTGCTCGGGGGGCAGGATCGACTCGAAGTCCGCGCCCTTCCCGGTGCTGAGCGGACTGCGTCCCAGCTTCGACTCGTGGTCGAGCTTCATCAGCTTCATCCGCCTCCGGTAGGCCTTCATCGCCTCCCGGAGCACCTCCTCCTCGACCTCGGGCAGGGCGGGGGCCTCGGGGGCGGCCTGCACCGCCTCCTCCCCCCGCAGCACGTTGAGGGTGCGCTGCACCCCTTCGAGGTCCCGTCCGATGACCGCACGGGCCACCATGCCCGGGTCCGCCTTGAGCTTGAGCAGCGAGCGTTGCAGTCGTCCCCAGGTCGCGGGTTCATCGAGTTCCCGGAGCGACTCGATCATGCCCTCGATCTCCGCCATCGCCCCCTCGTCGGGTCCCGACGGCGGGCCGCCGCCGCCGGGTCCTCGCTTCTTCTTCCGGTTCTTCCGTGCCATGCCCCGAGGCTAGCAGGAACCCGATCCCGGAGGAACCCCGCCCCCCGGGGTCCCCGGTTCACCGCGGCAGGGCGCGGATCTCGAAGTCGTCGAACCAGACCACCTCGTCCGCGGTGGTCGCCCAGCTGGAGCTGCCCCCCCCGAAGAAGGTGCTGAAGTACAGGGTGTCGATCGCGAAGTCGTCGACGTCCCGGAAGCGCATGGTGGTGGTCTCCAGCGCGGGCACCCCGTCGAACCAGGTCCGGATGATCCCGTCGTTCTCGCCCGGGGTGTTCATGACGATCTCGTGGCGCAGGGTGTACCAGCGGTCGGTCTCGAAGACGAGGTCCTCCCCGTCGACCTGCCAGGGCAGGTCCTCGCCGTAGTTGTTCGGCATGTCCGGGTGGTAGACGTACTGGACCACCGCGCCGCCGGTCCGCCACATCATCCGGGCGCTCCACCCGTCGGTGCCGTCGGGGACGCCGCCCCCGGTGTTGCCGGCCCCCCCGATCAGGCCCGGGAGCTTCCCGCCCTTCACGAAGTCGAAGTCGCCGGTGAAGCGGATCCGGTAGCTCAGGACGACCCGTTCGTAGGAGCCGTCGAGCGGGACCTTCCACTGCGCCCCGGTCCGGGAGGTCCCGTACTCGCCCTCCGGATAGCGCACCGCCAGCGCACGGTTCCCGGGTTCCCCGGTCTCGACGACCGTGACCCGACCGTCCCGGACCCCGTTCGACCAGCTGGGATCGTTCCAGTCCGCCTCCATCATCGATTCGTCGTAGGGGCCGGCCGCCCGATGGTCGAGGTCCTGCCGGAAGAGCAGGGTCCCTGCCTCGACCTCCGGATCGCAGGCATCGGGCACCCCGTCCTGGTCCAGGTCCGATGCGCCGTCGACCAGTGCCTCCTCGTCGGTGACCCCGTCGCAGTCGCAGTCGGTGGAGGCGTCGCGCCCCCAGCTGGCCAGCAGGAGGGTGACGTCCGCCCCGCCGATCATCCCGTCCCCGTCGAGGTCCCCGGGGCAGCCTTCCGGGCACCCGCCCCAGTCGGCCAGCAGGAGCGTGAGGTCCCCGCCGCCCACCGTTCCATCGAGATCGAGGTCCCCGGGACACGGGGTCGAGGCGACCGCCGTCCCGACCAGGCCCAGCAGGAGGGCCGCGGCGCCTGGCGCCAGCATCAGCATGTTCATGGTTGCGTGAGTCCGAATGCCCCGTCTTCTCAGGGGCCGGTACGCACGATCGACGAGGGCGGTTCTCCCGGATCCCCCCAAAGGGCACGGGATCGTCCCCGAATCGCCCCCGATTCACCCCGGGATCACTTCTTCCGGTCGCGATTCCGGTTGATCAGGTCCCCGATCCCCTTGATGAGCCCCGGCACCGCCTCCGGCTTGAGTCCGTCCTCGAGGTTGATCGGATCGATCCTGGTCTTGAGGGGGATGCGCTTCCCGGACGCGTCGTACAGCGGTCCGTAGAAGGTCACCTTGGGCCGGATGGTGTCCAGCAGCGCGGGGGGGACCTTGTCGAGCTCCTTGAAGGATCCCTTGATCCACTCCGCGGGGAAGGTGGCGGAGATGCCGATCACGGTGGGGGGGTCGGCGGCGAGGTCGATCTTGCCGTCGAAGATCAGCGTGCGTCGTGCCCTGGTCGACGCCTGCTCGCCGAGCTCCATGACGAAGTTCGAGTACTCGATCACCCCCTTGCGGGCGGTGATCTTCAGCGGGGAGAACGTGGCGGGGATCGAGTCGGTCTTCTGGTTGCCGAGCAGCGACAGCATGCGGGATCCGAAGTCGGTGGAACGGAGGGTCACCCGGCCGATCTCGAGGTCCGCCGCGCCATCGAGCCGGGCGGCCTGGTCGCCCTCGAGGGGCAGGGTCAGCGGCCCGACGTCGAGGGTGATCGGCTTCTCCGAGGAACTGATGTCCGCGAAGATCGGGTGGATGACCGAGAGCACTTCGCGACCGAGCTGGGGGCTCACGGTCAGCGAGGCCTGCAGGTCCTCGCCCTGGTGGATCTCGACCAGGGTGCTCTCGATGGAGGCGCTGGGGAGTCGGGCGTCGGCGTAGGGTGACTTCAGCTGCATCGTGAGCCGTCGCTGGTCCTCGCCGGTCGTGGTCAGGGTGGCCTGCGAGTCCACGGTCGCGCCCAGCGCGGCCTCCGCGATCCGGCCGTTGGCCCCGGCCAGCTCGAAGATGAAGGTGGGGACCGATTCCAGCTGGATCACCGTGTCCCCCAGCGTGAAGGGTCGATCCCCTTCCGGCAGGGTCGCGCTGGTTCGCATGGTCACGCTCCCGTCCCCGGTCGTGCCGTCGCGGCCCACGATCCGGGCCCCGAAGTCCGCGGTGAGGTCGCCGTTGCGCACGTCGAGGGTGCCCTTGACGTCACCCACCCGGACCCGGGAGTCGTTGTCGCCGCTGAGTTCCATGGGATCGGCGTCGATGGTCCCGGTCACGGTCAGGCCCGACATCCCCCCGCCGGACAGGGGCAGGTCGGCGAGGGTCGCATCGAGCTTGATCGAGACCTGGTTCCCCAGCCGGACGCCACCCCGGGCGCCGAGGGCCTGGTGCAGGTCGCCCGGTCGGAGGGTGGTCGAGAAACCCAGCTTGAGGGTCTCCATGAGGTCCGCGTTCGCCACCGCGTTGAAGGTGCCGCGTGCCTTCGGGGACTCGATGGTCCCGTTGAGCCGCACGGTGTCCGCCGTTCCCTCGTTCGCGGGCGCTTCCAGCGTCACCGACGCGGATGACCCCACCAGCACCAGCAGGGGGGCGGGGTCGGTGCCCGCCAGTCGGGCCAGCGCGGCCACGTCCTCGAGGTCCGCGCGTGCATCGAGCTTCGCGGACGTGGGTTGTGCGAGGTCCTCGATCGAGGCCATGCAGCTGAGCGAGCCCACCGGCTTGCCCTGCACCGAGACGTTCCCCTTGGTGTTGAGCACCAGCGCCTGCCGGGTGTTCAGTTCCACCTCCACGTCCAGGTCGCCGAGCTGGAGACGCTCCGTCGGCGGGGCCAGCCGGAGGTCGACCTGCCTGGAGGTGGCGGTGAGGTTGCCGGTGATCCGCTCGCGCGGCGGGGTGCCGGCGGGTGCGTCCAGTCGATAGCTCAAGGCGTCGCTGGTGACCACGAGGTCGGCCCTGCCCTCCAGGGCCTCGACCGGCCCGAGCCCGGGCAGGAGCGCCTGCACCAGCTTCGGACGGATCCCGGCCTCGACGCGGACCGCGTCCAGTGCGATCGTGCTCGCGGAGAAGGTCGCCTTCCCGGTCCCCGAGAGGTCCGGGGCCCCGAGCGTGAACTCGATCCCCCCGGACTGCTCCTGGTAGTCGAGCTTCAGGTCGAGGTTCGCCGGTCCACCGGTCGCCATGGCCAGGGTGTCCGGGGGAAGTGCCTCCCCCAGCAGCTGCTCCAGGGCCCGTGGGTCGATTCCCTTCGCGGAGATCGTCCCGCGGGCGGTGGCTCCCGCGGGATCCAGCCCCCCCTCGGAGAGCAGGCCGGTGAACTGGCCGGTCGCGTTCAACCTCGAGCCCGCGAGTTCCGCGGCGAGGTTGAGGTCGATGCCCCCCGCAAGGCCGGTGGTGGTCACCCGCGCGTCGAGATCGCTCATCGTGACGCCCCGGGCCGCGAGCCGTCCCTGGTTCGTGAGGGTGAAACTCCCCGCGAGGCTGCCCGGCACCGGGGCCCCGTCGGGGTCGAGCTTCAGTCCGACCCCGCTCGCCACGAATTCGAGTCCCGTCTCCGGTCCCGATGCCTTGCCCGCGCCGCCGCCAGGGGACGTGACCCCGTAGTCCTCGAGCAGCTCGGCGGGGAGTGCCCACGTCGCCTTCATCGAGCCGTCGGACACCATGGTGTCGGTGACCGAGAAGCTGGCGTCCACGTTCATTCGTTCGGCCTTGAGGCCCAGCGTCACCGATCGCGGCGATCCGTTGCCCGCGTCGAGGGCGAGGTCGAGTCTCGGACCGACGTCCCGTGCCAGTCGGATCGGCGTGCCGCCCAGGAACGGTTGCACCAGCGTGCTGGGTATGGAGGTCGCCTTCACCGTCCCGGACACCGAGTCCGGACCCAGTTGGAACCCCCCATCGCTCGACACCAGGGACCCGAGGTCCAGGCTGGTCGAGAAGGCGATGGGATCGCTGTCGGACAGGGTCCCCGAGCCCTCCCCCCGGATGGTGGTGCCCCGGGACAGCGCGGTCGAGTTCGCCTCGAGCGTCAGCGAGCTGATCCCGACCCAGGCGTCGCCCGCGGGAAGCTCGAGGTCCGTGGCGTCGAAGTCGCCCTTCAGGGTGGCGTCCGCCAGTTGCAGGCGCCCGTTGCGGGCGATCCCGTTGTCCAGTTCGAAGCGTCCCGAGACGGTCCCGTCGCGGCCGTTGGCCGAGAGTTTGCCCGAGAGCTCGAGCTTCGCCGATCCGCCCGCCGCCACCTCGGTGGTCGTCGTGAGCCCGGACACCTCGAGCACGCCCTCGAGTCCCTCCACCGACACCTCGAGCTGGGGGACCGACAGTGCGAGGTCCATGCGGAACCCCGCCGGCAGCCCGGCATCCGCGTCGGATCCACGGCCGGACGTCCGGGTCCGGTTCGCGGGGTTTCCATCGGTCGCATCGGTGGGCTTGGTCGTGGAGAACAGCGTGGTCGAACCGTCCGCCGCCAGCTGCAACCGCCCCTGCAGGGTGAGGTCGATCGAACCGAGGTCCGATCGGTCGAAGAGCAGTCCCAGCAGCGAACGACCGATCGTGACCGAGGCGTCGAGCTTCGTGCCGCGGTCCCCGGACTCGATGCCGATCGAGCCGATCTCCTGCGACCCGAACCAGGAGAACGAGGTGCCCGAGACCGTCACCGTCCCGTCCACCTGCGAGGCGACCGCCGCCCGGATGATGCCCGGGACCACCACCCTCGAACAGATCGTCGGCAGCAGCAGCACGAATCCGACCACCACGACCGCGAGGGCCACCGCACCCCTGAGCAGGAGCCGTCGCCGAGGGTGTTCGAAGCCGGGTGAGCTGGAGGGGCTGGCGTGCATGGTGTCGGGTCCGATCGATCGTGGTGGGACGGGTGCGGCCATCCTTTATACAGGTCCGGGTCACCGCATGGCCCGCTCCCCGGGGTGGGGCCCGCGGCCCGAGGGGGGTTCTGGGGTCCCCTGCCGGGGTCCGGCCGTGATTCACCCCAAAAAAGCGGTGGTTCCGCAATATCCCCGCTATCCTCGCCGTTTCCCATCCAGCCCCATCCGGGGCCTCACCACCCCCTCGCACCGACCACGGAGCACCACCCGATGAACGACCGAACACCCACCAGCCCCCGATCGCCGCTCGGCGCCCTGTCCTCGACCATCGCGATCACCGGCCTGACGCTCGCCGTCGCGGCCGGTGGTGCATTCGCCTGGGCCCCGCAGGACGTCCAGGAGCACGAAGCGACCCCGGATCGACCGGGCAAGGTGACGACCCCCGAGGAGCTCGAGATGGCCAAGTCCATGATGCTCCGGATGTACAAGGACGGTGAGATCACCCGGGAACAGATGATGCAGCGGCTCAACCGGATGCGGGCCTCCATGAAGGATTCGGCCGCCTCCGGGCAGTCCGCGATGGCCAAGAAGCGATACGAGGACGCGGTCGCCAGGATGACCGAGATGGTCGAGTCCGGCGAGATGACCCGCGAGCAGATGGAGCAGCGCCTCGAGCGGATGAAGCGCGGCATGTCCGGCGGCGACAAGCCCCGCATGACCCGGCGCGACTACGAGCAGGCGGTCGAGAAGATGACCAGGATGGTCGAGTCCGGCGAGATGACCCGCGAGCAGATGCAGCAGCGGCTCGACCGGCTGCGCGCCTCGATGAAGGGCGCGAAGCCCGCCCGCATCACCCAGACCGACATCGACGAGGCCGCCGCGAAGATGACCGAGCTGGTCGAGCAGGGGCGGATCAGCCGCGAGGACATGCGAGCCCGCCTCAAGGAGATGGTCCGGACCATGGACCAGCAGCGCCGGGCCGCGCGCGAGCGGTACGCGGAGACCGAGTCGCGCCTCCAGCAGATGGTGGCGGACGGCAGCATCACCACCGAGCAGATGGAGCAGCGCCTCAACCGGCTTCGCCTGGACCTGTTCCCCGAGGCTGCCGACCAGGATCGTCGTGCCGCCCGGGCCGAGTACGCGGAGGCCGCCGGCCGGCTCCAGGAGCTGGTCGAGGCGGGCGAGATCACCTCCGAGCAGATGGACCAGCGCCTCAACCGACTGCGGATGAAGCTGTTCCCCAATGCGGACGGCGAACGACGTGGTGCTCGTCGCGGCCTGCCCACCCCCCCCGAAGGCGCCTCGCGCGCGGAGCTTCGCGAGTGGTACATGCGGATCCAGGAGCGCCTGGAGATGGCGGTCGAGTCCGGCCGCCTCAGCCAGGAGGAGGCGGAGCGGATGCTTCTCGAGATTCGCGAGCGCCTTCGCTGAGACCGACCGATCCCCGGACCAACCCGACCCCCCGGACCTTCGCGGACCGGGGGGTCGTCCGTTCGGGGGCGCGCCGGACCGGATCCCGTACCCTACGGGCATGCTGGGCGATCGACTGAGCAAGCGAATGAAGCACCTCTCCCGCTGGGCGCGGCGACGGGGGATCGCCTGCTTCCGGCTCTACGACCGCGACATCCCCGACCACCCGATCGTGATCGACTGGTACGGCGGGGAGGACCCCGACGAGGGTGGCGACGCGGTGGTCTGGTTCCACCAGCGCACCCGGGACGAGACGGAGCAGGCGACCCGGGACTACCAGGCGTCGACCTGCACGACGATCCGCGAACGACTCCGGCTCCCGTCCGATCGACTGTTCGTGAAGCGGCGTGCCCGACAGCGCGACGAGGGCGGCGGCCGGGCCCAGTACCAGAAGCTCGACAGCCGCCGGGTCCTGCGGGTGGTGCCGGAGCACGGGGCCCGCTTCGAGGTGAACCTCTCCGACTACCTGGACGTCGGGCTCTTCCTCGACCAGCGACCCAACCGCCTCGCGGTCCGGGATCGGGCCGAAGGCCGGCGGGTCCTGAACCTCTTCGCCTACACCGGTTCCTTCAGCGTCCAGGCCCGGCTCGGGGGTGCGTCACGCACCACCACCGTCGACCTCTCCCGGACCTACCTCGACTGGTACCGACGGAACCTGGGGCTCAACGGGCTCGACCTCGACGAGCACCACCGGGCGGTGCAGGCGGACTGCCTCGACTGGCTGGAGCAGGGGCCGGAGCCGGGGGAGGCCTACGACCTGGTGGTCTGCGATCCCCCGACCTTCTCCAACTCGAAGCGGATGCGCTCGGACTCCTTCGCGATCGAGCGGGACCACGCCCACCTCCTGGACCGGGTGGCCCGCTTCGTGGCCCCCGGGGGGGAGGTCCTCTTCTCGACCAACGCCCGGGGCTTCGACCTCCCGCCCCAGGCGGTCCCGTCGGGGTTCGGGTGTCGCGAGATCACCCATCGCTCGGTCCCCGAGGACTTCCGCAACCGAACCATCCACCGCTGCTGGCGCCTGGCCGAGGGCTGGACGCCGCGTGCCCGACCCGCCCCGTCCGAACGAACCGGAGGTACCTGACCATGTCCGAGACCAGCCCCGTGCCCGAGGATCCCACCGGTCCCATCTCCCGCCGGGTCCGACGCATCCTCCGCGGCGAGGACCCGCAGCTCATCGGCCGCCTGCCCAGCGGATGGGCGATCCTCGGCAACCAGCAGCCCGCTCCCCTGGACGGCTGCTGCATGCTGCTGCCGGATCCGGTGGTCGCCTCGGTGAACGACCTCGATCCGGACGCCCGGTCGCGCTTCATGTCCGACTTCGTGCGCCTCGGCGACGCGGTGCTCGAGGCGACGGGGGCCGAGCGGATCAACTACCTGATCCTCTGCAACCAGGTCGAGGAGCTCCACGGTCACGCGATCCCCCGGTTCGCCACCGAGGACCCGGCGGCCCGCCGGCTGGGTCCCTTCGAGGCCTACGACTTCCCGGGGGCACGTCGTGCGGACGCCTCCCGGTCCGGTCCCGACCACGCGCTCCTGCAGCGCCTTCGTTCGGCGCTGCAGGTCTGATCGATGGTCACCCGGTCCAGTTGACCAGCAGCAGGGTGAGGTCCGCTCCGGTGACGAACCCGTCGTCGTCGAGGTCCTCCGGGCACGCGCCGTCGCACGCCCCCCAGCGCACCAGCAGCAGGGAGATGTCCGCCCCGTTGACCAGCCCGTCACCGTTGAGGTCCCCGGTCGGCGAGCCGCCGGTGACCACTCCCAGCACCCGGACGTCGTCGACGTTCCACCCGCTGTAGACCACCGAGGAGTCGGTGGTGCCCATCGTCCAGCGGAGCCGGACGTCCGGCTCCCCGTCCGCGTAGGCCGAGACGTCGAACTCGCGCAGCTGCCAGCTGGTGTCCTGGAAGGTGCTCCCGTTCTCGTAGAGGATCGACCAGGTGGCGCCCCCGTCGTTGGAGATCGAGAAGTAGGCGTGGTCGTAGATCGAGGTCTCGACCCCCAGCCACTGCTGGAAGTCGACCGTGACCCCGGTGGCGTTCGAGCAGTCGATCGGGGGGGTGGTGGCGTTGACCTCGGGGAGGTTGTTCCCGTAGGAACCGTTCAGGTCGTACCCGACGACGTTGCGTCCGGTCGCCCCGGTGCTGGGATCGCCCCCGTTGCCGGCGGGTTCGCCCCATCCCCAGGCACCCTCGAGGATCCACTGGGGGTCGTCGTCCATGTCCCAGCCGGCGATCAGTTCCGGACCCTCGGTGACCACCACCTCGACGGTCGCGAGGTCGGAGGGACCGCCTTCCGGGGGCACCCCGCCGTCGTCGGCGGAGTACGTGAAGCTGGTCGAGTACTCGGTGTCCTGCGGCACGAAGAGCACCCGCGCGTCGAGGGGGTCGGCGAGCAGGTAGGGGACCGAGGTGATGTCCTGCGAGTTCCCGAGGTCGCTCAGGAGACCGTTCGGCAGGGATTCGATCCTCACCTGGTACGGACCCGGCTGGCCGTCGTCGGAGACCAGCAGCTGGATCTCGACCGGGCTGCCCGGTCCGGTGTTCACCAGGAGGTCGTTCACCCGCGGGGGACTCGGCAGGCAGCCCTGCTGCCCCGCGGAGAGGTCGTTCGGCTCGAACGCCTTGTCCACCCCCTCGCCCGAGGAGAGTCCGACCACGGAGTCCGAGGAGTCGATGCCCAGCCAGGTGACCACGATGTCGCCTCCGGACTCGAGCACCACCTGGAAGCTGTTGCTGTTGGTGGAGCTGTACTCCGGCACGTTCTGCCAGGTGACCGCGAACCGGTCCCCGAGGGTCACGGTGCTCACCGTGCCGCCCGCGGGGGGGTTGAGGTCGTCGAAGAGGGGGGCGATCCGCGCGAACGCGAAGTGGGCCTCGATCGACTCCGTGTAGCTGGTGTCGGACCCGCCGAAGGTGAGGTACCCGTTGCTGCCCACGTAGACGGTGTCGTAGCTCGTCCCGTAGAGGTCGAACTCGAAGGGCAGGGAGACCGAGCTGGAGGCGTCGTCGCCGAGCGAGAGGCTGGAACCGCCCGCGGGATTCACCGGGAAGCCGCTGGCCGGCTCCGCGCAGGGGCTGTAGACGTCCGGGCCGCCGGTGCGCGCGAACCTGATCGTGGTGTTCTCGAGGTCGAAGCCGCCGGTGAACTGCTCGGTGTAGAAGTCCGGGGCCTCGGGGAGGGTGAACTCGATGCAGTCCGTGGCCGAGGGGTAGGTGGTGCTGTTGCCGGCCTGGTCGGTCAGTTCGAGCCGGGCGGCGTAGCTCTCGGTGTCCTCGAGTCCGGAGATCCGGATGGTCTGGTCGTCGCTGAACGCGCTCGAGACCTCGAGCCCGGTCAGCTGGGCGCAGTTCGGGCCCCAGGGGATGCTGACCCGGACCGGTTCGTCGGTGGCGATCGTGAACTCCACGAAGCTGGCCGCGACGCTGACCGAGACACCGGTCGGCTGGTTGATGGTGCCGTCCACCACCGCGGTGCCCACCACCTCCACGTTCGGGTTCTCCTCCGCGTCGAGCTCGTCGAGGTACGCCACGTAGATCGAGGTGCCCTCGGGGGCGTGGAGCGCCTGCACGCCCTTCGCGGGCGGGGTGGAACTGATCGGGACCGGCGCGGAGAAGACGTCGCCGTCGGGGGCTTCGGACTGGAGCTGGTACAGGAAGCCCACCGGGTCGAGGTCGCTGGAGAGCCGGACCTGGACGGTCTCGTTCACCGCGTCGTCGAGGTTGAGGTCGCAGTCGCGCACCGACACGGTCGGCACGGTGTCGGGCTGGACCGCGGCGGCGCCGAAGCCCGCGAGGCCGTTCGAGCACGCGGAGCCGAGGGAGTAGAGCAGCGGTCGGTAGTTCAGCAGGCTGCAGCGCATCCGGTTGACCTGCTCGGGGGTGAACTGGTTGTAGCAGGTGTCGTCGGAGTAATCCATGTAGTTCTCGATGGGGTCCACCGAGCCGCAGCTCTGGGTCCCGGTGTCGCAGCCGAAGTTCGGCGAGCTCACCGCGTTGGTGTCGCAGATCAGGTCGCTCTGCTGGTAGCAGTTGCCGCTGTCGCAACCACCCTGGAAGGTGTGGAAGAGCCCGAGGTAGTGGCCGACCTCGTGGGTGAGGGTGCGGCCCTGGTCGAAGGGCGGTCCGTAGACCGCGTCGTCGCCGTAGGCCTCCCAGAGGACCACCACCCGGTCCTCCGGCTGTCCCGCGGTGCCGTCCGCGGGGAAGCCCGCGACGTAGCCGAGCGCCCCGCCCGCGGTGGTGGTGTAGATGTTCAGGTAGCGTTCGGTGTCCCACCCGAGCTCGTTGTAGTAGGCCCCGCCGTCGTTGTAGTAGGTGGTGTTGTTGGTGTAGGTCACGCCGTTGGTGGGATTCCCGTCGGGATCGGTCTCCGCGAGGTAGAACTCGATGCGAGCCTCGTTGCCCGGCTCGCCCGGGGTCCCGATCAGCGCGTTCATGTCCTCGTTGAGGATCCGGATCCCGCTCTCCACCATCTCGAAGCTGAGGTCGCCGAGGGTGCCGGCGTCGTTGCGGACCACGTGCACCACCACCGGGATCCGGTAGTCGGAGACCCCGGGGTCGTAGGCGGGGTTGATCGTGGTGGAACCCATCGTGCAGTCGGAGGGGTTCAGGCCCGCCAGCATCCCCCCGGCCTCGGCGTTGGCGTTCGGCCTCGGGGCCGCGCAGTGCCGTCCTCCCCGGTACACCCGCGCGTCGTGGAACTGGCGCCAGCTGTCGTAGGTCTTCCGGTTGAAGTGGATCGTCCCGTCGTCGGTCTGCCAGGGACGATTCATCTCCTGGCCGAGGGCCGGGGCGGCGCTGACGGCGAACGACGCGAGGGCGAGCAGGCAGGTCTTCATGGGCTCTCTCCGGTTCCTGGATTGGACTGGACCAAATGTACTCGCCCACGACGGAATCCCGCAGCCAATTCCCCCGGGAAGCCCGGGAACGCCGACTCCAGCGCCCGCGAAGGACCGAAAACCCTCCTTGGGCTCCGTGGCAAGCGATCCACGGATCATCGGAATCGGGATTCTTCCCGGTCACCCGCGGATCAATTCTATAGACTCATCCAGTCCCATGAATCGGAGCCTGCCCATGTCCACCGTTCTTCGCCTGTCCGCCATCCTGTTCCTGAGCTGTCCCATCCTCCTCGTCCGGCCCCTCGCCGCGGCGCAGTCCGAGGAGGACCCGATGGAGTCGATCGACGAGATCGCCGAGGAGGGCGTGAAGGCCGCGGTGGTGGCGGGTCTGATCTCCGAGGAACAGGCGGAGCAGATGGGGGAGGCCGCCGAACTGATCTACGAGACCGAGCCCGGCGAGGGCGACGAGCCCAGCCCGGAGGAGGTCGACCGGGAGTTCGTGGGGATGCTCGGGGAGGAACTCAAGTCCGCCGTCGAGTCCGGGTCGATGAGCGAAGCCGATGCGTGGTCCGTCTACCTTTCGACGGTCGCCGACGTGCGGTCCTGGTATGCGGAACAGGAGGAGGCCGGCCGCGAGGTGACCGTCCCCTGGTCCCGCCAGCCCAACCGATCCGGCGAGGTGGCGACCCTTCGGTTGTTCATGCTCGATCCGGAGGGACTGCAGCTGCTGCTGCGCCCGGAATACGCCCGGCGCGACGCCCGCCACATCGCGGCCGAGCTCCGCCTCGATCCCGACACCACCAACGTCCTCGAGCTGCTGGTCTCGGATTACCTCGAGAGCTACGACCGGGCGGTGGTGCAGTTCCAGTCCACCCTCGACCGCGGTCGGCGGGGCGACGCGGTCCGTCGACTCGATGCGGTGCTGTCCGACGTCGCCGCGATCGACCTGGCGTCCCTGGACTGGCAACGGATCAGCGAGCGGAACCCCTGGATGGGCGACAAGCCCGAGGGCCGGATCTGGATGGAGGACTCGATCGGTCGCTTCCAGCAGGTGATCGGGCCGGTTCGCGGGGACCTCGAGCGCCGCCGGGCGGCGCTCCTCGCGGAGGGACCGATGCCGGGACTCCGGGAGCAGCTGGCCGCCCTCGGGGAACTCCGGCAGGCCCGGGAACGACTGCGGCTCGAACTGGAGTCCCAGCTGCGCGGTTTCCTGCCCGAGGGGAACCAGGCCGCCCTGGAGGCGGTTCTCGCGGAACTCGAGATCGATCGCGCGCTGGTCGGCGTCACCCTGGCGGGGATCCGGGTCAACTTCGAGCTCGCCCTGCGCCGGGCGGCGGATCTTCGTCCCTTCGACCCGCTTTCCGACGCCCAGCGCACCATGATGCGTGCCACCGGCAAGGAGCTCCTCGACGTGCTTCGTCCCTGGATGCGCGCCCGCCTCGAGGCGGAGGTCGCGGGGTTCGAGCTCGTCCTGCGCAAGCAGTCCTCCACCGAACCGTCCGAATCGTCGACCGTCGCCTACGGCCGGGCCCTGATGGACGTGGCGGAACGCGAGGTCCAGGTTCGTGACACCGTGCAGCGGATCCTCGAAGGCACCCGCGGCTCGCTCGCGGAGACCGATGACCGTCTGGCCGTCCGGTTCCGCGAGGAGTCGATGCTCCAGGGCTTCCCGACCCAGATGCGACCCCGCTGGTGCGAACGTGCCACCGGCACCGCGCTGGGGTTCGCGGACCTCGACCCCTCGGCGCGCGAGGCGGTGGTGGAGCTGCAGTCCTCCATCGACCTGCAGCTGCCCGGGCTCCGCGACCAGGCGATCATGACCTGCCTCGAGCTCGAACCGCGGGTCGCGCGGGCCAGGGTGCGGCGGGTGCTCGACCCGGGCTCCCGTTCCGACCTCGAGCTGCTCGCCATCGTGCGTGAACCGGGGCACGATCGCTTCACCGACCTCGACGACCGCACCGCGGACCTGCTGGAGGCGTTGCTCACCGAGGAGCAGTTCGAGCGACTCCCGCGACGCCCCGGCCAGCCGCTCGCGGAATGGAACGACGAGAAGTCCTCGGAGGGCAAGGGCAAGGCCGGCGGCAAGGGCGACGGCAGGCGCGACGGCAAGGGCGGCGGTCGCGGGGGCGGCAAGCGGGGCGGCAAGTAGCCCACGTCCGACCGGCCCCCACGTGAAGGAGACCACGCCGTGAATCCGGGGACCCACGCCGCCGGCTCGAGGACCGGCCTGCTGCTGCTGGCGGCGGGCCTCGCCCAGTTCATCTGCTGCGCGGACTACTTCGCGGTCGCGGTCGCGCTGCCACCGATGGCGAAGGAGCTCGGGGTCCGTGCGATCGACCTCCAGTGGGTGATCACCGGGTACATCCTCTGCTTCTGCGCGACGCTCTGCGTGGCGGGGGTCCTGGGTGATCGCTACGGACGCAAGCGGCTGCTCCTCGTCGGCATCGTGATCTTCGCGGTGGTCTCGGTCTGGGTGGGGCTCGGCCAGACCGCGACCGAGGTGGTGATCGCCCGGATCGCGCTCGGCCTGGGGGCCGGCCTGCTCTTCCCCCTGGCGACCGCGGTGGTGGGGAACGCCAGCACCCCGGACACGATCTCCCGGAACATCGCCCTGCTCACCGGGGTCGCGACCCTCGGGACCGCGCTGGGTCCCGTGCTCGGCGGGGTGCTGACCGAGGCGCTGAACTGGCGGTGGATCTTCTTCGCCAACGTCCCGATCTCGCTGGTGGCGTTCATCATGGTCCTGTGCTTCGCGCGGGAGTCCCGCGACCCGGACCACGGGGCCCGGCTCGACCCGATCGGGATCATCCTGCTCATGGGGGGGATCGCGGCGTTCTCGGTGGGGATCGACCGGATTCCCCACTGGTCGGTCGTCCGCTGGTTCTCGCTCACCCTGTGGGGGCTGGCGCTGCTGGTGGTGTTCTTCCTGCTCCAGCTGCGCAGCCGCGCACCGGTCATCGACGTCCGACTCTTCCGGAACCGGGACTTCCTCGGATTCAGCACCGTCGGCCTGCTGTCCAACAGCGCGTGGTGCGGGCTGGTGCTGATCGCCACCCTGCAGCTGCAGAAGGTCCTCGGCTTCTCGGTGCTCGACGCCGGCCTCTACTTCCTGTTCCTCAGCGGCAGCATCGCGACCGCCAGCTTCACCGCGCCCCTCCTGGAACGTCGGATCGGGGTCGTCCGCCTGCTGCGCCTGGCCCTCGGGCTCCAGACCGTGGGGATCGGGGTGCTCTTCCTCGTCGATGACGTGGTGTGGCTCTCGATCGGGATGCTGGTCGCGGGGTTCGGGTGCTCCTGGGGCTGGGCCCTGCCCCAGGCGGGGGCGATCCGGAGCCTCCCCGCGGGGAAGGTGGGCCTGGCCAGTGGGTCGGTGCTCACCATCATGATCCTCAGCGGCAACACCGCGTTCGTGCTGGTCGCGATGCTGGTGGACCTGTTCCCCGACGACCCGGCCGGCGAGGCTCGCGGGATCGCCTTCTCCGCGCTCTTCATGGCGTTGGTCGCCTCGGCGGGGCTGGTCGGCACCGTGGTACTGCTCCGGCGGCTCCGCCACGCCTGAGGCGGGCGGGCCGCGGATGGGCCAGGATCACCCGTATCTCGATATGATCAAGCGACCTGAACCGTCCCGGAGGTCGCTGCGTGCTTCGATGGCTGATCATCCTTCTCCTCGGCGCGGGGACCTCGGCGACCGGGGCCCCCCCGGACGTCCCGCGCCTGGTCGACGCGTGGATCGCCGCCGGACGGACCCCGGGACTCGCGGTGGGGATCATCGAGCCCGATGGCGAGGTGCGCATGCACTTCGGCGGGGTTCGCCGGCAGGGGGATCCCGCCCCGCTCGACGAGGCGACCCTCTTCGAGATCGGATCGGTCAGCAAGGTGTTCACCACCCTGCTCCTGGCCCGGCTCGCCGACGAGGGACGCGTCGCCCTCGCTGACCCGGTCGACGGCCTCCTGCCGGCCACGGTCCGGCTGCCGGTCCGGGGCGAGACGCCGATCACCCTCGAGCACCTGGCCACCCACACCTCCGGCCTGGCCAGGATGCCCTCGAACCTCGAGCCCGCGGACCCCGCCAATCCCTACGCGGACTACACCGTCGAACGCCTGTACGACCACCTCGTCGAGGTCGGCCCGGGACGGGCGCCCGGGGGCGAGGCGTCCTACTCCAACCTCGGGCTCGGGCTCCTGGGGCACGCGCTCGCCCTTCGCGAGGGCACCACCTACGACTCGCTGCTGGTCGAGGAGGTCTGCCGTCCGCTGGGGATGGACCGGACCCTCTGCTCCCCGGCGCGGGGAGCCGACCCCACCATCGCCTCCGCCCACCAGGGGGTTCGCCCAGTCGCGGGCTGGGACATCCCGGTCCTCGCGGGGGCGGGGGACGTCGACTCCACCCTGCCCGACCTGATGCGCTTCGCGGCCGCGAACCTCGATCGGTCCGACGCGCCGATCCCCCGGGCGCTTCGTCGTTGCCACGAGGCCCGCGTCGGCGGCGGGAGCCCCGGCCTTCGCCTCGGCCTGGGGTGGCACGTCCTCGAGCGCGACGACCGGCAGGTGGTCTGGCACAACGGGCTCACCGGGGGGTTCGCCGCCTTCCTCGGACTGGAGCCTCGTGCGGGTCGCGCGGTGGTGGTGCTCGCGAACTCGAACGAGCCCGCGGTCTTCGACCTGGGGCTGTACCTGCTGGACTTCGCGGACGCCCCGCCCGAGCCCTACGACCCCGGGGAGGAGCTGGTGCTCGCGGACTGGCTCGGAACCTACCGACTCCCCGGACAGGAATTGCGCCTGGAGGTCCTGGTCGAGCACGACCAGCCCCTCGCCCGCCTCACCGGGCAGCCGGCCTTCGCGGTCTTCCCCGTCTCGCCCGGGGTGCTGGAGAGTCGAGGCGGCGCGGTCCGGCTGGTCCTGGAGGCCGGTGACGGGGACGTCCCCCCGCGCGTGGTGCTGCACCAGGCGCGGGCGCGGATCGCCTTCGAGCGCGAGCCGGGGGGGACCCCGGAGTGAGTCGGGTGCCCGGTCGGGTCAGCGCCGGTCGAGGAACATCCTGAGCACGTAGAAGAACACCAGCATCACCGAGCTGAAGAGCGCGAGGCTCGCGGCGACGTGCTGCGTGGTCCGGTAGCGGTGCAGGACGTTCGAGGTCTCGTAGAGGATGTAGCCCAGGCCGAGCACGATCATCAGCGCGCTGAACCAGCCGCCCATGTTCCAGCCGAACAGCAGGCCGAGCACGATCGCGGCGATCGCGCCGATCGAGCCGAGGGCCAGGGCCCACCCCAGGAAGGAGAAGTCCTTCCGGGTGACCAGCACGAAGACGGTCGCGCCCCCGCAGAGCACCGCGGTCACCGACGCCGCGGAGGCGATGGTGTCGACCCCGCCCCCGTAGTGCATCGCCACGTAGAGCAGCGGCAGGAAGATCACCGCCTCCGCCACGATGAACGCCCCGAGTCCCGCGTACTGCAGGGCGGGGCTGGTGTCGCTCATCGCCCAGCGGTTCGCGAGGAAGCTGACCCCCAGGAAGAGCACGAACACCACGATCCACCCGTTCCCGTTCACCAGGGTCGGGGCCCACCGGTCGGCGATCCCCGACGTGAAGAGCAGGAACTCCAGGAGGGTGAAGGCCAGGATCGCCCCGAAGAGGTGCAGGTAGGTCCGGCGGATGAAGGACAGTCGTTCATCGACGCCGGCCTCGGCGGCGAGCAATCCCGGGTGGGAGACGTTCATCTGGGTCATGGTGGCTCCTTGTGCTGGGGTCCCGGACGCGTCCAGGGCCTGCATTCTATCCTTCCATCGTCCGCCCGATCCACGGACCGTGAGTATCTTCCCCGGGCTCCATCCGGACTGCCCGCCCGGACCTCCTTCCATCCCGTCGGGGCGCCTCGAGGGTCCTTTTCCCGGCATTTGCCGGGTTCGATCCATGGGTTCCCCGATCCCGCACTACCCTCTGGACATGAACACCTCACTCCCGATCCTCGCCCTGGCCCTGCTCCTCCCCGCCGTCGGCGCCGGCGCGCAGGTGCTCACCAACGGCACCGACCTCGACGTCACGCGTTCCTGGTACCAGCAGCCGCAGGGCTGGACCTACGAGATGTCGATCCGCGTGCCCACCGGCGAGGTGCCCTCCGGCGGCTTCCCGGTGTGCATCCTCCTGCACGGAGGCGGCGGCAACGCCGGCCAGACCATCAACGAGTTCTCGGGACTGCTCGACTGCCACGTGCTGATCGCCCCCCAGGGCTACCTCGGCGGCTGGGACATCTGCAGCGAGCCCAGCAACGCCCCCGACGTCTCGATGGTCGGCGAGCTCATCGAGCGGGTCCAGGCGTTCGAGAACGTCGATCCCGACCGGATCCGCATCGTGGGGTTCTCCAACGGGTCCGCGCTCGCGAACAACGTGCTCATCCAGAACACCAACCCGGGGCTGGACGCGGTCTGCGCGGTGGTCTCCCAGCTCTCGGTCTCCCAGTACCACGACGGTGCGTTCCACGCCCCGAGCGGGATCACCGATCCGAACGCCTCCTTCTGCGGGTACGACCAGCCGGTCCAGCCGATCGACGGTCGTCGCTACCTGTGCATCGCGAACGTGAACGACGGGACCATCCCCTACCTCGGCGGCAGCTCGTTCGTGGGCGTCGACTTCCTGCCCGCGCAGCTCGGGACCTTCCGCATCGCGCAGCTGATGGGCTTCACCGGCAGCCAGCTCCCCGAGCCCGGGGCCCCGCTGGGGGCCGGGGTCAGCCTCTATTCCTACCTCGACGGCGCGGTGGTCCACCTGCGCGGCTTCGCCGGGCACGGGATGAACCCCGTCCAGCGCGAGTTCCTCGCGGACTTCCTGGGCAACTGCGCGGCCCCGCCCGCGTGTCCCCAGGACCTCACCGGCGACGACGAGGTGGGGGGGCAGGACCTCGCGCTGGTGCTCGCGACCTGGCAGCAGTCGGTCGAACCCGGGACCGGGGCCGACCTCAACGACGACGGACGCATCAACGGACAGGACCTCGCCGAGCTCCTCGCCTACTGGGGTCCCTGCTCCGGGTGACGGTTCAGCGCGGGGTCCGGACCGGCTCCATCAGCGCGAGGCTCTCCAGCACCGCCGCCGAGAACTCACCGCCGAGTCCCCCGTCCCAGGGCATCAGCTGGGTGACGTACACCGCGGTCACGTCCTGCTCGAGGTCGATGAAGAAGAAGGTGCTGGCGGCCCCGCCCCAGGCCAGTCGTCCCTCGCCCCGGGGACCACGGCTGGTCCGGACCGGCCGCTCCAGCGCGAAGCCCATCCCGAACCGCATGCCCGGGGCGCTGATGTCCGGGCCGAGGTGGTTCTGCGCCATGAACCGGACCGTCCGCGGTCGCAGGTAGCGGGTCCCGTCCAGGCGTCCCTCGCGGAGGATCATCCGGCAGAACCGGGTGTAGTCGGCGAGGGTCGAGTACAGGCCCTGCCCACCGAGCGGGAGTCGATCCCCCCGTTCGTTGTTGTTGCCGGGGATCCCCGCCCGGTGCGGGACCAGCGTCCCGTCGCGCGGGCTTCGACTGGCGATCATCATCGTCCGCTCGGGGGCCGCGGGCGTGAAGCCGGTGTCCACCATGCCCAGGGGGGTGAAGAGCCGCTCCTCGAGGAACACCTCGAAGGGCTGCCCGGAGGCGACCTCGACCACGCGACCGAGGACGTCGGTGCCGAGCCCGTAGGTGAAGCCGGTGCCCGGCTGCCGCGCGAGGGGCAGGGTGGCGAGGTGCGCCGCCGCGGCCTCGAGGTTGTCGTGCCCCCGCCAGTGGCTGGTGTAGGCCGCCTTGAGCGGGCCCGCCACCGTGAAGCTGTAGCCGAGGCCGCTGGTGTGGAGGATCAGGTCGCGCACCGTGACCGGTCGGTCCGGCGGCACCAGTTCCATCGTGTCCGTGGTGGGTTCGACGCCTTCCGGCCAGCTCGCCACCCGGACCTCCGCGAACTCCGGGATGTACTTCGACACCGGATCATCGAGACCCAGCCGGCCGTCCTCCATCAGCATCATCGCGGCGGTGGTGGTGATCGCCTTGGTCATCGAGTAGATGCGAACCACGTCGTCGACCTCGAGCGGTCGCGATCCCTCGGTGTCGACGTCCCCGAACGCCTCGAGGAAGATCGTCCGGCCGTCCTGGGTGACCTGCGCGGCGCAGCCGATCACGCGGCCCTCCTCGACCGAGGATTCCATGAACCGGCGAAGCGGCGCGAAGTCCTCCGCGCGCGCGATGGTGGCCGCGACCAGCAGGAGCAGGAACGAAGGGAGGATCCGAGGGATGCGTCGGGGGGGGAGGTGGTGCATGCCCGGAGTCTAGCGGCGTCGCGCTCCTTGTGCGGCGGTCGGTCCCCGGGTCATCCGCCCGCGGGGGCGTGGGGGCCGAAGGCGTGCAGCAGCCGGCCGCCCACCCCCGGTCGCCAGCGGAAGAGGCCGCCTGCATGAGGTTCGTGCACCAGCTCCGGTTCCGGCACCTCGTTGGGGCCGGTGGTGATGTAGAGCTCCTCGAGTCCCGGCCCCCCGAAGCACACCGAGGTGACGTAGGTCGCGGGGAGCTCCACCGTCAGCAGCGGTTCGCCCGCGGGCGAGAACCGGGTGATCCCCCCCGGGACCGCGCAGCGGGAGCCGGGGCCGTCGGCGAAGTGCGCGACCCAGAGGCAGTCCTCCCGGTCGATGGTCATCCCGTCGGGGTTGAGCGGCCCGCCGTCGGCCGGCGCCAGGTGGCGACGACCGGTCGGCCGCCCGCTCCCGGGATCGACGTCGAAGACGTCGACCCGGTGGGTGGGGGTGTCGATCCAGTGGAAGCGCCGGCCGTCCCCGGACCAGCAGAGCCCGTTGGGGATGGTGGCGGACTCGACGATGGTCTCGGTCGTGCCGTCCGGATGCACGCGATACAGCCGTCCGCGGCCGGGGGCGAACCGCCAGTCCATGGTGCCGACCAGGAAGTTCCCCTCGGGGTCGCACTTCGCGTCGTTGGTCCGGGTGTCGGGGTCGTCGGCCTCGAGGGGGATCAGCAGTTCCAGTCGGTCCTCGAGGGGTCGGTCGGGATGGAACGCCTCGATGCCCCGGGGGGTGGTGACCACCAGCCCCTCGCGGCCGTGGCAGGCGAGGGCGGTCGGGGCGCGGGGGGTGGCCCAGGCCCGGTCCGAACCGTCCGCGGGGTCGTGGCGGTGGATCGCCTCGCCGAGGAGGTCCACCCACCACAGGACGTCGCTTCGCGGGTCCCACAGCGGTCCCTCCCCGAGCCGTGCCCCGGCGTCGACCACCAGTTCCGGGAGGTTGGTCGCCTGCCGGAGGCGATCGGCGGCGTGGTCGGGATCGATCGAATCCACGTCGAGGACCAGGTCCGCGAGGGCCTCGAAGCGTGCGCGGCGCCCGACGTCGAGGGACCGGAGCGATTCGAGCACCGAGCGCGGGCCCGCCGCGCCGAGGGTGGGGCGGTGGCGCTCGTCGGGATCCGCCTCCATCCGGTGGAGCATCGTCTCCGGGGTGATCCGCAACCAGGCCACCAGTCCCCGTCCGGCGAGGAGCGTCGCGGCCTCGGGATGGTCGACCACGCTCGCGGCCGCCGCGACCACCACCGGCCTCGGCGCGTCGAGCGCCTCGCGCAGCGCCTCCCATTCGAGTTCGTGCACGCGGGGAAGCCCGTCGCGTCGTTCGAGCTCGCGGACCGTCGCGCCCTGCGCCTGGTGGATCATCAGGTCGCTGTCGAGGAACCGACGTCCGAGTCGTTTCGCGAGTCGCGACCCGACGGTGGTCTTGCCCGCGGCCATCATCCCGAGCACCACCACGTGCCCGGTCCTCGGGGCCACGAGTGTGGTGGGAGTGGTGGTGGGGGGGACGGGGGTGGTGGATCGATCCTGCATCGTGGCCTCCGGGTCCCGCGCGCAGGGCTCCCGGGACCTCGGGGACCTGCCCCGGCGATGATATCGGGCTGGGAGCGCGTCGTTTGCGTGCTGGTGGGGGGGGTGCGGGAAACCTGCCCTGCCAGCGCGGGCTCCCGCTTGCCCTGTCTTGGCGAGGTGGTAGGATACGGAACCCCCGGAACCCGGAGGGACCACCGACGCGGGTGTAGCTCAGTGGTAGAGCGTCACGTTGCCAACGTGAATGTCGGGCGTTCGAATCGCCTCACCCGCTTTAGAAAACCGCCCTTGGCCGATGCCGAGGGCGGTTTTCGTATGGGTGTTTGAACAGGTCATATGCGATCTAAGCACGTTGGCCTTGGAAACAGCAGGTGAATTCGATACATTTAGATTTCACCGATATTGAAGATACCCCAGCACCACCTGAAAACATGAATCGAGAAAGATGATGACCACTCGCCTTTACGCCGTTGCCCTGGTACTTGCCGGACTGAACCTATCTCATGCCGCCGCTGAAGACACCATCACCGTGTGTTCATCCGGTTGTGACTTCACCTCGATCAATGAGGCTATCCAGGCGGCAAACGAGGGCGACACCATCACCATCGCGGCAGGCAACTACTACGAGGGCGTGCCCGTCGACCCCAACGGCAAAGCTGTGCATCTTCTCGGAGCGATCAATGAGTGCGGTGGCCCAGCGGTTTACATTGACGGCACGGGAACCCATCAGGGCATCACATGCACCAGTGGAGAGACCACCGAGACTCTGTTCGAGAACCTCGTGATCCTCAATGGATACGGGTTCGAGTCGAATGGAGGAGGCCTCATGATCGATGCCAGTTCACCAAGATTCCTGAACTGCATGTTCATCAACAATGCACCTTCGTCGGGCTATGGCGGCGGTGCTGCGAGCATTCGAAACTCCGCCTCTCCGATCTTCGAGCTGTGCACCTTCTCCGGAAACCAAGCCGCAGCAGGAGCGGCCGTATCCGTCAACTACAGCAGCAGCCCGACCTTTGATACCTGCACCTTCGTGAACAACGTGGCCACGCATGGACCCAGTTGTGGACTGTCCATACTGAACGGCGGTTCGACCCTGATCAGCGGATGCACGCTGAGCGGAAACTCCGGTGCCCCCGGCTGGGCGAACAGGGCCATTTCCTCGGGCGGATCGGTTCCCACGATCACGAACACCATCGTCTGCGACAACGATGTCTACGGCGACTACACGGATGGTGGCGGCAACTGCTTCGATGCGTGCTCGACCTGTGTTCCGACCTACGGTGACATGGATTGCGACGGCGTGACCGACGACGCTGACGAATGCCCCTACGGAGACAAGGGGGACTCCGATGGCGACGGGACCCCGGACTGTGAGGACCTCTGCCCAGGGGATGATGGAAAGACCGACTATGGGGTCTGCGGATGCGGGGTTCCCGACAACGACACCGATCTTGATGGCGTGCCGGATTGCATCGACTTCTGCCCCGAGGATCCGGACTGTTCCGCCCCGACCATCACGGTGTGCAGCGTGGGGTGTGATTTCACCAGCATCAACGCCGCGATTGATTCAGCCGAAGATGGCGATGTCATTGTCCTGTCACCAGGATTCTACTACGAAGGCGAAGAGGTCAACTTCGACGGGAAGGGAATCACCCTGCGCGGATCGGTCGATGCCAATGGTGACCCGAGCACCGTGCTCGATGGCCAGAGCTCTCACCGCGTCTTGAGAGCAACCGACGGCATGCCCGATAGCGTGGAGATCATCATCGAAAACCTCATCATCCAGAACGGTTTCGTCGCCAGTAGCTTTGACCCTGGACTCGGTGCCGGCCTGTACATTGAAAACAGCAATGTCGCCGCCATCAAGAACTGCACGATCAGGACCAACCTTGCAGGCCAGGGTGCTGGAATGTACTGCAGATTCACAGACCCGGCCATCACGGAGTGTATATTTGAAGACAACGTTGCTTCTGTTTACTGCGGAGGCGGGCTGTACCTGGGATTCTCGGATGCCATTATCAGCGAATGTCAATTCCGCAACAACATAGCTGAGCGCGCCGGAGGGGGAGCGTGTTTTCGAAGAGGAAATCCCACTCTTCAGAATTGCTACTTCGGCTTGAACAAGGCAGGTCAGGGGGGAGCTATTTCAATTCTTGACGAAGTAGATTTGACGTTGTCAGGGTGCATGATCACGAGAAATCTTGCAATGGGCATTGATGACTATTATACGGGAGCCATCCCCGCTGAAGGTGCAGCAATGCTGATCTACTCGGGAAGCTATGCAACACTCATTGAATCCTACGTGTGGTGCAACTATGGGTACTCAATCATGTCAGGAGCATTTATACAGGTCCAGGGCTGCATCAATGAAAACCCAGGTTGCACAGATGAATGCGGAGCTGATTCCGATCTCGATGGGGTGATCGACCTGATTGATGTGTGCCCGGGCGAGGACGACTACCTGGACACCGATCAGGATGGCACACCCGACTGCTTCGATGGATGTCCGCAAAACCCAGAGCGAACGAATCCGGGAGTCTGCGGGTGCGGTCCGTTCGAAGACGTTGCGGGTGATCTCGACTGCGACGGTGACTACGACGCGGATGATGCACGGCTTGCGATGGCTGAATTCGGCATCATCGAGGCAGGAGCCTGCCCGGCGGACACCAACGGCGACGATTCGGTCGACGGCCAGGACCTTGCCGCGGTGCTCGCCAACTGGGGGCTGCCCTGCGACGGCTGAGCCTGCGCGCCTTCACGGAGCATCGCCGCCCGTCGGAAGAATCACCACCACCTCGCGCTTCGGCGCGGGGTGGTGTTCTGTAGGACTACGCGTTTACGCGAAACAACTGCACCAAACGCATAGAATGAACCCCACTGGAGACGCGATGAGCGCGTTTTTGGTCTGAAACAAGCCTGTTTCCAACGTGAATGTCGGGCGTTCGAATCGCCTCACCCGCTTTCAGGAAACCGCCCTTGGCTGATGCCGAGGGCGGTGTTCGTTGGTGTTCGGTGCTCCGGAGGAACCCGTCCAGGTCATCCGCCAGTCAGCATATTCGCATGTTGTCGTTCCAGCTGGCACAGAGAGCATCGAGGCACAGACCCCCCGCAGCGTCAGACACAGCCATCCAGAAGGGGCAGACATGTTGTTGAACCCCCCGCAGCGTTGCTCAACTC
>PKCS01000004.1 GCA_002862305.1 Phycisphaerae bacterium | reverse complement strand
CTGGGAGAGCGCTTGTATGGCATACAAGAGGTCGTCGGTTCGATCCCGATCGGCTCCACTTCAGTTCCCCATGAACCACACGCATGAACGCAGGTGCCGCCCCCGGCAGCTGCGTTCATGCTCGTTGGTCGACTGAAATTCCCGAGGCTCCCTTCCCAATCCCTTGGTGAACCCCACGACCGGCAGGAGGCAGTGATGGCTGGAACCGACCGACTCGATGCAGGCACCTGGGTGACGCCGCTGCTCTTCGGCGTGGTCCTGCTTGCGGTGATCGCATGGTTCTTCATCCCCCGGGGACTTCCCGGCGGTCCCGAACTGGTGATCCGCTTCCCCGCCGCCCACGGCCTCGAGGCCGGGGACTCGGTCCGTGCCCGTGGGATCGACGTCGGGACCGTCGTCGGTGTCGAGCTCGCGGAGGCGGGCGTCGAGGTACGGCTGAGGCTCGACTCCGGCACCGCCGAGCGCCTCGCTCGCGAGGGAACCCGGTGGTGGATCGCTCGACCGAGCGTCGAGCTCTCCAGGGTGCAGGGCCTCGACTCACTCCTCGCGCCCAGATGGGTCCAGGGGGATCCTCCACCGGGGCCGACCCCGGCCAGCTCACGGTTCGTCGGCCTCGCCGAGCCTCCGATCGTGGAGTTCATCGAGCCCGGGGATCTCCTGATCTCCCTGGTCGCCGACGATCGGGGGACCATGCACCGTGGTGCCTCGATCTTCTTCCGCGGGGTCCCGATCGGGACCATACGGACCGCCGACGTCACCCCCGATGCGCGCTCGGTCCGGGCCGAGGCCCTGATCCGACGACGCTTCGTACCCCTGGTCCGCGACAACTCCCGCTTCTACGAGACGGGGGCGTTCGACCTGGACATCGGCCTCGACGGGATCAACGCGAGGATCGATTCGCTCGAGACCCTCATCGTGGGAGGGGTGTCCCTCGTCACCCCCGAGGACCCGGGAGACCCGGTCGAGGCGGGAGCGGTCTTCCCCGTCGCCCGGGAGCCCGAGGCGGACTGGTTGCGCTGGCGTCCGAGCATCCCCCTCGACGGCTGATCGCCCGGTCGTCTGGCCTAGAACTCGAATCCGACGAAGCACCCGATGAAGGGCGCGGGGTCGACGTCCTGCTCGTTGAGCTGCCGGCCACTCGAGTCGCTGATCTGGAGCTGCTCCCAGAAGCTGCATCCGGCCAGCAGGTGGAGCCTCAGCTTTTCCATGGGGCGCCACTCGAGTCTGACCCACAGCGGGATGCTCCGCTCCTGGCCGACCCCGTTCCTGGTCCGGGGGTTTCCATCGTCGTTGAGACGGAACCGCCGAAGTTCGTACCTCGCGCCCACCGACACGTTCAGTTCGTAGCTCAGGTAGTAGATCAACTCGAGCCCGGAGCTAGTCGGGTAGTTGACCGGACCCCGGACGTTCGACATGAACAGCCGCTCGGAGATCCGCCAGTCGACGACCGGCGAGGGGATGAAGAGCACGTCGTCCTCCAGCTGGGCGGCGATGAGCGCGCCCACTCCGAGGGTCAGATCGTCCGAGAAGGTGTAGGCGACTCCCACGTTGCCGCCTCCGGTGAACGACTCGCCCACCTCGGCGTCCTGCTCTCCCGCCCAGCTCACGAAACCCTTCAGGACGAACCGCCAGGTGTCGTCGATGTTCCAGCGTGCCGCGGCGGCGAGCGTGACATCGAGGGTGGTCGTCCAGGGGACGCCCCCGGCCTCATCGGCGAACGAGCCACCCCCGTTGAAGACGTAGCTGTCCGCCTCGAACCCGAGGTCGAAGTCGAGGGTGAGGGACGGGGAGAACGCGTATTCGAAGCCGCCTGCCAGAAACGCTCGGTTCACCGAGAAGCTACCGCCTCCGTCGATCGACGACCGGAACTGGTAGATGTCGCCCCCCGACACGCCCCAGGTCACGAGCTGGTCCCCCTCGAGTCCGTCATCCGGGTTCGACGTGGCCCCCCCTTCTGGCGCCTCCAGGTCGGGATCGGCCGTCGACTCGAAGTACTGGCCGTCATCCTGAGCGGCCAGCGCCGGCGAGCCGGTGAACGGTACCGGGCCCAGCATGCCCAGCATGGCCAGCAGGCCGGGGCTGAGGAGGTGGTCGAGCTGCTTCATCGGGGTTCCTTCCAGGGAATTCGCGGGTCGGTCTCCGGGGATGGTCCCGCCACTCGTCGCCGGATCAGCCCAGCGAAGCCTGCGTGGGGAGCGTCTCCACGATGTTTCGGATCACTTCCTCGGTGGAGACGCCCTCGGCCTCCCCCTCGAAGTTGAGCAGGCAGCGATGCCTCAGGGCCGGGACGGCCACCGAGCGGACGTCCTCCACCCCGACGTGGTTGCGGCCGTCGAGGAGGGCCCGCACCTTTCCGGCCAGCACCAGGGTCTGGGCCGCCCGCGGGCTGGCACCGAACCTGAGGAACCGATTGACGGTCGGGGTCGCGAACTGTCCCTGGGGGTGGGTGGAGAGCACCATGCGAACCGCGTAGTCGCGGATCGAATCCTCGATCCCGACCCGGCGCACCAGTTCCTGGTGCGCTCGAATCCGCGGACCGTCGATCACGGGCTCGATCTCGGCCTCGAAGCCCGTCGTGGTGCGGTCGAGGATCTCGGCGAGTTCCTCGCGCGAGGAGTAGCCGACCTCCAGCTTGAAGAAGAACCGGTCGAGCTGCGCCTCCGGCAGCGGATAGGTGCCTTCCTGCTCGATCGGGTTCTGGGTCGCCATCACGAAGAACGGACGCTCGAGCTCGTGGGTGGTCCCCCCGACGGTCACCGATCGCTCCTGCATCGCCTCCAGCAGTGAGGACTGGGTCTTGGGGGTGGCCCGGTTGATCTCGTCGGCGAGCACGATCTGGGAGAAGATCGGGCCCCTGCGGAACTGGAAGTCACGGCCGGATTCACCCTCGACGACGATGGTCGTGCCCGTCACGTCGGCCGGCATCAGGTCGGGAGTGAACTGGATCCGGTTGAAGCGGAGCTGGAGCGCCTCGCTCAGCGAGCGGATCAGCAGCGTCTTTCCCAGCCCGGGCACCCCTTCCAGCAGCGCGTGTCCTCCTGCGAAGAGGCAGGTGACCACCCCGTCGACGATCTCGGTGTGGCCGACCACGGCCTTCGCGATTTCCGCGCGGACCCGCCTGAAGTCCTCGCCGAATTCCCGGGCCTCACCCTCCGTGGGCAGCTTGGAGCCCTCGCTTGGTACGTTCATCGCGCCTCCAGGACCCCCTCGTGACTACTGCTTCGTGTCCCCCTCGGGAAGGGAGGTGAGGATCGAGTCGATCAGTCCGTATTCCAGCATCTGCTCCGAACTCAGCCAGAGGTTCCGCTCGCAGTCGTTCTCGATCTTGCTGCGCTCCTGGCCGGTGCATTCCGCGTAGATCCCGTAGATCTGGTCCCGCAGGCGGAGGATGTGCCGGGCCTCGATCTCGAGGTCGGTGGCCTGGCCCTCGAGGACCCCGCTCAGCAGGGGTTGGTGCATGAGGTTCTCGGCGTGGGGGAGTGCATGGCGCTTTCCCTTGGTCCCGGAACAGGCGATCACCGATCCCATCGATGCCGCCTGGCCGATGACGTAGGTGCACACATCACACGGCACGAAGCGCATGGTGTCCACGATCCCCAGTCCGGACGTGACGCTTCCGCCCGGACTGTTGACGTAGAGGCTGATGTCCGCCTTGGGATCCTCGTTCGCGAGGAACAGCAGCTGGGCCACGACCAGGTTGGCCATCTCGTCACCCACCGGTCCGGAACAGAAGATGATCCGGTCGTTGAGCAGGCGGGAGAAGATGTCGTAGGCTCGCTCTCCGCGGCCGGTCTTCTCGATCACAATCGGTACAAGGCTCATCTGGTGCTCCGGGGTAGTGTTGGTCATGCTCATTTCTTCTGGTCGTCCATCGGGGCGTGCTCGAACACCTCGTCGACCAGTCCGTATTCCTTGGCTTCGGCCGCGGTGAAGAACTTGTCCCGCTCCCCGTCGGCCACCACGCGTTCCACGTCCTGGCCGGTGTGCGCGGCGAGGATCTCCGCGAGGATGTGCTTGGCCTTGATGATCTGCTCGGCCTGGATCTGGATGTCGGTCGTCTGGCCGGTGACCCCGCCGTAGGGCTGGTGGATCATGACCTTGGCGTGGGGCAGGATGTGGCGCTTGCCCTTCGCACCCGCGCTCAGCAGGACCGATCCCCCCGAGTACGCCCGCCCGATGCAGAAGGTCTGGACCTCGCTGCTGATGAAGCGCATCGTGTCGTAGATCGCGAGGGTGTCGTCCACGGACCCACCGGGACTGTTGATGTACAGGTTGATGTCCTGGCCCCGCTTCTGGTTCTCCAGGTAGAGCATCTGCATGATGATCCTGGCGGCCGATGAGTAGTTGATCTCCCCGATCAGGAAGAGGACCCGGTTCTCGAGCAGGAGCTCGTCGATCGACATCTCCCTGGTCCGCTGGTACTGGACGGCTGCGATCGGATCGACGAGGTGTGCCTGCGTGGCGTACTCGGACCCCGGATGCTGGCTGGCGGCGAGGGACGGATCGTTCGGGAAGCTGGGGTGCATGCTGAACGCTCTCCAGGAGCAGTGTGTTCGAATCGGATCAGGAGGGCAGGAGGATAACACCTGCGGGCCCCCTCCGGGGTCGGTTTGGAGCGGACTAGTGCTCCGGGATCCCGAATTCGAGGTCGAATGGCTCGCCCCCGAGCCCCGCGGCGCACCCGCGTCCCCGGGGTCGGAGATCGCGAGATCATCGACCGGCTGGAGTCGCATGGTGGTCCCCATCGGACCGGGGCTCCAGGCATCCCGGGGTGCCTCCATGACCCTCCGTCATCCTCCTGCCGACCGCCAGCCGCACCCCCTTGCCGCATCGGCAGCGAGCGGTGGTCGGCCGGTCCCGCCCCCCCCGACCGCGTATCATCGTTCCCATGGCACGAAGGTCGCCCGCCAAGCTGGTCCCGCCCTCCGCCGGCATGCCGGTCGTGGTCCTGCACGGGCCCGAGGGCTTCCTCATCGAGGAGTACACCCGGAGGCTGGTGACCGATCTCGAGGAACGGCACGGGACCATCGAGCAGTTCAGCTTCGACGGGGCCAGCTGCGCCCTCTCCTCGATCCTCGACGAGCTGCGCAGCTACGGGCTGATGCAGTCACACAAGCTGGTGGTCATCGACAATGCCGGGGAGTTCATGAAGGGCTCGGGTCACCGTCCGGCCATGGAACGCTACGCCTCCGATCCGATGCCCGAGGCGACCCTGCTCATGCGTTCGAGGGAATGGCGTCCCGGCAACTTCGACAAGGCCGTGAAGGCGACCGGGACGGTGGTCAAGTGCGAAGCCCCCTCCGACGCAGACGCGATCCGCTGGTGCGTCGCCCGCGCGGCCAAGCAGTACGACTCCAAGCTGGTCGATGCCGCGGCGAGGCTCCTGGTCGAACGCATCGGACCCGTACTCTCGCGCCTGGACACCGAACTCGGCAAGCTCGCCTCCTCGATCGATGATGGTGGGGGGGTCATCACCCGCGACGCGGTGGTCGAGCTGGTGGGTCTCGGACGCGAGGAGCAGGCCTGGCTGATCCAGGAACCCATCCTCAAGGGGGATCGACGGGCGACCGTACAGACCGTCCAATCGCTCTACGACGTCAGTCGGGCCCCCAGCGTGCTGATGATGTGGGCCTGCCTCGACCTGGCCCGCAAGCTGCACGAGGCGGCCATCCTCCTTGGCGAGGGGCGTTCTGCCTCCGCCCTGGCCAAGCCCCTTCAGCTCTGGGGGGCGTCGGCCCGCTCGATACCCGACGCGGCGGGGCGGCTCGGGAGTCGCTCGACGGGCAGCCTGCTCAACTGGCTGCTGGAGCTCGATCGCCGGACCAAGACCGGAAGGATGCCCGCCCTCTCGGACGCGCCCGCCTCCCGGGAGGCCACTCGAAGGACTCTTGAATGTGTCGCGGTCCAGATGGCCGATAGGTTGGGTACGTGAAAGATCGAGTCCCGCAGGGGCTTGTCGAAGGACATGGTGGGTCAGGATGACCCCTCGGACGCAGGAGCGCACCAGATGTCGTTGTTTCCTCGAAAGAGCTGTTTTCGTGCCCTGATGGCCGTTTTTCTCGCCTCGGCGGGCATCGCGGGCTGTGCGAGCAACCAGAGCCCGGACCCGACCGCAGGGCCGGGGGCCGACCCCACCCCGTCTCAGGGTGAACGAGGATTCGACCTGCTCGAGGGATCCCCGGCCCAGCGGGCGGGCGACGACTCCCCCGACGACCGGGAGCTTTCGGCCGAACGCATCCTCGCCGAACTGGCCCAGGGGCGACGTTTCGTCGAGTCGATTCAGGACGCCTCCCCCGAAGGAGTCCCCGATGCCGAGGTCGCCGGGACCATCGAGCCCGACTCCGGTGCCCGCTCCGAGAGCGTCGCCCTCGAAGAGGTGGTGGTCGTCGGCTCCGAGCCCGACGCGGCTCGGTCCGGATCCTCGAGTGTCCCGAGCGAGCGGCTGGTCGAGGCTCCCGTACCGGGCACCACGGAGGCCGATCCGTCGCCACTCACCCCGATGATCCGATTCCTTATGGACGAGGCCTCCATCAGCGACGCCCCCCTGAAGCAGCACCTCGCCCTCGCCGTACTGTTCGCATGGGTCGCTCCGGACCGCGCCTTCGCGCCCGAGGGACTCGCCGAGCTGACCGAGGACGAACGCCGGCTGGTCGAGGTGGTCTATCGCCGATTCAAGGACGCGGGCCCGGAGCTCGAGGACGGTGGAGACGCCGCCGCGCTTTCCCAGGCGCTCTCCCGGGTGATCGAGGAGATCGACGCTGCCGATCCCTTCCGCATCAGCCGCATCAGGTTGTGCAGTTCGGTTCGGGACTTCGGCGACGTCGACGTCTTCGATCCCCCGATGTTCTCGCCTTCGGAGCGGCCTCGGTTCATCTGGTACGTGGAGCTCGACGGGGTCCAGGCCGACGAGGATTCCACGACCGGCGAGTTCGGGCATGAGTTCCTCGTCCGGATCGAGATGTTCAGTCGCGACACGGGGGTGCCGGTGATTCCTCCGGCCGAGCACGCCGTACAATACACCTCGAGCAGCCGGAGACGCGATGTGTTCGTGAGGAACGTCTTCGAGATCCCCCCGACCCTCAAGTACGGCTGGTACACCGTCAAGGTCACGGTGAACGAACCCCGGCTCGGCGTGCAGTCCCAGATGGGCATGGACCTGCTGTGGACCCACAGCCTGGCCGCCGGAACCGAGCATTTCGATCGAAACCTCACCAGCGCCGTCCTGGACTGACGTCTTCGGAGCCGGTCCCGCCCCGGGGTCTGCTAGCATGCTCCGCCGATGGAATCTCAACCGACTGCACATGACCGGGACCTGATCGGTCTCGAGGGGATGCCCGCCGGGGTCATCCGGGACCTGCTCGACACCGCCTCCGCGTTCGAGTCCGGATTCCGCGGCGACGAATTGTCGGGTCGCCTCGTCGCGAACCTTTTCTTCGAGAACTCCACCCGAACTCGCTGTTCCTTCGAGGTCGCCGCGTCGCGGCTCGGGGCCCGCTCGATCAACCTCGGTGCCTCCGGCTCCAGCGTCGCCAAGGGTGAATCCGAGCTGGACACCGCCCTCCAGCTCGATGCGATGGGGGTCGACGCCATCGTCGTCCGCTCCTCGGTCAACGGCATGCCCGCCCGGATGGCCGAACGGTGCACCGCTCCGATCGTCAACGCCGGGGACGGTCGGCACGAGCACCCCAGCCAGGCCCTCCTCGACCTGCTCACCATCCGGTCCCGACTGGGGCGTCTCGACGGTCTCCGGGTGGCCATCGTCGGGGACATCGCCAACAGCAGGGTCGCACGTTCCAACATCTACGGGCTGGAGGCGATGGGGGCCCACGTGGTCCTGGTGGGTCCCCCCGGAATGGTGGACGAGAGTTTCGCGGGCCTTGGTCCGGAGGGGCGAACCACCGTCTCGCACGACCTTGATTCGGTCATTCCCGAGGTCGACGTGCTGATGATGCTCCGCATCCAGCGCGAACGAGGCGCCGCCTCCCCGATCCCCTCCGACTACCGGGTCTCCTACGGAATGACCCGGGAGCGCGCCGACGCCCTCCGGCCCGACCAGTGGCTGATGCACCCGGGTCCCGTGAACCAGGGTGTGGAGATCGACCCCGAGGTCCTTCGTTCCTTCCCGCGCAGCCTGATCGAGGCGCAGGTCTCCAACGGGGTCCTCATGCGGTCGGCGATCCTCCTCCGCGCCATTGCGCGAAGCTGAGTCGCCCCGGATCGGCAAGAATTGCCGATCAAGCCAGTTGAGGGCCGATTAAGGCCTTTCAATTCAATAATATCGCCCCGATTTGCCGATTCTCCGCCTGTGGCCCGACGCATCGACGCCCCCCTCGCTCTCGGGTCGGGGGCCTCGGGTGTCGGTTCATCACTCGGCCCACCCGGTTTTCCTGGAGCAGTCTCGTGTCCACCATCACCGTCTCCTCTCGCCGCACTGCCTCGCGATTCGCGGCCGTTGCGTTGCTGGGAGGGGTGCTGGCGGGTTGCGAGGTCGACAACTACATGGATCCGAGCAAGACCGGGTACTTCGAGTTTGCCCCGACCACCATCCCGGTCCTCGAACGCATCGACGTCATCGAGGAGGCCGAACTTCCCTTCGCCGAGATCACCCAGCCCACCCCGGAGGATCTCATCCCGCAGAGCGAGGCCTACCGACTCGCTCCCTCGGACATCATCCGCTGCGAGATCTACGAGCTCGTCGAGGCGGGGATGACCGACATCTCGGTCAGGACCGTCGACCAGTCCGGGCAGATCCGTCTCAAGACCCTCGGCAACATCCCCGCCGCCGGACTCACCCTCGAGGAGCTCAAGCAGGAGATCGTCGATCGACTGCGGGCGACCATCACGGATCCCCTGGTCTCGATCTCGCTCGAGCAGGGCAGGGCGTACGAGTACACGATCTACGGCGCGATCAGCGGTACCGGCATGTACTCCATCGCCCGGGACGACTTCCGGGTCATGGATGCTCTCGCGCTGAGCGGGGGGACCATCGCTTCCACCATGGACATCTACGTCATTCGCGAACTCCCGCTCACCGAGCTCGTGAAGCCCGAATACGACCGGGGCACCGGCACGTCCTCCAAGGAAGAGGTGGACCGTGGCACCTCCTCCACCTCGACCACCCCCGTGGACAACGTCCGGGACATCGAAGCCCTGATACAGGACCTCGAGAACACCTCGGGTGGTGGTTCGCCGGGCATGGTCGCTCAGGACGACCCGGGGCTCCTCGACCTCGACGACGTCGATCCGGCCTCGCCAGCCGTGGGCACCACCGCCGCCGACACCGCGCCCGACTACCGAACCGCACCCGGTTCCGACACTGAATCAGGCGGCTACCGATTCGACCAGGAGCAGGAGGTCTGGGTTCCGGTCGGTGGAGGCGAGCAGATGGTCGAGATGATGCTGCCGATCGAGGACGACGCCCCCAAGCGTTCCTTCGCGACCAGGATCATCCAGATCGACTACCAGCGCCTGGCCAGGGGGGACAGTGACCTGAACATCATCGTCCGGCCCGGGGATCGCCTGTACGTCGAACCGCCGCTGACCGGCGTGGTCTACATCGACGGGGAGATCGGGCGGCCGGGGGTCTACCAGCTTCCGGTCTCCGGCAAGCTGACCCTGAGCCGGTTGGTCGCGGCGGCTGGCGGATTCGGACCCATCGCCATCCCGGAGCGGGTCGACCTGACCCGCGTGGTCGGGAATGATCGAGAGTCGACCATCCGCGTGAACCTGTCCGCGATACGCAACCGCACCGAGCCGGACATCTACATGCAGCCCGACGATCACGTGAACATCGGCACCAACTTCTGGGCCCAGCCCCTTGCGGTGGTGCGCAACGGCTTCCGGGCGACGTACGGATTCGGATTCCTGCTGGATCGGAACTTCGGCAACGACGTCTTCGGGCCGCCTCCAACCAACATCGGGAACTTCAGGTGAGCCCCGCCCTCGACCCGCAGCCCCAACGATCCCCGGGGCTTCGGCAGGTCGGATCCCGGCCAGCACCCACCGGGAACCAATTTGCGACCTAACCCCGAAATTCAACGAACCAGGGCCCGGCCCGTCGACGTACCGACCCAACGTCCATCTCCAGTGGCACTTGTGCACGTCGTGGCTGGCAGATCGGGGTGGGATCGGGTCCATGTGGGGCCGATAAGAGCACGGACAGGACGTCCTGAGAAAAGAACGGCATCTCCACTTCCGAATGGACATGGCCGTTGGTCGGGTCGATGAGAAGACTATGAGCACTCTCGCTGGCGACAGCAATCTGTCGAAGGTCCGTGGGGCAGAACCCCCCTCCTTCGTGCGACCCTCGAGGGCGCTGTGGCTCGTGATGGCGCTGCTCGCAGTGGCCTTCGTGGTCATCTACCAGAGTTTCTTCCAGTACCAGCTGCGTTGGGCGATCGCCGAGCCCTCGGACTGGGGGCACACCCTTCTGGTACCCCTGCTCGCGGTCTGGTTCGTCTCCCTTCGGAGGGACCGGATTCTCGACCGTCCCCTGGCCCCGAGCTGGTCGGGCATCTTCATCCTCCTGATCGGCATCACGATCTACATGCTTGGTTCCGTCGGTCCGAAGCAGCTGTTCCACCCCCTCGTCCGGGCTGGCGGGGTGTGCTTCTCCCTCCTCGGCCTGATCGTCAGCTTCGCGGGGTGGAGGTGCTTCAAGGAATGCTCCTTCGCGTTCTGCTACCTGTTTGCATTCGGGATCGTGATCACCAAGCGGATCATGAATCCCATCACCAACGATCTGCAGGATCTTTCCGCGTCGGGGGCCTGGCTCATGCTCTTCGCGCTCGGCTACGACGTAGACCTCGCGGGGAACACGCTCACCGTCTACGACGGAGCGGTCGCCCATCCCCTCAACGTGGCCGAGGCCTGTTCCGGCATGCGTATGCTCGTCGCCTTCCTCGCGCTGGGCACTGCAATGGCCTACCTCGGACTGGACCGAAACTGGCAGCGCGCGCTCCTCATCCTGCTCGGGATCCCGGTGGCGGTCTTCGTGAACGTGCTTCGCGTCGTGACCCTCGGCCTCCTCTCCCGGTACGACGCCGGCTTCGTCTCGGGCGAGTTCCACATGTTCGTGGGGATGGTCTGGCTGATCCCTGCGTTCCTCGTCTTCCTGCTGCTGATGTGGATCGTGCGCAAGCTGGTCGTGGAGACACCCCCGACACCGACCCCCGCCGAATCGGGCGAGCGGGGGCTGCGCTTCCGCTCATCGCCCCTCCCGCTGATGGCGAGCTGCCTGGCCATGCTCACGCTGGGTGCGGTGGGGGTCCAGGCGGCCCTTGCCCAGCTGGACGTCTTCCTCTCCAAGAAGCCGGTTCCCCTGGTGGCTTCGCTCGACACCATCCCTTCCCGGATCAGTGACTGGAAGCAGGTCGGCAGCGAGCCCGAATACTCCGATGCCATCCTCGAATCCCTCGGCACTTCCCAGTTCATCGACCGCAGCTACTCGCTGGTCGACGGCCTCAACGACACGATCCTCAAGATCCACATCTCCTACTACACCGGGACGATCGATGCGGTGCCGCACATCCCCGAACGCTGCTGGCACGTCTCCGGGCTCAGCCAGGTCGGCAACAGCACCGTCGTGCCCCTCGATATCGGCCAGCAGGGCTGGGACCTCGAATCCGAGGGGGCCTACCGGAAGACCTCCGTGGTGCATCCGATCACCGGCATAGAGAGCCGGGTCACGATGCCGCAGGGGGAGCCCAGCCTCCAGTTGACCGTGTTCGAGGATCCCAAGCAGCCCGATCTCAGGATGCTCGCCGGCTACTTCTTCGTCGCAAACGGACAGCTCACCCCGAATGCCTTCGGGGTGAGGAGCCTAGCCTTCAACTGGTCCGATGAATACGCCTACTACTGCAAGGTGCAGTTCTCCGCGATCTTCAGGGCGGAATCGCCCGACCAGGAATTCACCGGTGAATTCATGAGCATGATCAACCAGGTGACCACACAGCTTCTTCCCCAGCTCATGCGATGCCTTCCGGACTGGCAGGCGATCGTTTCCGAAGACCTCGAACCGGCACCAGCACCGGACCCCCTCAGCGAGACCGAATCCAGATGAAGAACAAGCTCAACAAAAAGTTTATTGTCATCCTCGCCTCCTCCCTCCTCGTGATCCTCGCGGGGGTGTCCGTGGTCGCCTTCGTCGCGATCCGGGGTGATGCCGAGCGACAGGCGCGGATCGGTCGACTGGCGGAGGCCGAAGGGGACTATCGCGAGGCGATGTCGAGGTTCGTCAGGGCCATCGGGAAGGACCCGACCAACCTCTCGTACTTCGACGAGTACGAACGTGCCCTGCTCAAGATCACGCCGGAGACCGAAGCCGAGGCCCGGGACCTCTACCTGCGGAGGTACCTCGGACTGCTGAATCAGCGCATCGGCATCTCCCAGGACAATCCAGATTCCCTTAGGCGACTGATCGAGGCCTACCGGGAACGCGCGCTGCTGCTGGCCCCCGCGAACGAGGGCGACCTGTGGCGCCTGGTCCAGGACGAGGCGACGCGCATGCTCGAGACCTTCCCCGACCAGCCGGAGGTCGTGGATTACGCGCGCGCGGTCCGACTCGATGCCATGTCGAGGCGGCTGGATCTCCTCAAGTCGAACGAGGAGCTCCTCTTCGAGATGGATCGCGACGCCGCCCTCGAGCAGGAGCTCGGCCAGCCCCTCGCCTGGCAGGGCATCCTCCGGGCGCAGTACGAGAAGGCCCGCGACTACTGGTCCCGCAACGACGAACGTCGCCTGCGTCGCGAACTTGGTGATTCGGAGTACGGGTTCGACACCCTCGTGGATCGCATGCAGTCCCTCGGGATCGACCGGACGCCCATGATCATGCGCATGCAGCTGCTTCGGGACTCCCTCAATGACGAGCGCGACGAGGAACTCCGGCAGGAGCTGCTCGACGTAGCCCTGGAGGACGCTCGTCAGCTCATCGCGGAGCTCAGATCGAACCCCTCCCCCGAGAAACTGCTGGCGCTCGAGGCCGAACTTCGCTTCATGGTCACGGCCAACGTGATCCCGCCCTCGGAGATCCAGGCACTCATCCGTCCGCTGGTCGCGGACGGCCTGCTCCCGCTCGACATGAACCTCATGATGGCGCAGGTGTACGTGCTCTCGGATCCCGATTTCTCGAAGCTCACCGCCGAAGCGGTGCTCGACGAGGGTCCGCTCACGGTCGGACTCTTCTCGACGATACAGCCCAGGGCACGCAGCGAGGCCGCCCTGATCCTCTTCGACACCGAGTTCGGCAGGCTCTCTGCCGAGGCCGGGGAGCTGGACGGTCTCGACATCGACACCTCCAACCTCAACGCCTACCGGGAGCTGGTGCTCGACGCGTACGTGGGCGATCCTCGCCTGCCGATCATCGACCTCTACACCCGGGGCTCCATCAACCTGCTCGAGGGGAAGACCGAGCTCGCACGCGCGAACTTCATGGAGATCAAGGACGACGAACTCTTCCAGCAGCGCGGGATGTTCGAGCGTTTCATCCCGAGGCTGGTCTCCGCCGCGACCCTTTCCGGTGAGCGAGGGGTCGCGGTCGATGTGCTCCGTGAATTCCTCGAATCCGTGCCGATCGAGATGGCGGGAAGCCTCCGACTCACCTACGCCCAGGAGCTGCTCCGACTCGGGCAGGCGCAGGAAGCGGCCCTGCAGGTCGATGCCGTCCTCGCGACCAATCCCACCGACGAGAGAGCGCTCCAGCTCAAGCAGCAAGTCACCAGTGCGGCATCCGCCGTCGGCTCCTTCGTCAGGACGACCCAGGACGCGGACCAGCGCCTGCTCCAGCGTGCCCAGAGCTCGTTGCGCGACGGCAATCTGGAGGATGCCAGGACCCTCCTCGAGAGCATCATCAAGGACAACGACGACATCGCGTTCAAGCGCCTGCTCGTCTCCGTAAACGCCCAGCTCGGCTTCGTAGACGAGATCAACCAGATGATCGCCGCGAATCCCGAACTGAGCGACGACCCCGACATCGCGCGCATCCTGACCCTGCTGGAGATATCGGATCCCATCGAACGCATCATGGTCACCTCTGAATCGACCTACGAGACCGATTCCGAGATCAACGCCAATCGACTGTTCGCCCTGCTGCGTCTCGCCCTGACGAATTCCGATGCGAGTGATCGTGCCCGGGCCCTGCTGGAGGAGACCTTCGCGCTGGTGGCCGCGGATCCCCCCCTCGACAGCACCCTGCGAGCCAGCCTGATTCGGAACGCACTGCGCTACGACATCCGCTCCGGGCTACTCAACACCCCCGAGGCGTATGGCGACCGGATATTCGCCGCCATTTCCGCGGTCGAGGACAGCGAGGTCAGTCTCGCGAACATGCAGGCGACCCTGAAGGCGACCATCGGCCAGCCTCGCGAGACGCTGCGCATCCTGCAGCCCCTGGTCGACCGGAACATCGCCAACGACGAGTCCCTGCTCATCCAGGCCCTGGCCTACCGCGATCTCGGCCAGAACGATGATTCCATCGATGCCCTCCAGATGGCCTACGACCGTTCGCCGAACAACATCACCTACATCAAGCTGCTCGCCAACTGGCTCACCGAACGCGGCGACACCGCCAAGGCGCTGGACATCCTCCGCAAGGGTGTGCGTTCCCCCCTCACCCGGGGTCCCCTGATGAACGACTGGCTGGTGGCGGAATCCACGAGCGGCCAGGCCGCCTCGGCCCTTCAGGAACGACTTGCGATCTACGAGTCGGACCTCGCCGACGGTGCCGGACAGGTGAACCCGGTGTACGACTTCTTCAACGCGGTCGAGCTCTCGCGACTGCTGCTGACCGTCCCGCCCTCGCGATCCGAGATCCTCGACTCGCGGGGCAGGGTGCGCTACTCGCCGGTGGCCTGGGGCGGGCTTTCCCAGAGCGAGCGAGGCAAGGTCCTTCGGGAGGCCCGTGCGGATCGTTCCGAGGAGGCCTTCAAGATCCTGGCCGACATGGAGCGGGCCGCACGGAACGACCGCGACGTCATCATGGTGAAGTACGCCAGGGTCCGCGCGAACGCGCTCGCCAACCAACTGGACCTGGCCAGGCTCGGAATCGAGAGTCTGGTCGAGTGCTGCAACACCATGCTCAGTACCGGCGAACGCGCCAACCTCATCACGCTCATGGCCTCATTGGACATGATCGAGGAGGCCATCGAGCAGGTGGAGATCCTCGCCGCCGACGAGCAGGTGGTCAATCGCCGGCTGGCCTATCGACTGGGCGCCCAGCTCGGCTGGGACGGGGCCTTCGACCTGGTGCAGGCGATCGCGGGGGACTCGGATGATCCCCAGGACAAGCTCCTGCTGGTCGAGAGCATGCTGCAGGCGTCAGACCTCGATGGTGCCTCCGCGGTGCTGCAGGAATGCTCCTCGATGGGCGAATTCGATCGTTCGCCCTACCTCGAGGCCCAGCTCAGGTTCTTCGAGTCCGACATCTATCTCAGGCGCTCCGAGCAGCTGCTCGAGAAGGCAGCGGCGATCAACGCCACCGTGTCCAGCGCTTCCATCTCCGGTGAGGCGGTGCCCACCGAACTCCTTACCGAGCTTCGGGAGACCCGTCGGCTCGCCAAGCTCGAACTCCAGCGCTCCATTGAATCGGCCGACGCCTCCGCGATGCTGCAACCCTCGTCGATCTCCCCCATGCTGGTGAAGCATGTCGCCTACCAGCGTCTCTTCGAGATGAATCCGGAGCCGGCCCTGCAGGCGGATCTCGTGGAGAACGCTCGGCGTGCGGTCGAACTCGAACCACTGGGCTGGCCCGCGAACGAGCTCCTCGCCAAGGCACTGGTGATCACCGGTCGCCAGCGTGATGCGCTCACCGCGGTCTCCCAGTACCTCATCGCCGGTGGCGACTCCCCGCAGGCCCGGCAACTGCTCTACCAGGTGGCACTGTCCAGCGGAACCCCCGGTCAGGCGGTCCCCTCGATGAAGGTCGCCATGGAGAAGAGCCCCATGGATCCCGGTTGGCCCCGCACGATCGCCCGGTTGCTGTCCGCCGAGCGCGACCACAACGGCGCCTCCGACATGTGGTGGAAGGCGCTGGCACTCGACGATTCCGAGCAGTCCATCAAGACCTTCGTCGAACTCGAACTCCGGCGGGACAAGCCCAACCTCTCCCGGTTGCAGGAGGCCTTCGAGATGAATCCGGGCGTGACCGAGTCGAGCCCCGAGATGCGGTCCGCCATGGCCGCGGTCATGGCCCTCGCGGGAGACACCCGCAAGGCCGACCGCGCCTTCAAGGATGCCTACCTGCTGGCCAAGAGCAACGATACCGCCGCGGACCGGATCGCCATCGACCGGGTTCTGGTCTACTTCTTCAAGATGCAGCCCGATGCGTCCCTGGAGGAGATGGAGGCCAGCCTGCGCCTGATGTCCGACGGGGAGATGGGTGCCCACGAGTACGGAGCCCTCGCGTCGCAGGCGCTTGCCCGGAGCCAGGAGGGTGAATCTCCGAACCTCGCGCAGGCGATTGCGTACCTGAAGCAGGCAGTCTCCTTCTCCAACAGCGAGATCTCGTATCAGAAGTCGCTGCTGCAGAACCTCTCGACCGCGCTGTTCCTAGACGGGAAGTGCGACGAGGCCATCACGGTCCTCGAGGACCTCGTGGCGCTTGGTGATGCACCGGCCTCGACCTACAACAATCTCGCCTACATGCTGGTCGACTGTCAGGGCGAGGCCGAGAAGGCCCTTGAATACTCCTCGATCGCGGTGCAGGCCGCGGCCAACGATTCCTCCCTGCTCGATACCCATGGATTCATACTGTTCAAGCTCGGTCGGCTCGAGGATGCGCGCATGTACCTGTCCAGGTCGGTGGTCCTCCGGGAATCCCCGGCCAACCTCCTTCACCTCGCTCAGGTACTCGACGCGCTCGGGGACAAGGAACGCGCCGCGCTGATCGTGGAAAAGATCGGGAACAACTATCCCCAGCTGCCTCCCAAGCAGCAGAAGACCCTCGAGGAAATCATCGCCAACATCGGCTAGGGGGACCTGCCGACCTTTCTGGACCCCGGATCGCACACCATGCCACCTGAAGCAAGCAAGCCGAAGACCAAGACCAAGCCGAAGCCGGCCGCCCCCCGAGGTGGTGCCGCCGCGATCGGCGGCAAGGTCATCGATCCCCTCAGGATCGCCCGGCAGAACGTGGTCCCCCTGGTCGTGGCGGGGGTCGCGGGCCTCGTGGTCGGAGTGATCTTCTACGTGGTGGCGCTCCTGTTCTTCCCCAAGTGGGGAGGGCAGGTCGTGTTCGAGATCAGTCCCGAACTGAGCACCGCCGACGACATCCTGAGCAACGACCGTCGGACCGCCGACATGGTGACCAGGCTCGCCCGCACCGAGATGAGTCGTCTGATGAGCCCCGACGTGCTCCGGAACGCACTTCAGAAGCGCGACATCCGGTCGACGAAGTGGTCCGAGCAGTTCGTCGAGAAGGGGACCTTCAACGCCAACGAGGCCCTGGTCGTCCTCGAGGACGAACTCGGGACCTCGCATCCCCGTGACACCAACACCTTCAAGGCCTCGTGGTCGGGGACCTCCCGGAACGACGTCCCGGTGATCCTCACCGCCGTCCAGCAGGCCTACCTCGATGCGCTGACCGGGCTCTCCGACTCGAAGTACAACAGCAACCTGAAGACCTTCTCCGACCAGTTGCGCGAGCTCGAGGACCAGATCCTGTATCTGGAGACCGACAAGCAGAACTTCGTGCGCGAAAACAACATCACCTCCCTCAACGAGGCCGTCAACGAGCGGAACGACAAGATCGAGTCCCTCAACCGGCAGCTCGCGGAGACCCGTCAGAACGCCCAGTTGCTTGCTTCAAGGGTCAGCCAGCTCCGTTCGAAGATCGATGGTCAGCTCGATCCCACGGAGGAGGAGGTCAGGACCGCCGAGCAGGAGCCCGTGCTCCGCAACCTGAAGACCCTCATCCACGACTACCGGGTCCAGCTCGGCTCGGAGCGTGCGCGATTCTCGGATGACCACCCCACGGTCCGAAGGCTCCAGCGGCAGCTCACCTCCGTCGAGGGGGAGTACGACACCGCCCTCAACGAGGTCATCCAGCGGAACCTGACCGCCTCCTACAAGGAATCGACCGACTCGCTCTCCAGCCAGGAATCCCTGCTCGAGCAGCTTGAGGCCGATCACGCCGAGACCACCACCAGTCTCCGCGACTACGCCTCGGCCCTCGGCTCCCTGCAGTCGCTGGATCGCCGTCTCGACACCGCGATGGAGGATCGAGACGAGCTCAGCCGGCTCATAGCCAACCTGAACCAGGTCCGGGTGCGTGCCGACGCCGCGAAGGTGACCGTCATGCAGACCGCCACCCTGCCCAAGGAGCGGTCCTTCCCCAAGATCGAGGTGGTGGTCCCCGCCTGCATGTTCGTCTGCGTGGGACTCGTGGCGGGCATCATCTTCGTGCGTGAGTTCCTCGACAACCGGCTGAAGTACCCCAGTGACTTCGCGGCCCTGCCCGGCGCCCGGCTGCTCGGCGTGATCCCCGACATCAGTGACGACCCCACGGGGGTGCAGGAGACCGAGATGGTGGTCCGGGACGAGCCGGATTCGGTCATCGCCGAGACCTACCGCCAGGCCGCCTCCCGGGTGGTGAAGGACCTGGAGGCCTCCGGTTCGAAATCGCTGCTGTTGATGAGCGGCATGCCCGAGGCAGGCACCACCACGATCGCCGCGAACCTCGCCGCCTCGATCGCCGCGACCGGCCGGAAGGTCATCGTGGTCGACGCGAACTTCCGTCGTCCGCGCCTGGAGTCGGCTGCCCTGGTCTCCCCCGCGCGACAGGGGCTCGGCGACGTGCTCTCCGGCGAGGCACCGGTGGAGAGCGTCATCGTCAGCACCCCGGATTCACTCGACATCATCGGGGCCGGAAGCGAGCAGAACCGTGTCTTCGAGAAGCTCAACACCAGGACCTTCGACGAGACCCTCGGTCGCCTGAAGCAGGACTACGACATGGTCCTCATCGACGGCCCGCCCGGAGTGGTCTCCGGGGACGCCCTGATGCTCGCCTCCAAGTGCGACTCGGCCCTGCTCGTGGTCCGGTCCGGGAGCGAGGAGCGTGGGCTCGTGGGCCGGCTCATCAACCAGCTCGGCCAGATGGAGGCCTCCTTCATCGGCGTCATCTTCAACCGACCCAGAAATACCGCAGGCGGCTACTTCAAGAAGAACTTCCTGACCATGGCCAACTACACTCCCAAGGACTGAACCGCCCGCTTCTGAGGGAAGACATGGCCGACCGCCGAACATCAAGGGTCCTCGTTACGGGTGGTGCGGGCTTCATCGGCTCCCATCTCGTCGACCTGCTGCTCGATGGCGGACATCACGTCGTGGTGGTCGACGACCTCTCGACCGGGCGGCTCTCGAATCTCGAGCCCGCCCGTGCCCGATCCGGGGACCTTCTCGAGTTCGTTCATTCCGACCTGGGACGATGGATCGACGGCGAGGGCGCCGACCACCGTTTCGACTGCATCTTCCACCTCGCTGCGGCGGTCGGCGTCAAGCTGGTGGTCCAGGACCCCATCGGCACCATCGAGACCAACGTGCACCAGACCTCCGCCGTGCTCGAGTTCGCGAATGCCGGCTCGACCCCGCTTCTGGTCGCCTCCACGAGCGAGGTGTACGGCAAGGGAGTCAACGACGTCTTCTCCGAGGACGACGACCTCCTGCTCGGACCGACCACTCGCAGCCGCTGGTCCTACGCCTGTTCGAAGGCCATCGACGAGTATCTCGCTCTGGCCCACCACGAACAGCGTGGGTTGCCCGTCTCCATCGTTCGGTTCTTCAACACCGTCGGGCCCCGGCAGGTCGGGGACTACGGCATGGTCGTTCCCCGATTCGTGGCCCGGGCGCTGAGGGGCGATCCCATCGAGGTGTACGGCGACGGCGAGCAGTCGCGTTGCTTCTGCGACGTACGGGATGCGGTTCGTGCCCTGCCCGGGATCCTCGATTCACGTGCCTGCCTCGGTCGGGTCGTGAACCTCGGCTCCGATTCCCCGATCTCGATGAATGGTCTCGCCCAACTGGTGAAGGACGTGCTGGAATCGGATTCCGAGATCGTCCACGTCCCCTACGAACAGGCCTATTCCGAGGGATTCGAGGATTTGCGATCCCGGGTGCCCGATCTCTCCAGGATCCGCTCCGCGATCGACTTCTCGCCGGTGCATCCGCTCCACCGCACGATCTCCGACCTCGCCCGCGAGTTGCAGGGTGCCTCCTCCCGAGGCTGACCAGGCCTGCTCGGCTCCCGGAGGGTCACCTCCCGAGCTCGGTCTCAGCCGCCCCCCAGGGGAGGTCCCGGCCGCCGTCCGGAATCGACGAGTCTGGATTCCCGGCGGGTCCCGGGATCCTCGAGGTCGGGGACCACGCCCTGGTAGCTCAGAATCTCGTCGACCAGGTCCTTCACCACCGGCCCCGCGACCAGTCCGCCGTAGTAGCCGATCGACTTCTGGGGATCGTCGATCACGCAGTAGACCACGATTCTGGTGTCGTCGTACGGCGCCCCCGCGATGACGTTGGAGGTGTGTCGATCCTTGAAGTAGCCGCCCTCCGGATTCGCGAGGTCCGCGGTACCCGACTTGCCGAACATGGAGTAGGAGCTTGACCTCGCATGTCGACTCAGCGTGCCCTCGGTGACCACCTTCCCCAGTGCACGCTTCGTGCGCTCGGCGATGTCGACCCCGATCGCGCGGGACATCATGAGTCGTGCCGAATCGACCACCGGCTCCCCGGCCTTGCCGGAGACCGGCCTCACGATCCTCAGCTGGGGCATCAGCCCACCGTTGCAGAAGGCACTGAAGGCCCGCGCCATCTGGACGGTGGTCACGGACACTTCGTGTCCGAAGGACACCGACACCGAGGTGTTGGCGTAGCTCCAGTGCTCGATCGCCGTCACCTGCCCGGCATGCTCCGCCGAGCCCGCCAGCCCGCAGTTGGTCCTCGACCCGAAACCGAACCGGAGCAGGATGTCGCGGGTCTCGCGGTCGGACAGCGGCCGGACCATCTCGATCATCCCGGTGTTCAGGCTCCTCACCAGGATGGTCTCGATGTCCTTCAGCGGCCCCTTGTAGGGGCTGATCCCGGCATCCTTGACCGAGGTGCGTCGCCCCGGCACCGGAACCGGCTTGAGGTTGACCATGATCCTCCCCGCGCCATCGGTCGGGACCGGCCGGTCGGCCCCCACCCCCAGCTCGACCGCGCCGGCCCAGACGAACGGCTTGAAGGTCGAGCCCGGCTCGAACGAATCAACCAGGTTCCGGTTTCTGGCGAGGCTCCCCTCCACCCGGCGCATCGGGTCGTCGAGGATCGCCTCCTCCACCTCGCTCCGACGTCGCAGGAGGTCGACCATCGCCAGCACGTCGCCGTTCCTGGGGTCGATCACCACGCACCGTCCACCGCCGGCGTTGTACTTCTCGAGCTGAGCGGCCAGCCGGCGCTCCACCAGTTCCTGGATCCTGAGGTCCAGCGTCAGGTGGAAGTCCGACCCGTGGGCACCGGGGCGGTAGCTCCCCTCCGGAATCGAGATCACCGTCCCCCGGGAGGTCCGCTTCGACCTCAGGCTCCCATCCCGGGCCTTGAGACTGAGATCGAACTTCTGCTCGACCCCTGAACCACCGTTCCCGTTCGCCCGGACCTTGCCGATGATCATCTCCAGGCTGTCTGGGCCGTAGGTCACCCGCCTGGTGGTCTTGTCGAGGATCAACCCGAGCCTTCGCTCACCGGTCCACTGCTTCAGGAGGTCCACCTCCCAGTCGTCGAGGATCGGCTTGATGACCGCGTACCGACGATCCCAGCTGAGGGGCCCGAGCCGGTCCTCGAGCTCCTCCCGGCTCAGGCCCGTCCTCGTGGCGAGTTCACGGCACAGCCGCCTCATCTTCGCGACCCGATCCTGTTCCCGTACCAGGCCGAGCGGGCCGAAGTAGCGTGCCAGGTTCTCGTCGGTCTCGATCCCCCCGAACTCGCCCGCGGGACCCTCCTCCGCGGCGAGGAGTCGTCGACTTCCGTGCTCGAGGTAGTACCTCGGGTCCAGTGCGAGCTTCCAGACCGGCCGGTCGATCGCGATGGTCCTGCCTGCACGATCGAACACCGTCCCCCGGAACTTCGGCTCGGTGGAAAGTGCCCGCCTCGCACCCGACCGTCCCTCGAGATGCTCGTTGGGTGCGAGCTTGAGCTGCGCCACCCGCGCGAAGGTCGCCAGCAGCCCGATCGCCACCAGCCCCGCCCCGATGCGTGCGCATCCCGTGATCCTGTCCTTCGGCCGTGCACTCGCGGGCGAACTCATCTGCGGTCGTATCCTCCGTCGGATCGTGGTCCGCTCGTGCCGGAGAGAAGATCCTCGCGAGCCTCGATCGCCTTCCATCGGGGGCGTCCCTCCCCGATCAACGCGTCGATGGCGCTGGGATTCGTGGATTCCGCGACCCGTACCCGGAGTTCCTGAACGCTGCGCTCGAGCTGTTCCTTCTCGCGATGCAGCCGCATCCGTTCGCCCACCACCTCGTAGAGGCCCTGCCGGTTCACCAGCAGCAGGCCGGCCATCACGCCCAGTGCCAGGATCAGCGTCAGAAGCTTGGCGAACATCGGCGTCATCGATCAGGTGGCCGGCAGGTTCAGGGTGGTGCCGGGCTTGAGCCGGTCGGGGTTCGGCACCGTACTGCGATTCATCTGCCAGAGCTCGTGCCACTTCATCTCATTGCCCAGCTCCCGCTTGGCGATCTCGCTCAGGGTCTCGCCCTCCTTGACCGTGACCACCCTGGGGCCGGATGCGCTCGGCGCGGGTCGTGTCGATCGGCTCGAGACCAGACGTTCGTTCGGGGACTTGGTGAGCACCAGTCGGGTTCCCACCCGAATCTGCCTCGGGTTCGGGATGTTGTTGTTGCGTGCGATCTGGGTCGCGAAGTCCGGGCTCCCGTAATACCTGCTCGAGATCGCGCTCAGGGTCTCACCCTTCTTGACGTAGTGAACGTCGGGCTGCACCGCCGGCGCAGGCCTGGTGGTCCCGCTTCCCGCCACGGTGGTCGTGGTCCCGCCTCCGCCACCGATGGTGATCTGCTGCAGGGGCCGCGGTTCGGAGACCGCGCGGGTCCTCTCGACGACCGGTCTCGGAGGCTGGGCGGCCTTCGTCGCCCCGGTTCGTGGTTGCAGCAGGGTGGTGGGGGGGATCACCCGCTCCCCCGAGGCCAGCAACGGCTCCTCGGTCGCCCGTTGCCCGGACGACAGGTGGTCGGAGACGAGGATCCCCGCCAGGAGGAGGAGTCCGAATCCGATGACGAGTGCAAGCTTGTTCTCGCGGGTCATGTCTGCTTCCCTGCATCGACCCCGGGTTCGGAGTCATCGTGGTTCCGAAGGGCCGACCTTGGCCCATCTCAGTTTCGCCGAGCGTGCTCGCGCATTCGCCCGTGTCTCCTCGTGCGAGGGCACCACCGGTTTCCGTGAACGGTCTCCGAGTAGGCCCGCGCGGTCCATCGCCGCGAATCGCTGCTTGACCATTCGATCCTCGAGGCTGTGGAATCCGATGATCACGATGCGGGCTCCCGGGGCCAGCCAACCCGATGCCCCGTCCCTCACCAGCTGAGCCGCGGCCTCGACTTCCGCTAGGAGCGCCTCGAGCGCTCCAAGCTCGTCGTTGACCGCGATGCGCAGCGCCTGGAAGGTCCGGGTCGCCGGATGCACCCGGGACTCCCTTGCGCGTGATCCGTAGGCCTCGCGAACAAGTCGAGCAAGATGCGTCGTGGTCTCAATCGGCTTGTCACGCCGTTTTTCCACAATTTTCCGGGCGATGCGGTCCGCGGCCGGATCCTCCCCGTAGCGTCGGATGAGCTCGCGAAGTTCCGCATGGTCCAGCCGAGCCAGCAGGTCCTTGGCGCTCGTCGGAATCGCGGGATCCAGGCGCATGTCCAGAGGACCCTCGGCCTTCAGCGACAGGCCGCGCGCCGGGTCGTCGACCTGGTTGCTGGCGAATCCAAGATCGGCCAGGAGTCCGTTCGCCACCAGGCCCCTCCTGGACAGTTCCCGTCCCACCGCGGCGAAGGAGCGCCCGATCGGTACCGCCTGCCCGCCGCCCGTCGACTCGACCCGCTTCGCGGCGTACGCCAGGTTGCCGGGATCAAGGTCGAAGAGCACGACCTGCCCGCTCGACCCCACGGACCGCCCCAGGGCCGCTGCGTGGCCGCCTCGGCCTGCGGTGCAGTCGACCATCGTTCCCCCCGGACCCGGCTGGAGGGCCTCCAGGGCGGCCTCGAGGAGCACCGGCTCGTGGCCATGTGCCCCGGCCGGTTCGGGATGCGTCGGTTCGTCGCCCTGCATCAGGCATCCAGGAGGATCCGGGTCGGATCCTCGATGCAGTCCTTGATGTGCTTCAGGAAGGTCACGGCCTCGGTCCCGTCGATGATCCTATGGTCATAGCTGAACGCGAGATACATCATCGGCCGGAGGGCGATCGACCCTGGGTTCCCGGGGTCCTCGACCGCCCGCTTCTTGATGGCGTGCATGCCCAGGATGCCTGATTGGGGGGGGTTGAGGATCGGCGTCGACATCATCGAGCCGTAGACCCCGCCGTTGGACACGGTGAACGTCCCACCCGTCATCTCATCAACGGACAGGGCGCCATCCCTTGCTCTTGCGGCAAAATCCGCGATCGTGGCCTCTATTTGCGCGAAACTGAGGGCTTCTGCATTCCTGATGACCGGAACGACCAGCCCACGGTCGGTTCCGACGGCTACCGCGACGTCGTTGTAGTCGTGGTATTCGATCTCGTTGTCGACGATGTATGCATTCACCTTGGGGCAGCTCCGAAGTGCCGCCACCGCAGCCTTCACGAAGAAGCTCATGAAACCGAGCCGGACTCCGTGTGACTTCTCGAAGGCCTCCTTGTGTCGTGCCCTGACCTCCATGACCTGGGTCATGTCGACTTCGTTGAAGGTCGTCAGCATGGCTGCGGTGTGCTGGGCCGAGACCAGCCGCTCCGCGATCTTCTGTCGCAGCTTGGTCATCCGCTCCCGCCGAACCCCTCGGGATCCCGTCGGCGGGGGGGGTGCGGCCGCCGGGGCGACCGCACGGTCGGGCTGGCCGGTTCCCGTTGACCCCCCGGGAGCCGTCACGGGCTCGATCGCCGAGAGGACGTCCGCCTTCATGATCCGGCCCGCGGGGCCCGACCCACTGACCGCACTCAGGTCCACGCCTCGCTCCTCGGCGATCTTCCGGGCCATGGTGCTCGCCTTGGCCCCGTCCTCCGTCGTGGCGGCCTCCTGCGAGACCTTCCCGTTGACCTTGCTTGCCTTGTCCTTGCCCCGTGTCTTGCCCTTGCCGCCGCCCTTGGCCTTGGAGGTGCCTCCCGCCTTGGGAGCGGCGTGCGAGACCGCTTCCTCGACGTCCTCGGTGACCGGTTCGGGTCGCTCCGCGGAGTCGTTGATCGTTCCCAGCACGGCTCCCACGTCCAGTTCCTCGCCGGCCTTCGCCGAGCATTCGAGCCGACCCGCGACCGGTGCCCCCACCTCCAGGGTGGCCTTGTCCGATTCAATCTCGCAGATCGCCTCATCCTGCTCGACCCACTCGCCATCCTGCTTGAGCCAGGTCCCTACGGTCACCTCGTTCACCGACTCGCCGGGGGAGGGGATAATGATTTCAACGCTCATCGGACCATCCTGACTGTGCCGGGCATTCGGTTACGGCACCTGCGGGTTGTGGGCGCTCGTTCATGAGGCCTTGTTCTTCCTGCGTGATTTCGTGGAATTCTTGCCCCGGCTTCTGGTCGGTTTCCGGGCCGCCACCGGCTCCGACTCCCCGGGATCGGGGGTCGCCTCCGTGACCTCGTCCACCGGATCCGAGGTCGCCTGGTCCTCATGGCCCGATTCGAGCGAGCCGATGGCCTGATCGAGGATCGCGATGTGCTCGAGGTTGCTGATCGACAGTGACCCCACCGCGGGCGACGCGTTCTCGTCCCGTCCCACGTACTCGAGATCGAGCCCGAACATCCTGCGGAACCTCGATTCGATGAACCGCCACGCGCCGTTGTTCTCCGGCTCCTCCTGCGCCCAGAGGAAGCGCTTCGCGTTCGGGTAACGGTCGAGCACCTCCTGAAGGGCCGTGCGATCCAGTGGATAGAGCTGCTCGATGCGGACGATCTCCAGGTCCTTGCGCGCGAGTTCCTCGCGCCGATTCTCCAGCTCGTAGTAGACCTTGCCGGTGCAGAAGATGACCTGCGTGACGTCCTCCGGCTCGCAGGTCATCGGGTCGATGATCGTCTGGAACCGGCCATCCGTGAGGTCCCGGGTCAGGCAGCGGGCCGCGGGAAGGCGCAGCATGCTCTTGGGGGTCATGACGATCAGGGGTTTCCTGAAGGTCTGCTTCATCTGCCGGCGAAGCAGGTGGAAGATCTGTGACGCCGAACTCGGGTAGCAGACCTGCATGTTCTCGTCCGCGCAGAGCGTCAGGAAGCGCTCCATCCGCGCACTGGAATGCTCGGGTCCCTGTCCCTCGTAGCCGTGCGGGAGGAAGAGCGTCAGGCCCGAGTATCGTTGCCACTTCACCTCCGCGCTGGCCAGGAACTGGTCGAAGATCACCTGCGCCCCGTTGGCGAAGTCCCCGAACTGCGCCTCCCAGATGATCAGCATCCGCGGGTCGGCGAGGGAGTATCCGTACTCGAAGCCGACCACCGCACATTCCGTCAGCGGGCTGTTGTGCAGGCAGATCTTGGCCTGGCCGTCCTCGATCTCGTTGAGGGGGGTCCACGATTCCCCGGTCCGCTGGTCGTAGAGGACGGAGTGTCGGTGACTGAACGTGCCGCGTTCGATGTCCTGGCCGGTCAGCCGGACGGCATGGCCATCAACCAGCAACGACCCGTAGGCGAGCAGTTCCGCGGTGGCCCAGTCGACCTCGGCCTCCGGGGATTCGGCCGGGGTGCCCCGGATCCCCAGTTGCTTGTGCACCGTCCGGTGCAGCTTGAAGTCGTCCGGCGTCCTCGTGAGCGCAGCGGTGATCTTCTCGACCATGGGCATGTCGATGCTGGTGTCGACGGGCTCGAATCCGAACATGCTGTCGATGCCCGACCAGACGTCCGCGAACGGGTTGATGGTCGGATCCACGGGCGTGGCCCTTGCCGCCGCCTGTGCCTCGTCCAGGCTCTGCTCGAGCGCCTCGCAGCGCGCCTGGTACTCGGAGGCCTCCAGGACGCCCTCCCCGACCAGCCGATCGCGGTAGATGGTGGTGACCGGGGTCATCTCCTTGATCTTCTTGTACATCAGCGGCTGGGTGAAGGAGGGCTCGTCGGCCTCGTTGTGGCCGTTGCGCCGGTAGCACCACATGTCGATCACCACGTCGTTCTTGAAGGTCTGCCGGTACTCGAGTGCCAGCTGCGCCACCCACGCACAGGCCTCCGGATCGTCGCCGTTGACGTGGAAGATCGGTGCGTCGACCATCTTCGCCACGTCGGTGCAGTAGTGCCCGCTGAACGCGTCGCTGGGATCGGTGGTGAAACCGACCTGGTTGTTGAGCACCACGTGCACCGTGCCACCCACCGTGAACCCGTCGAGGTTCATCATGTTGAAGCATTCGGCCACCACCCCCTGGCCGGGGAAGGCGGCGTCGCCGTGGATGATCAGCGGGATCACCTGTTCGCGATCCTCGTCACCCTTGAGCCGCTGCTTCGCCCGGCAGCGGCCGAGCACCACCGAGGTCACGAACTCCAGGTGCGACGGGTTCGGGGCGAGGGTCAGGCGGATCTCCCTTCCCGAGGAGGTGGTGCAGTCATTCGAGTAGCCCTGGTGGTACTTGACGTCGCCCCCGCCATCCAGATAGTCCTCCGTCCAGGTCTCGTGGAATTCGGTGAAGATCTGGTTGAAGGTCTTGTCGAGGATGTTGGCCAGCACGTTGAGCCGTCCGCGGTGCGCCATCCCGATCGCTATCTCGGAGATGCCGTTCTCGGCCCCCACCTCCACCAGCTGGTCGAGCAGGGGGATCAGCGACTCGCCGCCCTCCAGCCCGAACCGCTTCTTGCCCACGTATCGTTTCTTGAGGAATGACTCGAACCCGTCGGCCTCGATGAGCTTCTGGAGCAGGTGCAGCTTCCGGTCGCTGCCGAACCGGGCGTGGTTCCGGATCGGTTCCATCCGCTTCTGCAGCCAGCGCCGTCGCTCGCGGTTCTGGATGTGCATGTACTCCACGCCGATCCCCCGGCAGTAGGTCTCCTCGAGCAGCTCGATGATCTCACGCAGTGACGACGGGTTGGGAAGCGGCAGCGTCCCGGGGTCGAACGAGTCGTCGAGGTTGGCGTCCGACAGCGTGAGCGCCTCGAGGGTCAGCTCGTCCGGGAAGGGGCGGTGTCCCCCCAGGGGATCGAGTTGCGCGGCGAGGTGGCCGATGTCGCGGTACTGGTAGATGAGCGCATCCACCCGTCCCTGCTTGGAGTTCGCGGCCTCCGCCCCGGTCCCGGCCGGTTCGATCGTCCCCGATCCCGCCGACGTCTCGAGACCGAGCTCGAACCCGAGGAAGAACCGGTTCCAGTCCTCGCTCACCGAGGACTGGTCGGACTTCCACTGGATGTACAGCGCCTCGACGTATTCGGGGTTGAACGCGTTGACCGACCGGCCGCTTTCCGCGCCCGGATCCGAGCGGTCTTCGTGGGGGGCTCTGGACTGGGATTCAGCCTCACCGCGGGCCATGTCGCTTTGCTCCGTCTGGGAGACCACATTCTACGTTGAATGACCTCCGGAGGGCCCTTCGTTCCCGCCGAGTTTTTCCGATGTTCGACGGTTTCTCGGTTCAGAGCAGTCCGGTCGGATCGACGTCGATCGCCAGTTTCTCGCCCGCCTTGAGGACCCCGGTCTTCCGACCGTTCAGCAGCACCCTCCGCAGCGCCCGGGGATCATCCGCGAAGACCAGCAGCTGCATGCGGTGGCGACCTCCGATCCGCCCGATCGCACAGGGTTCGGGCTCCCTCAGCTCCACCCCGGTCTCCAGCAGCGGCCTGAGCCCGCGAGCCAGTTCGACCGCCCGCGCCCGGCATCGGTCCTCCCCGGATTCTCGGACCACGAGCCGCGCCAGCCTCCGGCCGGGAGGGAGGCCGAATCGGATCCGTTCCGCGAGTTCTCCGGTCGCGAACGACTCGAAATCGTGTCGTGCCGCCAACTGGATCGCCGGCGCATCGGGTTGGAAGGTCTGGATGATCGCCCGGCCCGACCTCGTGCCGCGTCCGCACCGTCCAGTGACCTGGGAGACCAGCTGGAAGGTTCGCTCCGAGGACCTGAAGTCCGGAAGGTTCAGGGCGGTGTCGGCGTTGATCACCCCGACCAGCCTCACCCCCGGGAAATCGAGTCCCTTGGCGATCATCTGAGTTCCCATGAGGACCTTCAGCTCTCCGCTTGCGAATCGATCGAGGGTCCTGTGGAAGTCGTCCGATCCCTTCATGGAGTCCGAGTCCACCCGCTTGATCGCATCCGGCGAGGCGATCGAGCCCAGCAAGCCCTTGATCTCCTCCTCGACCCTCTGGGTGCCCAGCCCGAAGACCGTGATCCGCCTCGAGCAGAGCGGGCACCTCGAGGGGAGCCTCTGTTCGCTCAGGCAGTGGTGGCAACGCACGAAGTCATGATGACCTCCCGCCCGCCCCCCGGTCGCGCGGTGGTTCACCATGCCCGCGTCGCACTGGTCGCACTGCATCACCCAGCCACAGGCCGGATCGGGGCAGGCTATGTAGCTCGCGTAGCCTCGACGGTTGAGCAGCAGGATCGCCTGGTCCCCGGCCCGCACCGTCTCCTGCAGGGCTTCCGCCAGCCGCGGTCCCAGCAAGTGGATCCTCCGGTCCGCCCAGGCCCTCTGTTCCCGGTTGAAGTCCACGATGTCCACCTTGGGCAGCGAGAGGCCCGGCGCCCGCTCGGGAAGCCGGTGCACCCGCACCCGTCGCAGGTCCACCGCGTTGTGCCAGGTCTCGAGGGAAGGGGTCGCACTGCCGAGCACCACCGGGCAGTCCGCGAGCTGGGCCCGGCGTATCGCCACGTCGCGACCGTGGTAGCGGGGGGCCTGGTCCTGCTTGTAGGAGCCGTCGTGCTCCTCGTCGACGACCACCAGTCCCAGTCGACCGTCCGGTACCGGGGCGAACACCGCGCTGCGCGCGCCGAGGACGATCTGGACCGATCCGTCGGCCACCATCGACCACTGCTGGTTCCGCTGGGCCTGGGTCAGGCCGGAGTGCAGGAGCGCGATCGGCCTGTCGGGGAACCTCGCGAACAGCCGGCTGGCGGTCTGGGGGGTGAGCGCGATCTCGGGGACCAGCATCATCGCGACCCGGCCCTGCTCGATCGTGCGCCGTATCAGACGAATGTACACCTCGGTCTTCCCGCTGCCGGTGACCCCGTAGAGCAGGTGCCGGCTGAACCCGGACTCGAGGACCTCCCCGATGTCCCGGATCGCACGGTCCTGGTCCCGGTTCGGCTCGACCGCCTCCGAGCCACCGGCCAGCGCTCCCGACCGTTCGAGCCACGAGGCCTGCACGCTCGACCGGGAGCTCCCCTGCAGGTACCCGGACTCCAGCAACGCCCGGATCGGTCCCTTCGTCCTCAGCCCCGCCGCCTCCGCGAGTGCCCCGACCTCGATCGGCAGCTGCTCCGGCGGCAGCTCGGCCAGGACTTCGAGGACCCGTTTCCGGCCAGCCCCGAACCGTGGAGGCAAGCTGGCGGGATCCGGCGCGGTGGGGGAGGGTTCCACCAAGTGCCGGAGCACCCGCCCCGTCTGCTTGCGGACCGCGGCGGGAAGCATCGAGGACAGGGTCATCCCGATCGGGCAGGCGTAGTAGTCGCTGATCCACTCCGCCAGCGCCAGGCTCTGGCCGGGAAGCCTGACCCCTGACTCGTCCCGCCGGATCACCGACTTCACCTTGAGCGGATCGATCTCGATGCCGGATCCCTCCAGCGCCTCGGGCTCGTGGATCCGGAGCACCCACCCGGCGGTCGGCACGTCCCCGCGACCCAGGGGCACCATGACCCGGTCCCCGGCACGGAGCGACTGCAGCGATTCCGGGACCGCGTAGCTCAGACCCTCCGGGTACCGATCGATGCCCCGTTCGATCGCGACCTGTGCGATCCGGCAGGGGCCGAGGTTCAGGAGTAGTGCGTCGCTTCCCACCACCTGATTCTACGGTTCCCTTCGGACAACCTGACGGAGCACGTCGATCAGTCCC
>PKCS01000091.1 GCA_002862305.1 Phycisphaerae bacterium | reverse complement strand
GACATCAAGACCGGCATCGAGGTCTTCCACCAGGCCCTCGACCGCGTCCGCCCCTCCGTGGAGGTCCGGTCCAAGCGGGTCGGTGGCGCGAACTACCAGGTCCCCATCCAGATCAACCGTCGCCGCCAGCAGTCCATGACCTTCCGGTGGATCATCACCGCCGCGCGCGAGGACAAGGGCAAGCCCATGCACCTCCGACTCGCCAAGGAGCTGCTCGACGCCGCCCGCGGCGAGGGCAAGGCGGTCCAGACCCGGACCAACACCCACCGGATGGCCGAGGCCAACAAGGCCTTCGCGCACTTCGCCTGGTAGTCCGCGACCCCACCCTCCTCGCCACGAAACCACACGCGACCGGTTCACGCCGGGTCGGGAGTTCATCTCGTGGGTTCAACCACCGTATCCGGGCGGTTCGAGGATAGACTTGGGATCATGAGCGACGTCGGCCGCCATCATCGACAGGTCCTGCTCCCTCAGGTCGGCCCCCGCGGCCAGCGGGCGCTGTCGGGCTCCCACGTGCTCTTCGTGGGCTGCGGTGCACTGGGGTCCTTCGCCATCGACCAGCTGGCGCGGGCGGGTGTCGGCACCCTCACCCTGGTCGATCGAGACGTGGTGGAGGCGACCAACCTCCAGCGGCAGACCCTCTACGTGGAGTCGGACGTCCGGGCGGGCACCCCCAAGGCCGAAGCCGCGGCATCGCGGGTCAGCGCGATCGATTCCTCGCTCAGGGTGCATCCGGTGGTCGAGCACTTCGGTCCCGACAACGCCGAGGAGCTTCTCGCCGGGGTCGACCTGGTCATCGACGGCCTCGACAACTTCCCGTCCCGGTACCTGCTCAACGACGCCTGCGTGCAGCTCGGCATTCCCTGGATCCACGGAGGAGCGGTGGGATCGACCGGCACGTCCATGACCGTCCGACCCGGACTGACGCCCTGCCTCCGGTGCCTCTTCCCCGACCCGCCCCCCCCGGGGGTGACCCCGACCTGCGACACCGCGGGCGTGCTCGCCCCGGTGGTGGCCACGGTGGCCAGTCACCAGGTCATGGAGGCGCTGAAGCTCCTGCTCGGGGACTTCGGGGCGCTTGACGGGGGGCTGCGCTCCTGGGACTCCTGGCGGAACCTCCGCTCCCGGATGAGCCTCGAAGGCGTCCGCCGGGACGATTGCCGGTGCTGCGCGCTCGGTGAGTACGACCACCTGGACTCCCCGGCCCCCTCCGCAGTCTCGTTGTGCGGTCGCAACGCGGTCCAGATCATCCCCGAGGTGGGATCCGAGGCGCTGGACCTGCCCGCGCTCGCCCGCAGGCTGCGGGACCACGGTGAGTTCTCGGTGGTCTCGGGCCTGCTCCAGGGCGTCCTCCACGATGCCGCGGGAGTTGATGGTGATTCCGTTGAACTCACCGTCTTTCCGGACGGCCGAGCCATCGTCGGTGGCGGCTCGCGACCCGACTTCGCACGCGGCATCTACGCCAGGTACGTGGGCCATTGAGCCACCATCGCCCCTCACCACCCAACCCCCACTGGAGGAATCCAACCATGACCGAGACCAAGACACCCGAGTCGGCTGCGAGCCTCGTGAGCTCCCTGAACTTCGTGATCGGCTACGCGCAGTCACTCGTCGCGGACGTCTCCGAGGAGCAGTTCGACCGACTCCCGATGCCGGAGTTCAACCACCCGGCTTTCTGTTACGGACACCTCGCCTGCTACCCGAACCGCATGCTCGAACTGATGGGGATCCCGGACCGGAAGCTGGAGCTCCCCTTCGATCCGGAGCCGTACATGAAGGGTGCGCAGTGCGTGGAGGAACCGGGCCTCTACGCGCCGAAGCCCGTGATCCTCGATGCCTTCCTCCAGGGACACCAGCAGCTGGCGGAGCTGCTCCCCGGAGTCCCCGCGGACACCTTCCTGCAGCCGACCGGCTTCGAGGGCAAGTTCGGCGAGCTCTTCCCCCGCGTGGGTGACGCCGTGACCTTCATGTGCTCCGGTCACACCATGCTCCACCTCGGACAGGTGAGCATGTGGCGCCGTGCGATGGGCCTGGGGTCGTGCATGTGAGGGGGTCAGTCGTCCTGAACACCCTGGTCCTCGTGGTGGCATTGCTGTGCTGCCGCACCTCCCGTGCCCAGGTCTCCTCGGAGCTCCTGCCCGATCCGATCGACAGCCGGATCCTGACCCGCCAGCTGCAGAGGCACGTGCAACCCTCGGCCGAGCAGTGGATGCTGGTCGAGAAGGCCCACCGGGATTACCTGGAGCGTTTCAGGCAGCTCGAGCGGACGGAGTTCGAACCGCATCGTCGGTTCGTCGACACCCGGATGTCCGGGGTGCCCGACGAGGCCACGATCCGTGAATTCCTTCGACGCCTGAAATCGATGCGCCGGGTCATCGCGACCCAGGACGAGACCCTGTTTCTCGAGATCTCCGAGGCCCTCGACGACCCCCAGCGGGTCGGCCTCACCCACGTGGGGGCGCTTCGCGAGATCGAACGACTCAGTCTCTCCTACCGCAGTCGCTCGAACCCCGACCAGGCGGTCGCACTCTGGCGGATCCTCGACCAGTGGATTCCCGGGCTGACCCCCGAGGAGATCCTGCTGACCAGGAGTGCGTTGCGGGACTACGCATCCGACCTCCTGCCCGCCCTGCGGACCTGGCAGGAGGCACAGGATGCGCAACTGGTCTCGCTGGCCGACCAGCTCGCGGCCGCCGGGGTCCGGGCGATCCCATCCGAGGATTCGGATCCGCAGGCCCTCGAACAGCTGCTGGCCACCATCCGTGCGGGGTTGGAGGCCGCCCGGCTCGAGATGACTCGAACCGCGGAGCGCATCGAGACGATCAACCTTCGGCTGCTCCTCGAGCTGGAGACGATCCTGCCCGACGGGGTGGCCCGGCAACTGCGGATGAAGTACCTGGGCCGCAAGCACCCCGAGGGGGGGATCGATCCCGATCCCGCGAGCATCCTCGCGGCCGCCCGACTGCTCTTCGCCGATCCGGAGGTCGCCACCGGCGTGAAGGACTCCCTTCGAGAGGTCCTCGTCGGCTACCTCGCCTCCGACATCAGGCTGGTGACCCGGCTCGACGCCCTGCTCGATGCCTCCCCCGGTGCGCCCGACGAGGAGCAGCCCCGGATCTACGAGGAGCTCAGCGAGCTCGCCCGTCTTCGCGTCGAGCTCGCCGAACAGGTCGTCCGCTCGCTCGGCGAGGTCTTGGTGCAGTCCGATCGGGCGGCGGTGGCCGGTCTCTTCGGTCCGAACGGCATCCGCCAGTACGTCTCCGAGAACGAGGCCGCCTCCGGCGACCGTGCGGATGAGCCGTCGCAGGAGTTGATCGCCCGGACCCGGGGTGGCCCCGGCGACTTCATGCTGCGGCCGATCTCGACCCGGATGATCAACGAGATCCGTCGACTCCTCGACGAGGACTCCTTCGTACCCGCGATCCTGGATGCCCTCTACGCCGACTACCTCGAGGACTGGGGACGGCGGGTGGAACCGCTGGTCGACCGGTGCAACGACGCGCAGGCCCGCACCCCCAGGTTCACCCCGGACGACGGCAAGGTCGTCCAGGACCTCGATTCCCTCGACGACTCCTACCTTGCCGCCCGCCAGGCCGCGGAGGCCATCCGCGAGCTCGACCAGGCGTTCTTCGACGACCTCATCTCGACCAGCGGCGGGCCGGTTCGCGAGCACCTCCGCCACTACCGGTACCGACGCCTGCTCGACCTCCTCCTGCGGGGCTCCGATCCCTTCTTCAACCCGCGAGGCGTCTCCTTCGCGACCCCGAACGTCCTGGCGATCCTCGATCGTGCCCGCCTGGCCCCCGCCGAGTCCGCGATGGTGGATTCCTACCTGGTCGAACACGGCGAGGCCCTGCTGGATCGCGCCCGGGCCGCTCGGGACGTGCGGTTCGATTCCGAGCTCCGCATGCACCGGCTCAACCAGTCGATGTCGTCGAAGCTCGCGGAGGGCACCGCGTCCAGCACCGAATACGGGATCGCCTACCGGCGGCTGTCCGACCAGCTGCTCGCCGCGCACGGACTCACGGTCCGCGAATGGTCCCAGGCGTACGACGGGTTCGCCGAGGGCCTGCTCGACTCCCTGGGCCCCGAGAACCGGGAGCGCCATCGTCGCAGCTGGCTGGAAGCCTCCCACCCGATGGTCTTCCGCGGCGCGATCGACGCCCGCACCCCGCTGGAGTCGGCCCTGGCCCTCGAGCAGCTCTCCCCGCGACAGGTCGAGTCCATCACCGGCCTGCTGGTCGAGTACGAGCTCCTGGCCGGCGAACTCACCGCCGAACTCGTGGAGATCGATCGCGAACTCTCGCAGTTCGGTGCCCAGTCGACCGAGGAGGACTACCAGCGCTGGCGAACGCTCGAGCAGTCGTTCAAGTCCGCGGCCTTCAAGCGACGACAGGCCGCCATGAGCTCGCTCCGGCAGCTCTATCTCTACCTGACCCCGGAGCAGCGGGCACGCGTCCCCTCGCTGCCCGACTTCGAGCTGGATTGAACCTGGCGGTTCCCGTTCGTCTCGCGCCACCCGGAGGATCCGCGCATCGGCTACCTTGGTGGGGTCCAGTCGGAGGCGTCTCCATGACCGAACGTTTCATACTCGCGCTCGACGAGGGCACCAGCTCGACCCGGGCGATCGTCTTCGACGGTGCGGGGCGGATCCGGGGCATCGACCAGCAGGAGTTCACCCAGATCTTCCCGCAACCCGGGCACGTCGAGCACGACCCCGAGGAGATCTGGACCCTGCAGCTGGCCGTCGCGCGGGGAGCGATCCGCGATGCCGGCATCGACGGCTCCCAGATCGCCTCCATCGGGATCACCAACCAGCGGGAGACCGTCCTGGTCTGGGACCGAAGGACCGGGCAGCCGGTCGGCAACGCCATCGTCTGGCAGGATCGCCGGACCACCGGCCACTGCCAGGACCTTCTGGCCGCGGGGCACCAGCCGCTGGTGCGCCAGCGGACGGGGCTGCTGCTTGATCCGTACTTCTCCGCCACCAAGCTGGGGTGGATCCTCGACCACGTGCCCGGTGCGCGGGAACGCGCCGCCCGCGGGGAGTTGGCTGCGGGCACCATCGACAGCTGGCTGGTCTGGAGGCTCACCGGGGGAGCCCGACACGTCACCGACGTCAGCAACGCCTCGCGGACCCTCCTGTACGACATCCACGAGTGTGACTGGAGCGACGAGCTGCTGGACCTCTTCGCGGTTCCGCGCGAGCTCCTGCCCGAGGTCGTGCCCACGAGCACGGTGGTGGGGGAGTCCCTCGCCGAGCACTTCGGGACCCCGATCCCGATCGCCGGGATGATCGGGGACCAGCAGTCGGCGCTCTTCGGACAGCTGTGCGTGCGGCGCGGGATGGCCAAGAACACCTACGGCACCGGATGCTTCATGCTCATGAACACCGGCGAGCAGCCCTTGCACAGCGACCACAAGCTCCTGACCACCGTGGGGTGGAAGGTAGGCGAGCAGCCCGTGAACTACGCGGTGGAGGGATCCGTGTTCATCGCCGGCGCCGCGATCCAGTGGCTCCGCGACGGCCTGGGCATCATCGCCAACGCGAAGGAGGTCAACGAGCTCGCCGAGTCGGTGCCCGACACCGGCGGGGTGCAGTTCGTCCCCGCCTTCACCGGGCTGGGGGCCCCGTACTGGGACCCGACCGCCCGCGGCACGATCCTCGGGATCACCCGCGGCACGATCCGGGCCCACATCGCCCGGGCCACCCTCCATTCCCTGGCCCTGCAGTCGACGGACGTGATCCAGTCCATGTGCAGCGACGGCGGCATCCAGCTGCCCCGGCTGCGCGTCGACGGGGGGGCCTCGGCGAGCGACCTGCTCCTGCAGATGCAGGCGGACCTCCTCGGCGTACCGGTGGAGCGACCGGTGGTCCTCGAGTCCACCGCGCTGGGTGCGGCCTACATGGCGGGCCTCGCAGTGGGGCTGTGGAGGGATTTCGATGACCTAGAATCACACCGCGAGGTGGACCGCGTGTTCGAACCGGAGATGAGCGACGAGGTCCGTCGCCGCGAACTCGACCAGTGGAAGAAGGCCGTGGAACGTTCCCTTCAGTGGGCCACCGAGGAGACGACATGAACCAGGAATTCACACGTGACCGGATGCTCTCCGGGCTGGATCGCAAGTTCGACGTGCTGGTGGTCGGGGGCGGGGCCTCCGGCCTGGGGGTGGCGGTCGACGCCGCCTCCCGCGGCTACCGGACCGCGTTGCTCGAGGCGCACGACTTCGCGAAGGCGACCTCGAGTCGAAGCACCAAGCTGGTGCACGGCGGGGTCCGCTACCTCGAGCAGCTCAACTTCTCTCTCGTCACCGAGGCCCTGCGCGAACGTGGCCGGCTCTACCAGAACGCGCCGCACATGGTCACCAACCTCGGTTTCGTGGTGCCTCGCTACAAGTGGTGGGAAGGTCCCTTCTACGGCATCGGGCTCAAGCTCTACGACGTGCTCGCGGGCAAGCTCAACATCGAGCACAGTCGCCAGCTGAGCAGGGAGGCGACCATCGAGGCGATCCCGAACGTGCACCAGGACGGACTCGAGGGCGGGATCATGTACCACGACGGCCAGTTCGACGACGCCCGGATGGCGATCGCCCTCGCGATGACCGCGGCGGACCACGGTGCGGTGGTCCTCAATCGCATGCAGGTGACCGGACTCCTCAAGTCCGATGGTCACGTCTCCGGGGTGACGGCGCGGGACGTGGTCGGGGGCCGTGACTTCAGCATCGAGGCTTCGGTGGTGGTCAACGCCACCGGGATCTTCTCCGACGCCGTGCGAAAGATGGACGACCCGGACGCGATCTCCATGATCGAGCCCGCCCAGGGGGTCCACCTCGTACTGGACGGCAGCTTCGGTCCCGGGACCAACGCGATCATGGTGCCCCACACCGACGACGGCCGGGTGCTCTTCGTGATCCCCTGGCACAACCGGGTGCTGGTCGGGACCACGGACACCGCGATGGACCATCCCGAACTCGAACCACGTCCGCTCGCGGAGGAGGTCGAGTTCATCCTGCGCAATGCCGCCCGCTACCTCCAGCGGGAGCCGGCGATCACCGACGTGCTCGCGGTCTACGCGGGACAACGACCGCTCGTCCACCGCGGCGGCACCAAGGGCAGCAGCAAGTCGATCTCCCGGTCCCACGAGGTCGTGGTGAGTGATACCGGCCTGGTCTCGATCATGGGGGGCAAGTGGACGACCTACCGGCAGATGGCCGAGGACACCATGGTGCATGCCGTGGCGGTCGGCGATCTCGGGGAGTCGCCCTGCGTCACCGCGGACCTGCACCTGCACGGATGGATCGATCGGGACGACCCCTCCATGCCCACCGACCACGTGCGACGCCAGTACGGATCCGACGCCTCCGCCCTCGACGAGCTGGCGGCCGAGGAGCCCCGGCTGGGTGAATCGGTGCACGAGCGGCTCCCGTACCGTGGAGCCGAGTTCGCGTGGGCCGCCCGGCACGAGATGGCGCTCACCCTCGAGGACGCGATGGCCAGGCGTACCCGCGCCCTGCTGCTCGACGCCTCCGCCTCGATCGAGGCCGCACCGCTGGTCGCCTCGATCATGGCGAAGGAACTCGGGCACGACGAAGCGTGGGAGGCCGCCCAGGTCCGCGAGTTCGGTGAACTGGCCGGGGGCTACCGGCTTCTCTCATGACTGATTCCGCCCGCGGCTGGTCGACCTGGCTGATCGCATCCCTCTGCCTGCTCTTCCAGTTCGTGGTGCAGCTCCAGCCGTCCGCGATGATTCCCGCCCTGGAAGCGGACCTTTCCCTGGGAGCCGAGGAACTCGGTTTCCTGACCTCCTCCTACTTCATCAGCTACCTGGTCTGCCAGATCCCCAGTGGCTGGCTCCTCGATCGACTGGGCCCCCGGAAGGTGATGGCCGCCTCGTCGCTGCTGACTGCATTCGGCCTGGTCTGGTTCAGCCTCGCGGAGTCCCTCGAGTCCGCGGTCGGTGCGCGCATCGCACTCGGGGTGTTCGGCGCTCCCGCGTTCCCCGCCGCCGCCCTGGTCGCCTCGCGCTGGTTCGCCTCGCGTCGTTTCACGGTGATGCTCGGGCTCACCGAATCCTTCACCCTGCTGGGCGGGGTGCTGGTCGACCTCGCCCTGCCGGGTCTCGTGGAGACCGGTGGGCGTTCCGGATCGGGGGTGTTGCTCGCGTCGATCGCGCTGTTCCTCGGGCTCGCCTGCGCGTTCATCACCCGGGACCGGCCCTCGCGGGGGCACCTCGGCCCGCCTTCCGCGAGCGATCCCCGGGATCCGTTCGAACGCAGCCTCCTCGCGGTGATGGTCGACGGACGGATCTGGGTCGCGGCCTTCCACGGTGGGCTGTTCTTCTCCGTGATCGCCGCCTTCGGGGGACTGTGGGGGGTTCCCTTCCTGAGCCTGCGCCTGGGGATCGACCCCGCTCGCGCCGCGCACGTCATGGCGCTGGTCTTCATCGCCGGCGCGCTCGGTGCCCCCCTGATCGGCCTGGTGGCCGCCCGTCGGCGGCTCCGGGGGCTGGTCCTGCTCGCTTCCTCGATCGCGTGCTCGGGCGCCGCCTTCGTCCTGGTGTACGCGACCGATTCGGAGATCCCGATCTACCTCGCGCTCCTGGTCATCGGGTTCTTCTCCGGTGCCTACGCCCTGGACCTCGCCCTGGTCGTCGACGTGGTCGCGGACGGTCGGAGGGGATTCGCGATGGGCCTGGCCAACCTGGTGCTCGGGATCGTCGGCGGTCCGATGATGCTGACGCTCATGGGTCGGGGAATCGTCCGATCCGGGGCGGATCCCTCGGGTTCGGTGCTCGAGGCGAGCCTTGCCCAGGTGACCGCCGGCCTCGCCTGGTTCGCCTGGGGCCTCGCCCTGCTGGTCCCGCTGGGATTCCTGCTGCTGCTGGTCAATCGCGCGCTGACTCGTGGACCTCGCGACTGAAACATCTATACGATGATTCGATGTCCTTCATGGCCACGATGCTGATCGTTATGGGCTGCCTGTCCGCCTGGTCGGCGCCCGCCGCCGAAGCCCAGGAGTCGCCCGCCCCGTCGACCACCGAGCCAGCTTCCGAACCAGCTTCCGAACCGGCTCCCGGACCCGACCAGCAGGCGACCCCGCCACGACCCTGGCCCCAGCAGCTCGGGCTCCGGTCCGCGTACTTCTCGAGCCTCTGGTCGGAGCTCGATACGGTGGTCCTGGTCCCCGACCTGGCGACCTGGCTCGACGAGGTGTGCAGGTGGTCCCCCCGCCTCGGTCGTTGGCCGGTGCTCATCGAGGATCGCTACTACACCCGGCTGTTCGTTCGACGCTTCGCGCCGCAGAACCTCATCCGAAGGCCGTCGGTCGGCGTCCGCCTGCCCGCGGAGCCCGCGGCCCTCGAGGCCCTGGTCCGCTCGCGGATGGTGGCGGCCTGGGCCGGATCCGGCGCGGTGTCCGAAGGCCGTTCCATGGACGACGTCTACCGCGAACTCGGCTGGGCCCCGCCCGGCATCGTCGCCACCAGCTTCGCCGATCCCGCGTGGCCCGCCGCGGTCACCCTCTCCATCGCCCGGGGCCAGCTGCTCCGGACCCTCGACGGGGACTTCGGGCGACCGAACGGCACCATGGAGCCCGCGGAGTTCCGGCGCCTGCGGGACCAGGTGAACCGACTCTTCGCGGAATCGGGCTGGAGCTGGGGTCGCCTCGGGGCCGAGCTCCAGGCCCTCACCCTCTGTCGGGAACTGCCGGTGCGGGCGCGTGCGTCACTGGGCGCCTCCGACCTTCCCAACCTTCCCGGGGCACCCCCGCTCGGGAGCGATCCCCCGGTCGCCCTCACCGACCTGCTCTGCCGCGACGAGTCGCAGGCCCGGACCGGGGTCTGCGGCTGGGTGTTCGGGGACAGCGTGCGCGCGATCTACATGGCGATGTGCTCGGTGTTCATCGAACGGGACACGATCTCGCTCTTCGACGTCTACGGAGCCGGCCTGGACGCTCCTCCCTACGAACTCGACGTCGCGAAGGAGAAGCTCGCGGGCTACGGCGTCGAGGTGACCAGCCTGGTCAAGGCCTCGGACGCGGACCTCGAGGGCTGGCGCCGACTGGTGATGGGGGGGGTCCCGGCGGACGTGCTCTTCATGAACACCAGCGGGGTCCGCGGCGCGATGGACCTCGCGCGGGGAACCACCGGCCGGACCTCGGACATCCCACCCCTCAGTCGGCCGCTGGCGCTGCACATGATCCACTCCTACTCGCTCCAGCGACCGGCTTCCCCGTCCTCGGTCGGTGGACGCTGGTTGGACCGCGGCGTGTACGCCTACGTCGGCAGTTGCGAGGAGCCACTGCTCGCGGCATTCGCCACCCCGGCCATGGTGGTCGACTGGGTGGCCAACCTCTCCCCATTCCTGGTCGCAGGGCGTCGGTACACCGGGCCCATGAGCCGACCCTGGCGGGTGGTCACGATCGGGGATCCGCTGATGCTCATCGAGCCGCCGGGCGGGCAGCCCCGGACGCGGGTCAAGGGGGCGCGCATCGCCGGCAAGGGCGAGACGGACGTCAGGACGCGGCTCCTGGAGCAGCTTCGTGGGTCGGATCCGCCGGACGCCGGATGCTATCGCGACCTGATCCTGCTCGACCAGGACGACCTCGCCCGGTCCCTGTGGAACCGGGACGCCGCGACCGCGGGCCCCGCGGAGGCGGAGGCGATCCTCCCGCTCCTCTTCGAGGAGCGCAGGTTCTCCGAATTCATGAGCGCCTACCGGCTCCTCGAGGCGCCATCCCCCGAATCGAAGGACATGCTCTGGGCCTGCCAGCTCCCGCGACTCGGTGAACTGGACTCCCTCCTGGACCTGGAGCTGCTGGAGGAATCGCTCCGCGACCAGCTCATGGCCCGGGACCTCGAGTCGCTCATGCCCCACCTGGTCAGGTTGCGCGGCTCCCGCGCCGCACGCACGGCGGTCGAGTCCGCCATCGAACGAGCGGGTTCCCCGCTGGACCGGGACCAGCTCCGGGTCCTGCTCGGGAAGTACTGATCACGAGCCCGGCCTTGCCGCCACGCCGGAGCCGACGTCGGGGTGCGACCCTGCGGGCCCTCAGGCGAACCAGCACCTCCTCGACCTCCAGGTCCAGGGGGGGCAGTCGACCCCCGGGCGCCTCGATGTCGCGGGCGGCGACTTCCATCGCCTGCACCAGGCAGACCAGTCCGTCGAAGGTCGGGTGCAGCTGGTCGGCCGCGATCAGGTCCCGCTTCGTCCCCTCCCGGTTCCATTCGTAGTCCCCCACGACCAGCTCACCCGATTGCCTCAGTGACTCGCTCAGGCCGGCGATGGGGACCACCCCCACGTTGTCCCGTTCGGACGCCCAGGCATTGATGATCCGGTTGGCCTCGCGGATCGTGGTTCCATCGGGTATCTGGCCCTCGGTGATGACGAAGCTCCGGATCCCCTCGAGGTCCGGGAGCTCCCCGATGACCATCGGGACCCCGGTGGCGGCCAGCTCGTCGAGCAGCGCCAGCCCGGTACGCAGGGAATCCAGTCGACTGTCCTCCTCGCGATACCCGAAGGCGAACCAGAAGAGGAAGTCCACCGCGAGCACCAGGTCCGGCTTCCAGGCGAGGGTTCGATCGATCGACGATCGCGCGAACTCCCGAGGGCGGCTGAAGAACAGGTGGCTGGAGAGGTCAAGGTACGTGACCTCCACTTCCCCGTCGGCCGCCATGAGCACGTCCTTCATGGCGATCATTTCCTTGGCGTGACCCGGCTCGCCCTCCTGCCGGACCTCCACCACCACCCCGAAGCCGGCCGAGACGCTGGCACCGACGATCGCCACCTTCCCGATCGTCTGCTCGGGGATCCGTGGCGGGGGATCCTCCCCGGTCCCTGCGTCCTGCGCGAGGACCAGCAGGACCGTGATGAAACCTGCGATCGCGCCCATCCCGCGTGGACCCTCAGGAGCTTCCCACGGTCTTCAGTCCCATCGCCTCGGCCATCGCGATCCCCAGGTCCGCGGGGCTCTCCGCGACGTTGGCCCCGCAGGCGCGAAGCACCGCGATCTTCGCGTCCGCGGTGTCGTCGGCTCCCCCGATGATCGCCCCGGCGTGGCCCATCCGCTTCCCGGGGGGAGCGGTCCTGCCGGCGATGAAGGCCGCCACCGGCTTGTTCATGTGCTGCTTGATCCACTCCGCGGCCTCGGCCTCGTCGGAACCACCGATCTCACCGATCATGATCACCCCGTGCGTGTCCGGATCCTCGTTGAACATCGACAGCAGCTCGATGTAGTTCAGTCCCTTGACCGGATCCCCACCGATGCCGACGCAGGTGGTCTGGCCGATCCCGAGCTCCGAGCACTGCCAGACCGCTTCGTAGGTGAGGGTGCCCGAGCGGCTGATCACGCCCACGGACCTGCCCGTGGAGGCATCCTCCGGTGCGGTGTGTATGTAGCCGGGCATGATGCCGATCTTGCAGCCATCCTGGAACGTCGCGGTCGGCCCGGTCCCCGCGACCCGGCGGCCCGGGGTGATGATCCCGGGGCAGTTCGGACCGATCAGGACGCTCTCCGGGAAGCCGGCGAGGGCGGCCCGGGCCCTGACCATGTCCTGGGTGGGGATTCCCTCGGTGATCGCGCAGATCACCTTCACCCCCGCATCCGCGGCCTCGATGATCGCCTCGCCCGCGAACGGGGGTGGCACGAAGATCATGGTGGCGTCCGCGCCGGTGGCCTCCACCGCCTCCGCCACGGTATTGAAGATGGGCAGCTGGTTGGCGTCCGTCTGCCCCCCCTTGCCGGGGGTCACCCCGCCGACCATTCGGGTGCCGTAGTCGAGGCAGCCCCTGGTGTGGAAGGCGCCGCTGGCCCCGGTGATGCCCTGGCAGAGCACTTTGCTGGATCCATTCACGAGTATTGACATGGGATCACAGGATACCCAATGAGGGAGCTTCCCGCCCTTTCCCGGCGGTGGCTCTACAATCATCCATCATGGACACCCCCGGCAAGAGCACACCCTCCCCCGCCGATCCCCCCTCGAGTGCCGGCCTCACCTACGCCGCCTCCGGGGTGGACATCGAGGCGGGTGACGCGGTGGTGGAGCTGATCAAGCCCGCGGTTCGGCGGACCCACACCGCCAGGGTGATGGGCCAGCACGGGGCCTTCGCCGGGATGTTCCGGCTCGACTTCAACGAGGCGCTCTTCAAGCGCAACTACCGCGACCCGGTGCTGGTCGCCTGCACCGATGGCGTGGGCACCAAGGTGAAGCTGGCCGCGCAGCGAGGGATCCTCGACACCGTGGGCATCGACTGCGTCGCGATGAACGTCAACGACCTGATCGTCCAGGGGGCCGAGCCGCTCTTCTTCCTCGACTACCTCGGGTTGAGCCGCGTCGATCCCCCCGAGACCGCCGCGATCATCGGAGGGGTCGCCCGGGGCTGCGAGATCGCGGGGTGCGCCTTGATCGGTGGCGAGTGCGCCGAGATGCCCGACATCTACGAGCCCGGCGACTTCGACGTGGCGGGTTTCGCGGTGGGGGTGGTGGAGCTCTCCCGGGCGGTGGATCCCGCGAGGGTCGAGCCCGGCGACGTGCTGATCGGACTGCGTTCGAGCGGGATCCACTCCAACGGGTTCTCCCTGGTCCGTCGCATCGTCGACCATGCCGGCCTGGACCTGGATGCGGTCCACCCGGAACTCGACGGGGATCGCACCCTCGCGCAGCGGCTGCTCGAGCCGACCAGGATCTACTCCAGACCCGTGGTGAAGCTGCTCTCCGGGTACCGCGTGAAGAAGGTGGTCTCGGGCATGGCGCACATCACCGGCGGGGGGCTGCCCGGCAACCTCAATCGGGCACTGCACGATGGAGTGGCCGCCCGGGTCCAGCTTGATTCCTGGGACGTTCCAGACCTCTTCAGGTTCCTCCAGGCCCACGGCGACGTCTCCGAGGACGAGATGTTCCGGGTCTTCAACATGGGCATCGGCTACGTGCTGATCGTCCGCCCGACCTTCGCCGAGGCGGTGATGCGGAAGCTCCGCAGGTACGGCGAGGATCCGGTCCGGCTCGGGGACATCGTCCCCGGCAACGGCGAGGTCAGCCTCGCCTGACGCACCGCTCACGGGTCCCCGGATGACGATGGTCAGCCATCGTCCCGCCAGTTCCGGTCCTGCTTCTTCCTCGAGTGCTGCTTCTTGTCCTTGAGGCGGCGTTCCTTCGAGGCCCGGGTGGGCCTGGTCTTCCGGCGCACCCTCGGCCGTCGTTCGCACGCGCCGACCAGCGCGGACAGCCGCTCCAGGCACGCCTCCCGATTCCTTCGCTGGGACCGGTGCTCGTCGGACACCACCCTGATCTCGTCCCTCGACTGGAGCAGGAGGTGTCCGGCTCGTTCCCTCAGGCGTTCGATCGCATCCGGTTCGATCCCCCCGATCGCCCGGATCGGCACCCTGAGCTCCGCCCGGGTGGAGGTCTTGTTGACGTGCTGGCCCCCGGGGCCACCACTCCGGGAGAAGTTCCAGGTGACCTCCGACGGATCGACCCACGCGGCCGCACCGAGACCGATCGCATCCCCCGGCCGGTGACGCGGCCCGGTCTCCTGCGGCGCCTCGCGATCCCTGGCTGGTTGGTCGGGTCCGGTCATGCCGCGCATTCTCCTTCCTGGCCCGGGTCCAGTCGAGTCCCGGAACCCCGATCTCGTATGATTGATCCGATGACGTCCCTCACCCTGATCACCCTCGTCCTCGCCTGCTGGCAGCAGCCACCCGAACCCCCGCCCTCGTCCACGGACCGACCCAGCGAGCGATTCGAACTCGATCTCACCGCTTCCGCGTGGTTCCCGCGGCTCATCGGGACCTACTCGATCGGTCCCGGTGGCACCACCCTCGACGTGGAGACCGACACCGACCTACATGATGCGGAGGTCGCCTTCAACGGCGAGCTGGACCTGCGCTTCGGTGCCTGGACCATCCACGTCGCCGGCTCGGAATTCTCGACCGACGGTCGCGGGACCCTTGGTTCGGCGGCCAGGGTGGGGGGGGTCCTGCTTCCGGCGGGGTCCGGCTGGTCGAGCAGCTACAGCCAGTGGACGATCGAGGCCGAGGCGGACCTCGCCCTCTGGCGCCCCTTCGCCGACGAACCCTTCCCCTGGAGCCCGGAGGGCACCCGGTCCGGAAACCGAAACCCCGAGTCGGACTACCTGGTCGACCTCAGGGTGAACGGCCGACTGGGCTATCGCTTCACCCACGTCCGCCAGACCTTCGATTCGCCGGCCGCGGGTCTTCGTTCCACGAGCAACGCCGGCTGGAGTGCCCTGGTTCTGGGGGTGATCGTGGACGTCGGGATCGACATGCGCCCCCTGATCCCATTCCTGCGCGAACTCGAATTCGAGGCGGGCGCCACCGCGAGCCCCGTGATCGGGGGAGGCTCCGGGTACCTCTACGGGATCGAGGCCACGCTTCGCGGGTACCTCACGCCGAACGCCGCCCTGGTCTTCGGCTTCCGCCTGCAGGGGGTGAACGCCTCCGCCGGCGACTACGAGCGCAGTGGTTCGGTCATGGGACTGATCGCGGGCGCGACCCTACGCTTCTAGCCACAACCGCGCTTCCGGAACGACGCAGATGTCCAGATCCCGATCCAGATCGAAGTACCGACGAGCCAGGATCCGGCATGCGCTCTTCACCCTGGCCCCCGACAAGCTGCTCGGCGGGCGATTGCTTCGCAACCACCTCAAGGACCAGGTGGTGGTCCGCAGGTTCCGGGTACCGGCCCCGTTGTGGCGGCCGGAGCTGGACGGACTCAGGATCGGGCACCTCAGCGACCTCCACATGGGTGATCTCATGCCCGTCCAGCGCATCGACGAGATCAATCGACTGCTGGTCGATGAGGATCTCGACCTGCTGGCCTTCACCGGGGATGCCGTCGATCTCGACTGGCAGGGGATCGAACGTTTCTTCGAGGGCATGTCCGCGGTGCCGTCCCGTCTGGGTCACTACCTGGTCCTCGGCAACCACGACCACCTCGACGACCCCGATTCGGTGGTGGCCGCCGCGCGCGAGGCGGGGATCACGGTCCTGCTCGACGAACAGGTCTCGGTGCCGGTCGGCGACGACGGTCGACTGCGCATCGCGGGCGTCGACTGGACCAAGCGGCCCCAGGACTGCAGCGAGCGCGTTGCGCAGGTCTGTGACTCGGCGAGGGCCGAGGATCCCGAAGCGATGGTCGACCTCCTGCTTTCCCACAACCCCAAGGGGTTCAACGAGGCGTCGGTCCGGGGGATCCCCCTGACCCTCTCCGGACACACCCACGGCGGGCAGGTCGCGGTCAAGGGGAAGCCGGGTCGCAACCTCGCGGTCGCCCACCGCCTGAGCGCGGGATTCTACGAGCGGGACGGCAGCGTGCTGTTCGTGACCACCGGGGTGGGTTCGTGGTTCCCGCTCCGGATCCACTGTCCGCCCGAGGTGGTGGTCATGGAGGTTCGGAACGGATCATGGTCCGAGCCCGGGGCACCCGGAAACCCCACCGACTAGCGCCGGGAGAGGCGATCCGCCTCCCGGGCGATCAGCTCGAAGGCGCGATCGACGTGCTCGCGCTCGATCCTGGACTGTCCGATGGAGACCCGGATGACGAACCGGTCGCCACCGTCGCCGTCGCCCAGTCGCGTGTGGCTGAGGTACGCGTCACCGGTCGCGTTCACCGCCTTGAGCAGCTCCTCGGTCGCCGCATCGCCGTCCTGGTGGTGGAAGCAGGTGAGGGTCAGGTTTCGCGGGGTGCTGAGTTCAAGCGAAGGGTGTTCCTCGACCAGTCGTTCGAAGTGCGAGGCGAGCTCCACGTGGTGCCGGATCAGGGCCTGGAGTCCCTCGATGCCGTAGAAACGCATCACGAACCAGAGCTTGAGGGCCCGGAACCGCCGGCCCAGCGGGACCTGCCAGTCCCGGTAGTCGATGACCCGACCCGACTCGCTGGCCTCGTTGCGCAGGTATTCCGGCATCACCGTCAGGGTCCGCACCAGTGGTTCCCGGTCGCGGAGCCAGAGGCAGTTGCAGTCGAAGTTCGTGAACAGCCACTTGTGGGGGTTGAACGTGTAGCTGTCCGCGAGCTCCAGCCCCTCGTGCATGCCCCGGTACTCGGGGCAGATGGCGGCGGCCCCGGCGAATGCACCATCGACGTGCAGCCAGATCCCGTGGGCGTCGGTGATCTCCGCGATCTCCCTGACGGGGTCGATCGCGACGGAGGAGGTCGTGCCCAGGGTCGCGCAGACGTAGCAGGGGAGGTGGCCGTCGGCGAGGTCCCGCCGGATGCATTCCTCCAGGGCCGAGGGGTCCATCCGGTGACCGTCATCCACCCCCACCAGCCGCAGCTGGTCCTCGCCCATCCCCGCCATCTTCATCGCCTTGGCGATCGAGGAATGGGCCTGGTTCGAGGTGTAGGCGACCAGCCTCCGGTCGATCGCGCCGAGTCCCTCGCGATTGCTCCGCCAGTCCGTCGCACGTTCGCGCGCGGCCAGCAGGGTCACGAAGGAAGCGCTCGAGGCGGTGTCCTGGATGACCCCGCCCCCGGGTCCCGGTACCGACTGGTAGCACTCCGGGAGTTCCAGCGCCTGCGCCATCCAGTCCATGACCAGGGTCTCGACCTCGGTGCACGCGGGGCTGGTGGACCACAGCATCCCCTGGACCCCGAGCCCGCTGGCCACGAGGTCCCCGAGGATCGACGGGCCCGAGGTGTTCGCGGGGAAGTAGCCGTGCCAGTTGGGATGCTGCCAGTGGGTCAGCCCGGGAAGCACGATCCGATCGAGGTCCGAGATGATGTCCTTGAAGCCCTCGCCCTCCCGGGGCGGCCGACCCGGGAGCATCGACCGGACCTCGCCCGGGGCCGCGCGGCTCTGGACGGGGTGCTTCTCGACCCCTCCGTAGAGGTAGTCGGCCACCCAGTCGATCATCTCCTTGCCGAACCTGCGGAACTCCCCCTCGTCCATGTGGTGGGCGGTCGCACCGGATCCGGTCCATGATTCGCGTTGCGTCTCGGACATGGCTGAATGGTAGCCGGGGTTTCCCGGCGGGTCCGCCCGTTCCGGGCAGTGAAGAGCCGGCTGGGTGCGTGTGCACCCAGCCGGCTGTATCCCTACCAACCGCCCCACACTGCTTCGAACAGCTGCAATGTGGTCGATTCAGCCCCTGCGACGACGCGCGGAGAGACCGGCCAGGCCGAAGAGGGCCATCGCGCCGGGCGCCGGGACCGCGGTCCAGGTGATGGAGCCGGTGCCGAAGGCGACGCCGTTGTCGTCGCTGTAGCCGATCTCACCCGCGAAGCTGAAGAAGGGGTCACCGATGTAGCTATTGGCCCGCGCGGTCTCGAACACGAACTGTCCGAGGGCGACCGCGTAGCCCGAGATGCCCTCGATGCCACCACCGTAGGCGGAACCGGTCTGCTGGTTGTTGGGGTTGCCGTTGTACCAGCCCGCGCCCCCGGGGATGCCCGAGCCGTTGCCGTCACCGAAGCCCGGGTCGAGGGCGGCCCCGCCGTCACCCATGGTCACGTAGGAATCGATGGTGGAATCAGCGAATCCAGGGATGTCCACGGTGCTGGAGAAGGCCCAGGAGCCACCGCTTCCGAAGGCGGTGTCGCTGTGGTTGAATCCACCATTGTCCAGGGTCCCGATCTCGGTCTCGTAGATGTTCAGGGCGACGTCGGAGCCGCTGCTGAACACCGCGTTCACGTTGAGGACGGTGTAGTCACCGACGGTGGTCACGTCGGCGTCGTAGCCGAGGAAATCGGCCTGCGAGTAGGCGGAGACGGCGGCGGTGGCCACGATGGCCACGACGGAGTACTTCTTGTTGATAGACATTGAAACGTTCCTTCCAACCTTTTCCCTGAGTCGGATGGTGGGGGGGGTGCACCGTGCACCCCACCCTTATCTGGCGTCCCGGCAACGCACCGGGACCGGTTTCGCAAACAGCACCGCGATCAGTTCCTTCTCCGGCGGCGACCGCCGGCCAGCAGGCCGCTGAGCAGCAGAGCCCCGGCGGGTGCCGGGACCTGCAGGACCTGATCCTGTGCTGTAGGGTTCGTGAGACCGACGAGATCCGCGTCCAGGAAGCCGCCGGTGCCCAGCACCGACCGCATGGTCCCGAAGATCTCGTCGACTTCCGCCTGCCCGCCCTCGCCCAGGGTGCCCTGGCCGTTCCAGCGGAACGCCCCGAGATCGAGCGAGATCTGGTCGACCAGTCCCGCGGCGTCGGTGGCGGTGAAGTTCTCGTGGGTGATTTCCCAGACCATCATCTGGAACGCCGTCGCGACGACGTCGTTGTCATCGAGCCCCGAATAGCGTGCATAGAGGTCCTCGAGGACCTCCGCCCTGACGGCCCCCATGGGGCCCGGGGCGGGAGGTGCCACGGGCGAGCCGCTGATCGGGGTGACCTCGAACTGGTAGCTCTCCCCGAGATCGACCCCCAGGTAGACCTGGATGCAGTACGTGGAGAGCCCACCCTGCTGGGTGGCCGCGTCCACCCATTGATGCTGGGTGGCGTTGATCTGGTAGTAGTTCACGTTGTCGTCTGAACTGTCCCAGAGGTTCGCGGTGTTGTATCCGAGCTTCTGACCGCTTCCGAATCCGTATCCCTCGAGGAGGAGATCCAGTTCGGCGTTGGCTGGAAGGCAGATCGCGGAAGCGATCAGGAGCCCGGTGCCTATCCCGGTCCGGGGCAAGACGTCCCGGACGAAAGAGCTGAGTGTGAGTTGGCACGGCATGGTCTTGACTTGGTTCCTTGGGTCGGGATTCAGGCTTTGCTTGCAAACTCTCGACGCACCGATAGCCCTCTCCATTCGGAGTGCATCTCTCAGGTCTGGTTCGCTGAGTGATTCGGACTGTCGACCGTTCGCGTGAGCGACCTACATCAAGTCGGTCCTACGCCTGGTCGGTTGGTTCTGGGTTGTTTCGAGTTTGGGTTCCGTGGTTCTAGTTCGAGAGACAAATGACAGGACGGTCTCCTGCGAGACCGATGGCTCGGTTGTTCTCTCTCTAGATCGGAGGCGTCGGGGACCTGCCGTGGGTCGGCCCGGCGGTGGACGGCCACAAGTGGGCGCACGCTCCGCGTCCCTGTTCCCTGTCAAGATGTCCCTTTTCGCTGCGTTTCACAGCAGAGTCCAACCGGTCATGGGAGTGCTGGAAAACTAGGTGTTTTCAGCACACCGGCTGGATGTTCGACCTGCCGCCAGGCGCCAGGTCTGCCCCACCTGCGGTGGAGCATTCCGTGTGACCCGACGACTCCCTCGATCGGGTACGTGGAGAAGCTTAGCAGATTCCCACGGGTTGCAACCCATTAATCACAAAAAATTTAGTCGATCCCTCGCTCAGGTAAGTGGGTAGCGTCCAGGCACCGCCGGTTCGCGGGGTTCCATCGGGGTGTCCAGGGTCAGCCCATGCTTGAAGGTGTCCTGCTCGGACTCCTCGGTCATGAACTCCCAGGTCACCGGCATGCCGGAATAGGCGCTCTCCCGACCCATGGCGGCGGTCAGCGAGCTGTCCGCGGTCTGGTCGACCTCCACGATCGGCTTGCCCGCCACGATCGAGTCGACGAGATCCTTGTGCTCCTGGCGGTAGGCGGCTCCGATGTTCCCACGCTCGGAGTAGAGCTCCTTCCCGTTGCGGTCGACGATCCGCGAGCCGCCGTTGATCGCCTTGATGTAGGCGATTCCCTCGGACCCGTAGATCACGTTGTCGACGTCGGTCTTGGTTCCCGGCACCTGGCGGCACCTGAATGAGACCATCTTTCCGCCGGGGTAGGCGTAGTCCACCGACATGTTGTCCCACATCTCGCTGTCGACCGGCCGCGTGAAGCGTCCCCCCATCGCGTAGCAGCTCTCGGGGTTCCCGAAGACCCAGTTCATGACGTCGATGTTGTGCACCGCCTGCTCGCAGATCTGGTCCCCCGAGAGCCAGGTGAAGTGCATCCAGTTCCGGAGCTGGTACTCCGCGTCGGTCATGCCCTCCTCCCGGTCCCGGTACCAGATCCCCGTCGAGCAGTAGCGGGCGGTCCCCGAGATCGGCTCGCCGATCATGCCGTCCTGGATGTGCTTGATCGCCTGGGTGTAGTTCTGCTGCCTGCGGTACTGGGTCCCGGTCACGATCGCCGTTCCCTGTGCCTCGGCCTTGGCCTGGGCCGCCTGGCAGGCGTGCCAGCCCGCGGCATCCAGGCAGACCGGCTTCTCCGCGAAGACGTGCTTGCCCGCCTCCACCGCCCGCTGGATGTGCCAGGGCCGGAATCCCGGGGAGGTGGTCAGGAGCACGCAGTCCACCTCGGGATCGTCGATGACCGCCTCGTAGGCCTCGAGGCCCCCGTAGATCCGGGAGTCCTCGACCGCGACCTTCGCCCCGTGGACCTCGCGCAGCTGGTCCCGCTTGTCCCGCGCCTTGTCCGCACGGAGGTTCCCCATGGCCACCAGGCGCACGTTGTCGTTGATGGTCAGGGAGTCGTTGCAGGCCCCGGTCCCCCGGCCCCCGGTCCCCACCACCCCGAGGTTGATGGTCTCCAGCGCCCGGCGTCCCCTCGGGGCGCCGATGGCGAAGGGTGCGATCGAGGCCGCCGCGGTCACCGCCGAGGCCTGCTTGATGAAGTCACGTCGGTGGGTCTTATCGGTCATGCGCTCGGTGCTCCTTGTGAGGTGGTCCCACTCGAATCTACCCGAACGGGACCGGCGTGGATCGTCCAAATGTCGTTTTGTCAGGCGGGAATCGTCTCGAGTTCGTCACGGACCGCGTCCATCAGTTCACCCACGATCTCGGAACCGAAGTCGAACCGGCACTCGGCGGTCTCGAACAGCTGGGGAAGCGGCTTGCTGCCCCCCAGGGCGAGGGCCTTCTTGTAGGCGCCGATCGCCTCCCGCTCGCCCTTGCGCTTCGAGTTCAGCCAGACCTGGAGCGCGCCCAGCTGGGCGATCCCGTACTCGATGTAGTAGAAGGGCATCCCGAAGATGTGCAGCTGGCGATGCCAAAGGTTCATCCTCTGCGCCTCGAGCCCCTCCCAGTCGGTACCGCCTCCGAACCGCTCGTCGAGCTCCACCCACTTGCGGGACCGCTCCTCCACGCCGTGCCCCGGGTTGAGGTACAGCCAGTGCTGGAAGGCGTCGACCTGCGCGATCCAGGAGAGGGTCCGCGACATCGCCTCGAGGTGCTCCCGGCGCGCGCGATTCGCGTCGACCTCGGTGTAGAACTCCTCAAGGTAGGGATAGGTCAGCAGCTCCATGCTCATCGACGCGACCTCCGCGAACTCGATGGGGGAGTGCCGGTACCCCACCAGCGGGTCGTGGTCGGCGAGGAACGAGTGGAACGCGTGACCTGCCTCGTGGACCATGGTCTCGAGGTCCCGGTGCAGCCCCGCGGCATTCATGAATATGAAGGGCATGCGCGAGAAGTCGCGGTTGTACTGGTAGCCCCCCGGCGCCTTGTTCTGCCGGGTCTCGAGATCGAGGCAGTCGCCTTCCCGCAGCCGGTCGAACATGGCCCCGAGCTCGGAATCCATGCGGTTGAAGACCTTGCTGGATCGATCGACCAGCTGGTCGGCGTCCTTGAACGGCCGCAGCGGGTCACGCCCCCGGGTGTCCACGGCGGCGTCCCAGGGGCGGAGCCGGTCGATCCCGAGCGCCTCGCGGCGTTCCTCGTCCAGCTTCCGCCTCAGCGGCACCACCACCTGTTCGATCGCCTCGTGGAACCTGGCGCAGTCGCCGGGGGTGTAGTCGTAGCGCATCATCGCGGCGTGCTGGTAGTCACGGAAGTTCTCGAAACCAGCATTGGAGCCGATGGCCCCGCGCTTGGCGGCCATCTCGTCGAACAGCTCGTCGAGGGCCTCCCGGTCCTGCATCCGCCGGTCCGCGACCGTGCGCCAGGCGCGCTCGCGAAGCTCCCGGTCCTGGTCCTCCAGGTACAGGGCCATCTGCGGCATGGTCCGCGTCTCGCCCTCGAACTCGCAGGTCATGGCCCCGACGATCTGGTTGTACTTCTGCTCCAGCAGCGCGAGCTCGGTCTGGATCGGGATGTTCTCCTCCCTGAACATGCCGACGCTGGTGCGGGTCTCGCGGAGCATCACCCCGTAGCGGTCCTGGTCCAGCTTCTCGGCGTGGGGGGAGTCGCAGATCTTCTTGTCCAGCTCGAAGGAGACCTGCTTGTGGCGGGGGGAGACTTCCTGGACGAACTGCTCGTAGCCCCGGTTCGCCGCCTCGTCGTCCGTGTGCCTGGTCATGGTGATGTAGAGGTTCGCCCCCGCCTCGCTGACCAGCGCATCCAGTTCGCTGCGATCCAGCAACAGCTTCTCGAGGCAGCCCTCGCACCTCAGCTCCCGATCGATCAGCGACTGGTAGAGGGGCTCGAGGTTGTCCCACTTGGTGGCATCGAGCTCGGCGGTCACGAAAGGCTTGGATTCGGTCATGGTCGGTTCCTTCTGGTGGATTCGGGGTTGATCCCGGATGGTAGCGAGGGTCCGGGGGTATTTCCCGTCGTTCAGTCGTCCGCGGGCCGGGGGTCGGAGCCGGCGATCGCGCCGACCGCGAGGGCCGGAGCCCCGGTCTCCTCGCGGATCGCCGCGGACAGGGCCTCCGCATGCACGGGTTCGTCGCAGACCACGAAGAGGCCCGCGCCGCTGCCGGTCAGGTGCACCGGACGCTCGGCCAGGACCGAGATCCGGTCCATCAGCGCCCGGAGCTCGGGAGCCGCACGCATCGCCGGGATCGTCAGGTCGTTGAACGGCCCGGAGGGCTCCAGCGGCCCCGAGGCCAGGGCCCGGACCGCTTCCGGACGCAGGCCCGGCGGGGCCCCGTCCTCAGACAGGTCGTCGAACCAGCCGTACACCGCCCCGGTGTCGCAATGCGCCTCGGGCAGGACCAGCGCCACGGCGAGTTCCGGCGCCCCCGGTTCGGGGGTGATCCGCTCCCCGAGTCCCTCCACGATCGCGCTTCCCCCCCTGATCAGGAACGGGACGTCGGAACCCAGCCGGGCACCGATCACGCACAGTTCATCCACGGCGAGTCCCAGCCCGAACAGTTCGTTCGTCCCGCGGAGGACCGCCGCGGCGTCCGCGCTTCCCCCGCCGAGGCCGCTGCCCGTGGGGATCCGCTTCCGGACCCGCATGCGCACCGGCAGCGACCGACCGACGTGGGATTCGAGGGCCTGGTGCGCCCGGGCGGCGAGGTCGACCGAGATCGGCCAGTCGATCTCCGGGCGGCGCACGGCGTCCTCGTGCCACTCGATCCCGTACAGCGAGAGCGGGGGATCCTCGCGTCGGGTGATCAGCACGTCGTCGCAGAGGTCGATCGTCACCATCCAGGAGCAGATCGGGTGCATGCGGTCCCGTCCCGCGGGGCCGACCGACAGGGCGAGGTTCAACTTCGCCGGTGCCTCGATGCGTACTGATCCAGCCATGGGCCCAAGGATATCGGTCTCGAGGATCGAAGGTTGCGATTCCGGTTCCCTTCCGGCCGATGAAGGGTACTATTCCCGACTTCGGGATCAGGCGGGCCACCACCATGAGAATCATCATCTGCGGCGCAGGCGAGATCGGAAGCCATGCTTCCGAGGTCCTGAATGGGAACGGCCATTCCATCACGGTGATCGACCTCGACCAGGAGAAGCTCTCCCTCATCGAGGAGCGGCTCGACGCCTCCACCCTGGAGGGCAACGCCGCGCAGGCCGACGTGCTCGTGGAGGCCGGGACCGCCGACGCGGACCTCTTCTTCGGCGCCACCAGCGACGACGAGGTCAACCTGCTCGCGGCCTCCCTCGCCCGCAGGCTGGGTGCCCGCAAGACCATCGCCCGCGTCCACGACCATGCCTATCTCGAGCAGTCCTCGATGGACTACCGGCTCTCCCTGGGGATCGACCGGCTGATCTGCCCGGAATTCCTCACCGCCGGGGCGATCGCCCAGGCGCTCCGGAACCCGGCGGCGCTCGCGGTGGAGAACTTCGCCGACGGCCAGGTCGAGATGCAGCAGTTCAGGACCGCCCCCGGGGCCAAGGCGGTGGGGAGCCTGCTCTCCGAGCTGCCCATCCCGAACGGTTCCCGGATCGCCGCGATCAGCCGGGGGCGCGAGGTGCTCATCCCCGACGGGGCGACCCGCATCGAGGAGAAGGACGCGATCTTCCTGGTGGCCAACGCCGAGGTCTTCGATTCCGCGCACCAGCTCTTCGTGGGGAAGTCATTCACCCGGCAGCGCGTGGTGATCAACGGCGGGACCACCCTCGCGGAATGGGTGTGTCGGTTCCTCCGTGGTCGCAACTTCTCGGTCCGGCTGTTCGAGTCGGATCCCGAACGCGCCGAGCAGCTGGCCGCGCGACTCGACTGGGTGACCGTGCTCCAGGCCGATCCCACCGACGCCAGCGTCTTCCAGGAGGAGAGCATCGGCGAGGTCGACGACTTCGTCTCGCTCCTCGACGACGACGAGGACAACATCATCGGGGCGGTGCTCGCCAAGAGCAGGGGCGTGCACCAGGTGATCTCGATCGTCCAGAAGTCGCACTACCTGGACCTGCTCTACGACATCGGGGTCGACCGGGCCTTCAGCCCGCGGGTGGTGGCGGCCGAACAGCTCCAGGAGGCGCTGGACGACTCGCAGGTGCGCAAGCTCACCTCGCTGGAGCGGGGGGTGCTCGACCTCTGGCGGGTGCGCCCCGGCGACAAGTCACGGCTGCTGGGGGAACGACTCCGGACCGTCAAGCTGACTCCGAACTGGTCGATCGTCGCCATCCAGCGCGGGGAGGAGACCGCGGTCCCCACCGCGGACGACTCGATCGAGTCCGGTGACGTGGTGCTGGTGCTCGGTCGCAGCGAGTCCGAATCGGCGCTCCGGGAACTCTTCGACGCCAACTGAGGAGTCGGTGAATGAACCTCAGGCTTGTTGCCAGAAACCTCGGGCAGTTCATCTTCATACTCTCCGTATGCATGGCGGTCTGCTCCCTGATCTCCCTCGTCTGGGTCTACCGAGGCGAGGCGGACGAGGTCTGGGCATTCCAGGCCCTCATGGGGTGCTCCCTGGTCGGCGCGGTCGCGAGCCTGCTCACGATCCTCCTGACCCGTTCCGCCCCCCGGTACATGCATCGCCGGGAAGCGGTGCTGCTGGTCTCCCTCTCATGGGTGCTCGGGGCGTTCTTCGCCGCCTTCCCCTACTGGATCTGGAGCCAGATCGGCGACCCGCAGCACCTGGAACCCTCGCTGAGTTCCTTCACGGCCTGCTTCTTCGAGGCGATGAGCGGGCTGACCACGACCGGGGCGACGATCCTGGACGACATCGAGGCGATGCCCCACGGCCTCCTGCTCTGGAGGGCGACCACCCAGTGGCTGGGCGGGGTCGGGATCGTGGTGCTCTTCGTGGCGGTCCTCCCCTCCCTGGGGGTGGGCGGTAAGCGCCTCTTCAGCGCGGAATCCACCGGACCCACCCCGGAAGGGCTCCGGCCCCACATCCGGCAGACCGCGCGGATCCTCTGGCTGACCTACCTCCTGCTCTCGGTGGCGGCCTTCCTCACCTACCTGGTGGGGGGGATGTCGCCCTTCGAGGCGGTCGCCCAGGCGATGACCACCGTCTCGACCGCGGGCTTCTCCACCCGCAACAGCAGCTTCGCCTCCTTCGACTCCGCCTTCCTCGAGTACGCGGCCTGCGTGTTCATGTTCCTCGGTGCGATCAGCTTCGGACTCTACTTCCGCGCGATCCGAAAGGGATGGCGGGCCCTGCTGCACGACACCGAACTGAAGGCCTTCTTCCTCCTGATGGTCTTCTGCGTGCTGGTCACCACCGCCGCGCTGATGGGCCGGGACGAACCCATCCGCATGGTGGGGTTCCCCGAGGTGCCTGACCAGCAGCCGACGTTCCTCAACAGCCTGCGGCTCGCCACCTTCACCGTGGTGTCCCTCCAGACCACCACCGGATACTGCACCGCGGACTTCGACTTCTTCCCGGAGCTCGCCCTGTGCCTCCTGATGATGCTCGCCTTCATCGGAGGCTGCGCGGGATCGACCGCGGGCGGCATGAAGATGGTCCGAGCCCTGATCGGCCTCAAGGTGCTCCAGTCGACCATCGAGCGCGAGCACCGACCCTCGGTGGTCCGGCCGCTGCAGATCGGCAAGGCGACCATCGACTCGGGGGTCAAGATCGAGGTGCTCTCTGTGCTCCTCGCGAGCCTGTTCTTCCTCGCCCTGGGCACCATGCTCGTCCAGCTGATCGAGGGCCCGTCGCTGGACCTGACCACCGCCCTCAGCGAGACGTTCTCCTGCCTGTTCAACCTCGGCCCGGGGGTGGCGAGCGCCGGGGCGTCCGAGACCTACTCGTGGATGAAGCCGGGCACCAAGTGGGTGCTCTCCTCGATGATGCTCCTCGGGAGGCTCGAATTCTTCACCGTGCTGGTGCTCTTCACCCGGCGCTACTGGAAGGCCGAGTAGCCCGACGGGGCCGTCCTACATCAGCTTGTCCGAGACGGTGTTGTCGTACACCTCGAGCAGCTTCTGCTTGTCGAAGATCATCTCCTGGCGGGAGAGCCCGGTGATCTCGTAGTGGGGGGTCAGCTCGATCGCGTCGCACGGGCAGGCTTCCTCGCACATCCCGCAGTAGATGCACCTCAGCTCGTCGATGTCGAACTGCTTGGGGTACTTCTCGCGGTCCTCCCAGGGCGACTCCTCGGCGACGATGTGGATGCAGTTGGCAGGGCAGGCGGTCGCGCACATGAAGCATGCCACGCACCGGGTGCGTCCCTCCTCGTCCCGATTGAGCCGGTGCACCCCGCGGAAGTTCTCGCGGTACTGGCCACCCTCCTCCACGGGCCGGTCGTCCCGCTTCTGCTCGGGGTACTGGACCACCCAGATCGTGTCCTTGTTCGCGCCCCCCCGGCCGAAGTTCTGGAGGGCGTGACGCATGGTGGTCCCGAGTCCCTTGAACACGTTCACCACGAACAGGCTCTCGTTGGTGGAGAGCGAGGTCGGGGTCACGTCGACGATGTCCTCTTCGGGGATGCTCAAGGTGTGCTCCGGGGGGTGCGATTCCCCAGACAAGTCTAGCGGGGCCCCCGGCCTGGAACCGCCCAGACTCCCGGCTTGGGTTAGGATTTGCCCATATGGCCCCCTTGATCAATCCTCGATCGGCGAAGAACGACCACGACGTCCGGGTGGGCTGGCGCATGGCGGGGCTGGCCAGCGAGACCATTTCCTACGTACTCGCCGGGGGACTCCTGGGCTGGGTGGCCGAGGACGCCCTTGGCGGGGACCTCTGGCTTCCAGTGGGGTTCGGGCTGGGGATCCTCACCGGGATCGCGGTGCTGATCCGGGGGGCCCTGCGGCTGAACCGGGCCATGGATCGCGAACGGGCCAGAAAACGCTTCCAGCGATCCGACAAGGGCGATTTGACCTCGCAGGACCGACGACCATGACCCCTCCGTCCGGCCAGCTCTCACTCCCGGCCCGGGGCCTGCTGGTCCTCTGGCTGGGGTTGCTCATGCTGACGGTGCTCGCCTGGGGCCTGCTGCTCCCCGCCCTTGGGATGCCCGGGACCCGCGCCGGCGCCGGGCTGATGGGCGGGGTGGCCGCGCTGGTGGTCTGCGGGGGCGGGCTCCTGGCCATCGCCCCCTGGCGCGTCCGTCCCGGCAGCGACCTCCCGACCCTCTGGCTTTTGGTCACGGTGGTGCGCCTGCTGGGAACGCCCATGCTGGCAGTCCTGCTATACTTCGCAGCTCATCCGCCGGTGGATGTGTTCGTCATCGGCCTCGCGATCTCCTTCCTCAGCGTGCTCGTCCTCGAGACCCCGCTGATCGCCCTGGACATCCGTCGGCAACTCGCCGAAGGAGGCCAGTAGGCCCCCTCGGAACCGGTCGCGAAGCCGAGCGAACGACCCGCCCATCGTCGCATGAACCCGACCCACTGAGGGTGCCCACGAACGGTTCGTGTCCCGCGCCCGAGAACCGGATCCCCTGCAGCCCGGAGCAGACCACTCGATGGACCTCCTTCTCGCGAAAGCCGGAGAACCGCACACTCCGCTGGGGCACGTGCTCGACAAGACCCTGCTCGACGTGGGCGTCATCGGCGATCTCACCATGCAGATGACCACCATGGTGATGGGGGCGATCCTCCTGGTGTTCCTGCTGAGCAGGTCGGCCAAGAGGATCCAGACCGGCTCCGAGGCCGAGGGCAACGAGCGGTACATCACCAAGGGTCGGTTCAACCAGCTGATCGAGGCGATCATCGTCTACCTCAGGGACGTCATGATCGAGCCCGTGATGGGGGAGAAGGACACCAAGCGCTACCTCCCGTTCCTGCTCTCGCTCTTCTTCTTCATCCTCACGATGAACCTCCTCGGGATCATCCCGCTTCCGGACGTCCAGAACATCATCGGGAAGATCTTCGACGGCCAGACGTTCTTCGGCCTGAAGATGAACGATCACTTCGCGGTGATCGGGGGCACTCCCACCAGCAACATCAGCATCACCTTCGGGCTGGCGGTCATCAGCTTCATTCTGATCCAGATCCACAGCTTCCGGGAGCTGGGAATCCTGGGCTGGCTGGACCACCTCACGTGCGGGCTCTGCCGTGGGCCCAAGTTCCTCCTGCTGGTGGTGCCGGTGGTCTTCGTCGTCGAGCTCGCCGGGGTCTTCATCAAGCCGATCGCGCTCGCCATCCGACTGTTCGCCAACATGGTCGGCGGCCACGTCCTGCTCGCGACCCTGCTGCTCTTCGGATCCGACTTCATGTTCCGCGGGGCTTCACCCGGCGCGGTGACCGCCATCTCCCTCGTCAGCGGCCTCGCCGCGGTGGTGATCACCTTCCTGGAGATCTTCGTGGCCTTCCTCCAGGCGTTCATCTTCATGTTCCTCACCGCGGTCTTCATCAGCCTGATGAGCCATGGGGACGAGCACGACCACGACCACGAGCATGATTCGGAGCCGATCTCGCCTCCGTTCCACGAAAACCACGAGGGAGCTGTCAAGGCCGCCCACTGATCCCCGTCCCCAGAGGACCCGACATTCGTACAGTTGCCGGCGGAGTCCGAACCCGGCGCATTCCTAGAACAAGATCCAAGTCACCCGTAAGGGCGCCCCGGCGCCAACCCAAGGAGAACACGAGTCCAATGAATACGATCGTAAAGATGGCCGGTTTCGCGCTGCTGGCGCTGTTGCTTGTGGACCAGAGCCCCGCCCTTGCCGAGGAGTCCGCCGAGGCCGCCTCCGCCGCGGCCAGCTGGGGCAAGGGCCTCGGTGCCGGCCTTGCCGCGGGCATCGCCGTGCTGGGTGCCGGCATCGGCATCGGCCGCATCGGCGGCGAGGCCTGCAACGCGACGGCTCGTCAGCCCGAGATGGCCGGCAAGATCTTCATCAACATGATTCTGACCGCCGCGCTCATCGAGGGTGTCGCACTCTTCGCGGTCGTGGTCGGCTTCCTCATGCAGCAGGGCTGACGGTTCCGCAACCGCGATCGTCCCCCTCCCACGGTCCCCGTCGTGAACCCCCCCCGGGGGTTCGCGACCGGGACCTGACCCAGCTCGCCACCCCGAGCGAACCCCGGAGTTAACCGTGTCGAATATGGCAGAACTCTTCATCACCCTCGCCAGTGCCGCGCCTTCGGGCGAGGGTGGCGAGAAGGCCGGATTGCTCGACTTCAACGTCCTCGCGAACGTCACCGGCATCGCGGTGTTCCTGATCTCACTGGCCCTGCTCGCAAAATTCGTCTGGCCGAAGATCGTCCAGGGGCTCGAGGATCGCAACGAGAAGATCCTCGCCGAGATCAGGTCCGCCGAGGAGGCCCGGGAACAGGCGAACTCCGCCCTCGCCGACTACGAGCGCGAGCTCTCCCGTGCCCGAGAGGAATCATCCAAGATGATCGCCGACGCCAAGGCACAGGCCAAGGCCCTCGCCGACGAACTCCGGGAGAAGAACGAGCAGGAACTGAGCGAGCGCATGGCCCGGGCCAGCGCGGACATCGAGTCCGCCAAGGCCTCCGCGGTCTCGGAGCTCCACGCCCAGGCCGCCGAGCTCGCGTCGGTCATGGCGGAGAAGATCCTCGACCGTGAGATCAACGTGCAGGACCAGAAGAAGCTCCTCGAGGAGTCCCTCGCCGAGCTCGGTCGAATGAACTAGAGGACCCACCAGGCATGCCCCAAGAGTACGACGAGGTCGCCGGAGTCTACGCCCGAAGCCTGTATGAGCTTGCTCACGAGGCCGGAGGTCTGGACAAGGCCGAGGAGGTCTACGCCGAGCTCGATGCGATCGTCGAGATGTCCCGGGCCGACCCGCGGCTGCGCGAGTTCCTCTCCTCCCCGATCCTCGGGAAGGGGGCCCGCGAACAGGCCCTTCGCTCGGCCTTCGAGAACCGGGTCTCGGACATGCTGCTCCGGTTCCTGCTGGTGGCGAACGACAAGGGGCGGCTCGGCGAGCTCTCCAACATCGCCTCCGCCCTGGACGCGATGCTGCAGAAGGCCCACGGGCGCATCGAGGTCGACGTCTACACCGCGAGCGCGGACCAGATCGGCGAGGAGCTCCTGGAGGGCGTGGTCGAGAAGATCCGCTCCGCGACCGGCAAGGAGCCGGTCCTCCACAAGTACTCGGATCCCTCGATGATCGGCGGCATCAAGCTCCTCATCGGCGACCAGCTCATCGATGGATCGGTCGCCACCCGGCTTCGCAGGATGCGCGAGGGCATCGTGGGTCGGGGTGCGGTCGGACTGCGGGCCGAGGCGGGACGATTCCTCGATGGCGGTGACTGACCGCCCGCCACCGCACGAAACGGCAAACCCATGTTCCAATTCACATTCACTTCTAGAGACGAACAACAGAGGACGAGCCAGTGAAGATCAAGACTGATGAGATCACATCCGTCATCAAGCAGGAGATTGAGCAGTTCGCCAGCCA
>PKCS01000094.1 GCA_002862305.1 Phycisphaerae bacterium | reverse complement strand
GGAGAGCGTGATCCGGGACGCGGACTTCGCCGCGGAGACCGCGAACATGACGCGGGCCCAGATCCTCGGCCAGGCGGCGACCCAGGCGCTGGCGATGGCGAACACCCAGCCCAGCTCCGTGCTCGCGCTGCTCGGCTGACGCACCGCCCACCCCTCGAAACGAACACCGCGGTGGCCCGAGAGAGGCCGCCGCGGTGTTCTTAGGGTTGGTGTCCGTGATCGGCCGGGGCGGTCAGGCCGCGGCCTTGGAGGCGTGCTCGGAGGCGACCTGCACGAGCTCGTCGAAGCTTGCAGGGTCCTCGATCGCCATCTGGCTCAGCATCTTCCGGTTCAGCAGGATCCCGGCCTGCTGAAGGCCGTGCATGAACACGCTGTACCGGGTACCCCGCATGCGGCAGGCCGCGGTGATCCTGGTGATCCACAGCCTCCGGAAGTCACGCTTGCGGTTCCGGCGGTCCCGGAACGCGAAGTTGCCAGCGCGAAGGATCGCCACCTTCGCCTGCTGCTTGTGTCGGGACTTGGTACCGAAGTAACCCCGGGCGTTTCTCAGGATCCGTCGGCGGGCCTTGTTGCGGGCTGCGCCCTTGCGTACTCGTGGCATGGTGCTGTCTCCAGCTGTGGTCCGACGGGGGATCGAAACGTCCGATCTCTTCACGTCCCGGCGGATGGTCTGCTCGGTCGATCAGGGCCGGCTCAGTCGCCGGATCCGGCCTCCGCTCGCTCCCGGTCCCGGCGCTCGGCCTCCACCTGGTCCTGTGACTTCAGGGGGCGGAACAGGAGGGTGCCCAGCCGCTTCATGTCACCGGCCCGGGCGTACTGCGGGACCCGATAGCGACGGTTGGCGCTGCCGGACTTGTTGCTCTTGAGGTGCCGACTTCCCGGCTTGCGGAAGCGCACCCGACCACCCTTGGTGATTCGCGCTCGCTTGAGCAGTCCTTTGTGTGACTTGTTCTTGGGCATGGTGCTCGTTCCGGGGGCTGGCAGGGATGGTCCCGGATCCGGTGCGACTTCCTTCCGAAGCCCACCCGGATCGGGTGACGAATCGGAGATCCTACAGGAAAACCGGGTGTGGGTTCAAGCCAGCGGGGGGGTGGTTCCCTCCCGGCTCGTCACTGGACGAGGAAGAGCACGTCCTGGCCGCGGCTGCCGCCGACGATGATGCTGATGATGTGGCCGTTTTCGTCGGTTCCGGGGTCCCAGAGACGATCTCCGTCCATGTCGCAGGTCTCGGTCCAGCTCACGCTGCCGTCCCCGAACAGGATGTTCTGTCCCTTCCCTCCATGGGAGAGGGAGTTCTGGATCGCCTGTTCCGCGGTCAGGCGCCCGGAGGCGGCCCGGAGGGGGTTGGCATTCGCCGCCACCACCCGGCCCTCGACCAGCAGGGAATCGCCCGGCTGCCAGTACTGGTAGCTGTAGGGGTGGGCATCGGCCTTCGACTCAGGTCGCTGGAAGTCGTTGGGGCTGCTGGCGTAACCAGCCATGTTCCGTTGGACGCCCTTGGAGTACGTGCCGTGGTCCTTGCCCATCCAGTCGAAGGGATCGGGGAGGACGCTCGCCGTCGCCTGCATCGGGCTCATGCCGTCGTGTGCGCTCGCATAGAGGGCCATGGCCTGACCGTTCTCCCCGAGGTTCGCGGAATCCAGGGCGACCATCCTCTGCTGGCGGACGCTGTTCGTGATCGGCCAGATCACCGCCACCGCGATCAGGACGATCGCCGCGGTCGCGAAGAGGTCCGGGAAGCGCCACCGTCGTCCGCCCATGACCTGTTCGGACTGGCGTTCGATCTGGTTGTCGATCCGCATCCGCTGCGGACGGGCGTCCTCCTCGCGCTGGATGCGGGCGAGGGTGGCGTCCACGAGTTCGGGCGATGCGTCCTCGACCGGATACTGCTCGAGCCGGCCCAGCAGCGCGGCGATCGCCTCGCCACGCGGGCGGTCGTCGGCGGACAGCGAGTCGATCTTCGCCGGATCAAAGCCATCTTCCGCGAGCTGGTCGAGCACGCGGCCATCGTCGGGGGACAACTCTCGGGCAGGACGATCGTTCATCGGAGCAAACTCTCCGTCCACGGGTGGGTAGCCGGAATCATCCGGGCCTGGGGAATCTTCATGGCGTCTGTTCCGTCTCTTTCTCGTCGTTTTCGTGCAGTTTCCAGGTGTCCGCGAAGCAGGCGACCGCGCTGTGCAGCCGACTCTTCACGGTGCCGAGGGGAATGTCCAGCGAGTCCGCGATCTGGTTGTAGCTCAGCTTCTGGAAGTAGTTGAGCAGGAGGATCTCCCGGTAGTGGGGGGGCAGGTCGTCGACGACCTGCTTGACCCGCTGGGCCTGTTCCTGATCGGTGATCGGGGTCTCCGGACTGTCCGTCTCCGAGGCGATGAGGTCGATGAACTCCGTGTCCTCGCCGTCCCCGCCGATCGGGGCCGAGAGGCTGGCCGCGGCCCGGCGCTTCTGCTTGCGGTGGTAGTCACGGGCCTTGTTCGCGGAGATCGTGTAGAGCCACGGCTTGAAGCGCCGGCTGGTGTCGAAGGTCTCGGCCACCAGGTGGATCTGCAGGAAGGTGTCCTGGAACACGTCCTCCGCCGCGGCCCTCGAGCCGAGGAACCGGATCAGGAAGTGCAGCAGTTCGTTCCGGTACCGTTCCAGGAGTTCCGGGAAGGCTCCGGCCTCGCCGTCGATGTGGGCGGCCAGCAGCTGCTCATCCGTTCGTTCGGCCAATAATCCGGTCTCCTGCATGCTGGATTGGTCCACCCGGCCCGATTCGGTCTTGGAAGCCGCCTCCGCCCCCAGAATAGCGGAGGAAGCCGCCTCCTGCCCGCTCGATCCCCGCCTCCCTGGACCCGCCAGGAAGCGGTGGAGCGGGTGGGCATGGTGGGCTACGGCGGACATGGTGGTGCTACGCCCCGTGCCGCAAGCGGGTTCGATGCTTCCCGCAGAATCGCCGGTTTTTCCATTCCAGGGCCCTTCACGGGCTCCTAGGCTCCACCATTCCCTCCTGATACACTCTGGTCAGCTCCGGAGAACCGATCGATGGGTGTCCCTGTTTCCCAGATGTGGACCGTCGCGTCCTATGTCATCAAGCAACGGCTCACTGGCCGCAAGCGATATCCACTGGTCCTGATGCTGGAGCCGCTCTTCCGCTGCAACCTGGCCTGTGCCGGCTGCGGGAAGATCCAGTATCCACCCCACATCCTGAAGCGGGACCTCTCCTTCGAGGAGTGCATGAAGGCCGTGGACCAGTGCGACGCACCGATGGTCTCGATCCCCGGAGGCGAGCCCCTGCTCCACCCCCAGATCCGCGAGATCGTGGAGGGTCTGATCGAACGCAAGAAGTACGTCTACCTGTGCTCCAACGCGATCCTGCTGAAGGACAAGCTCGAGGCCGGCTGGTTCAAGCCCTCGAAGTACCTCAGCTTCAGCATCCACCTCGACGGCCTCGAGGAACACCATGACTTCGCGGTCTGTCGCGACGGCACCTACCAGAAGGCGCTGGCGGGGATCCGCACCGCGGTCGAGATGGGATTCCGGGTCACCACCAACACCACCCTCTTCGAGGGGGCCGATCCGAACGCCTGCCGGGCCTTCTTCGACGAACTGATGGAGGTCGGGGTCGAGGGGATGATGGTCTCCCCCGGGTATGCCTACGACAAGGCGCCGGACCAGAGCGGCTTCCTGAAGCGGGCGGAGACCAACCAGCTCTTCGAGATGATCCTCTCCAACCGCAAGAAGGGGTGGCGGTTCAACCAGTCACCGCTCTTCCTCGAGTTCCTCATGGGCAAGCGCGACTTCGAGTGCACGCCCTGGGGGAATCCCACCTACAACATCTTCGGCTGGCAGAAGCCCTGCTACCTGCTGCAGGAGGGCTACGTCGACACCTTCGACGAACTGATCAACGACACCGAGTGGGACAACTACGGGGTGGCCAGCGGAAACCCGAAGTGCGCGAACTGCATGGTCCACTGCGGCTACGAGCCCACCGCGGTCGACTTCACGTTCAGCGGCTTCCGGGGGATCTGGGCGAACATCAAGGCGATGGTCTTCAACACCTACTCCAATCCCGCCGCCGCGAAGCGGCTCAAGGAGGAGGAGTCGAAGCCGCACGGGCCCATGCAGCACCTCGTCCAGCTTGGCTTCGGGGTGGACGTCAAGCCCGACGGCAGCCGGGAGGTCGTCCGCAAGAAGGAGACCGCGGCCTAGGCCGCCGGCCCCGACCCGGATTCCTGTGGACATCCTGTTCGGGCGAGCCACCGCCGCCCCGTGCTGGACAGCATGAGGGAATGCCCTTTCTCAACGGAACCGTGACCTATGCACGATTCGCCGTGACGGGAGACTGTCCCGAGCGGATCGACCAGTCGATCATCGACGCCTTCGCGGCGAACACCCATCGTCCCACGCCGATCGGGATTCCCACCGGACCCGAAACCGGGTGGACCGCCGGCCGACACATCCTCGATGAGGGATTCGAGCTGGAGCAGATGTGCTTCGACGGCTGGATCCACGCAGGCATGCGGTTGGAGGTGGTCCGCGTGCCTCCCGAGGTCCGCCGAGCGTACATCGCGGTCGCCGAATCCTCCCGATCCGCGGCCCTCGAGCCCGGCCAGCCCGGCTGGTTGAGCCGTTCCGCCAGGAAGGAGGCCAGGGACGAGGCGCGCGAGCAGTGGGAGCGCGAGGTCGCCGAAGGTCGATATCGATCCTCGAAGCATGTCCCGATCCTCTGGAACCCGGCGAAGCGGATCCTCCTGTCGCCGGCCACCAGCGATGCGGTCTCGTCCCCCCTCAGGGACCTCTTCACCGCCACCTTCGGCGGCCGACTCGAGCCGAGGGGTGCGGGGGGACGCGCGCTCGACGTGCTTGCCCCGATGGGCCGACTGGCCGACTTCGAGGATGCACGTCCCGATTCCCTCGGGCAGTCGCCACCGACCGGCGACGGCGGGGCCCCCGAGGTCCCCTGGTCCTCGGCCGGCGGCGACGACAAGGACTTCCTCGGGAACATCTTCCTGCTCTGGCTCTGGTGGCGGGGTGACGCGGGGGAGGGCCTCTTCGACCTTCCCGGCGGGCGCGGGGTCAGCATCGCCCTCGACCGCACCCTCGAGAGCGAATGCGGCTGGGGCCTGACCGGTCGCCAGGTGCTCAGCGGCGACGGTCCGTCAAGGTGGCCCGAGGCCTCGGTGGCCACCCTGGCCGGCAAGCTTCCTCGTCGGTGCGGGCTGGTGGTCTCCGACGGCATTCGGGAATGGAACTGCGTCCTGCAGGGTGATCGGTTCACGGTCGGCGGCCTCCGACTGCCACGTTCCGAGGAGCCCGCGGAGACCCCGCAGGAAGCCGATCGCGAGCGCATCGAGTCGATCATCGCGTTCGAGGACGTGCTCGGCGGGTTGTACGAATCCTTCCTCGAGGCCAGGTTCGGGCCCTCATGGCCCGCACTGCGCAGTCGAATCGCGGAGTGGATCGGTCGTTCCGCGAGGAACCGTGCCGGCGCCGCCCGGAGCGCGCCAGCCGAGCTTCAGGAGGTTTCCCGTCATTGAACCGGTGGTGGTCGGGGGGCCACCCTCCCCGGACTCAGCTCCGCCAGGCGCTCAGGTCGCGGTCCAGGCGCCGCTCGAGGCCGGTGATGTCCTCGTCGTAGTACGCCAGCAGGCGGTTCCTCAACTCCGGGGACAGTCGCGGCTTCTCGCCGCGGGGGAGGACCGCCTCGAGCATCCGATACCCCGCCACGCTGGCCACGTCCGCCGCCCTCATCAGCGGCAGCTTTCGACGAACCAGGAACCCGTCCTCGGTCATCTCGTGCAACACCCTCGACTGCAGACGCCGGTACCCCGCAAGGATCGGTGAGTAGGGGGCCCGCATGGGTTGTCGCCTGGCTCCGGTGGGCTGGTAGTCCTCGTCCACCCCGAGGAATCGGTACGTCCTCCTCAGGGCCCCGAGGTTGTCCGCGCGGACCTCGTCCAGGGTGAGCAGGAAGATCCGATCCGTGGGGAAGAACCGTTCCACCCTCCTGAGGTTTCGCTCGTAGAGCCCGTGCTCGAGGACGAGTGACGCCCTCGGATACCCGTCGATCGGGCCCTGCAGGATCCGGTCGAAGAACCATTCCGCGGGGCGGTTGGGGATCGTCCTCATCGTCTTGTGCTGGGTGTAGGCGGACAGTGCGCGATCGATGGGGTTGCGCAGGATCGCGATCAGCTTCGCCTCCGGGAAATGACGGTTCAACCGTTCGCCGAACTCCGGGTGCCCGAGCATGGTCGGTCGCTTCACGCCGAGCTTCTGCCCCGCCTGCGCGTCGTCGAACTGGCTCGTGAACGCGGTCAGGTCATCCGGGTCGTAGAGGTAGTTCTCGAAGAACGAGACCTCCTTGCGGGGCATGAAGATCCCGGGATGCTCCCGCAGGCAGTCCAGCAGGTACGTGGAGCCGCCCTTCTCGGTGCCCATGATGAAGAAGTCCAGGTTCATGCGTGTCGTCCCGCAGGGTCGTCCAGTCGGTGCTCCGAGCACCAGCCATTCATAGTGCAGGTTTTCGCCCTGCGAAGCAAACCCTCGCCGAAGGAGCCTGGTCGAAGGCTATTCGCACGGACGGATCGTCCTGCAGAAGGCACGGATCTCCTCCGGGTCCTTGATCCCCCGGGAGACCTCCACCCCGCTCGAGACATCGACGCCCCAGCACGGGACCGAGGCCAGGAGCTCCAGGACGTTCCCGCGGTGGAGACCACCCGCCACGATCACCGGCTTCGAGAGGGCGCCGATCCGGGGCGCGAGCTCCCGATGGTCGAAGGTCCGTCCGCTGCCCCCGGTCTCCGAGCCATCCACCAGGAGGACGTCCACGTCGGGGCACCGATCCCACCGCTCGAGTGAATCCGCGTCGAACTTGAACCCCCGGATCACCCGGCGTCCCGCCCTGCGGAGGGTCCGGCAGGTCTCCTCGTCCTCCCGGCCGTGCAGCTGGATCCACTCGAACGGGGACTCGAGCATGCGTTCCGGGCGTTCGTCCACGAACAGGGACACCGGACTGGTCGTGTCCGGTAGCCCGCTTGCGAGTCCCTCGGCCTGCTGCAGGTCCACGAACCTCGGACTGCCGGTCCAATGCACGAAGCCCGCCATGTCGGCACCCGACTCCGCCACCGCGGCCACCGCCTCCGGGGTCCGCAGGCCGCAGATCTTGATCATGGTCCGCCCGCGATCGATCACGTCCCGACCTCGGACCGGAGCGCCGCCACCAGCTCCCGGTGGGAGTCGGTGTCGAAGCGTTCCCCGAACCGTTCCAGCAGGGCGACCGCCTTCTCGTGATCGGGTGCGCGCCTGACGTGGATCACCAGCAGCAGCAGCGCGGTCTCCGTGGCGCGGCGATCATGGGGATAGCGGTCGAGGAAGTTCTGGTAGGCCAGGGCGGCCTCGTCGTACCGCTCCTCGGCGAACAGGGCGCTCGCGACGTCGAGCTGCTGGTCGGCCGGCACGCAGAATCCGGGGTGCTCCCCGAGGACGCTCGCGTATCGCCTGGCGGCCTCCGACTGCTGGTGCTCGCGGGTCAGCCTCAGGATGTCCGCCCTCGCGACCCGGAGGACCTCCGGTTCCTCCGGGGGAGGAGGTTTCCTGCTCCGGCTGGCCTGCTCGAGTCGCTTCCCGGTGTCCGCCGAGGCGCTCGCCCAGGGTCCGGTGGGTGATCCGGACACCGCGGCTCGCATCGCGGCCCGGCGCCGGCTCTGCTTGAACAGGTAGAAGATGTCGAAGTCGTCGCGCTTCAGCATGCCGGTCGCCAGCAGGACCACGGCGACGCTGAACCCGAAGACGCTGCCTCCAAGGTGGGCGGCAAAGGCGGTCCGTGAGGTCCCGAAGTTGAGGACGTTCGTGATCTGGCCGATGAAGTCCAGCGCGAAGAACAGACCCACCAGGAACAGGGCGGGTATCCAGAAGACCCCCAGGATGATGAAGAGCGAGAAGATCCTGATCCGTGCCCTCGGGTAGAGCGCCGCGAAGCCACCGGTGACCGCGCAGACCGCGCCGCTGGCCCCGATCATCAGGGACGGATCCCCCTTGAGGGTCGCCAGCAGCCACTGCGCCAGCGCGGCGACGACCCCGCCCACCAGGTAGAACCCGAGGAATCCGATCCGCCCCAGTCGGTCCTCGACCGCGCAGCCGAAGGTCCACAGGAAGATCATGTTGAAGAGCAGGTGGCTGATGCCCCCGGGATCGTGAAGGAAGGTACAGGTGACCAGGGTCCAGACACGCTCCGGCCTGGTGGAGTCAAACGCTCCCAGATCGATCAGTTCGTTCAGATCGGCCGCTCCGCTGCGGGCAAGGAGCAGGACCAGCGCGTAGACCGCGGCATTTATCGCCACCAGCATCGGGGTGATCAGCGGTTTCCTCCGCGCGGTTCGATCTGTGCCGAGTGGGATGAGCATCGACAGAGTGTAGGAAGCTCCGCCGCGGCGTGCGCGACCGCGATGCGATCTTTGCGCTGTTGATGGAGACCGCGGATCTTCGTACGATGAGGGACTCCCCGACGGTCCGGAGTGCCCGCAGTGCTTGGTACGTACCGGCCAGACCCACCACGGGACGTCTGCCCATCTTCACCCAGGACTCGGGATCGCCCACTCGAGTCCGCCACCTCGGAACCCGAGCATGAGCCCAGCACCGACCGAAAAGAACTTTGACAAGGGACTCGCCAACACCATCGCCGCCGAGAGCAAGATGTCCTTCATCGACGGCGTCAACGGGGTGCTGGAGTACGTCGGGATCCACATCGACCACCTCGCCCGGAACTCCACCTTCGAGGAATCCACCTTCCTGCTGTGGGAGGGCCGCCTGCCCACCGAGACCGAACTCGAGGAGCTCAACGCCGCCCTTCGTGCCGAGTACTCGCTCCCGCCGGGGATCATCGACCTCATCAGGACCTTCCCCGTCGACTCCCCGCCCATGCATGCGCTCCAGACCGCCATCGCGGCCCTGGCGCTGCACGATTCCGACGCGGACGTGAACGACCCCGAGGCCAATCGTCGCAAGGCCATCCGGCTGGTGGCGAAGACCCCCGCGGTGGTCGCCGCCTTCGATCGCTTCCGTTCCGGGAAGGAGATCATCGAGCCGCGCCCGGAGATGGACATCGCCTCGAACTTCCTCTGGATGCTCAACGGGGAGGAGCCCACCGAGACGATGGCCAAGGCCCTGGACGTGTGCCTGATCCTTCACGCCGATCACGGCACCAACGCCTCCACCTTCACCTCGCTGGTGATCATCTCGACCCTGTCGGACATGTACTCCTCGATCGCCGGGGCGATCGGCGCGCTGCGCGGTCCCCTCCACGGAGGCGCCAACGAGGGGGTCATGCGGATGCTCGAGGAGATCGGCGACCTCTCCAAGGTCGACGAGGTCATCGAACGGAAGATGGCCAACAAGGAGAAGATCATGGGCTTCGGCCACCGGGTCTACAAGGCCTACGACCCGCGCGCCACCTACCTCAAGACGTTCGCCAAGGGGCTCGCCGAGGACACCGGGAACATGGAGCTCTACCAGATGTCCAACCGGATCGAGGAGATCATGAACGAGAAGGTCGCCGCCAAGGGCATCTTCCCCAACGTGGACTTCTACTCCGCGACGACCTACTGGTCCCTCGGGCTGAAGCTGGACCTCTTCACCCCGATGTTCGCGATCGCCCGGATGTCCGGCTGGACCGGCCACTGCATGGAGCAGCTCGCGGACAACAAGCTCATCCGTCCCGGGTCCTCCTACACCGGTCCGCACGAGATCCCCTACGTCCCCATGTCGGATCGCTGAGCCCGCCGGCGATCCCAGGGGGCTTCCATCGAGGCACGAGGATCGCATGCACGTCTACCTCGACAACAACGCGACCACCCGGCCCGCGACCGAGGTGGTCTCCTGCATGCAGGAATGCCTCCAGCGGTCCTGGGGCAACCCCTCGAGCGTGCACCGAACCGGCATGGACGCTCGACGGCGCGTCGAGCTCGCGCGGTCCTCGGTCGCCCAGCTGGTCGGGTGCGAGACGCGGGAGGTGGTCTTCACTTCCGGCGGCACCGAGGCCGTGAACCTCGCCATCCGCGGGGCCTTCCGGAGGATCCATCGCGCCGAGCCCGGTCGCCGCCTGCTCGCCTCGCTGGCGACCGAACACCCCGCGGTGAGCGACTCGATCCGCGGAATCTCCGCGCTGGGGGGCGAGTCGATCTCGCTTGGGATGGACGAGCACGGCGTGGTCGACCTCCGATCGCTCGAGGAACTCCTCGAGCGACGAGGCGAGGAGGTCGCCCTCTGCTCGGTGATGTGGGCCAACAACGAGACCGGGGTGATCCAGCCGGTGGAGGAGATCGCCCGACGCTGTCACGAGCACGGGGTGGTGTTCCACACCGATGCCGTGCAGTGGGTGGGGCGCGAGCCGACCTGCCTCGAGGACACCGCCATCGACCTGCTTTCCTGCTCCGCCCACAAGTTCCACGGGCCGAAGGGTGCGGGCGCCCTCGTGGTGCGCGGCGGCCCGGGCGTCGAGCCGACGCTCCTCGGCGGACCCCAGGAACGGGAACGGCGGGGGGGGACCGAGAACGTCCCCGCGATCGCCGGGTTCGGCGTGGCCTGCGACCTGGCCCGGGCATGGCTGGCCGAGGATCGACGACGGGAACGGCTGGAACTCAGGGATCGGTTCGAGTCGCGGCTGCTCGCGCTGCACCAGGGGGCCTCGATCAACTCGGCCGGGGCTCCGAGACTCTGGAACACCACCAGCATCGCCTTCCCCGGACTCCGGGCGCAGATGCTGCTGGTGATCCTCAGCGAGCACGGCGTGTCGGCCTCCGGCGGGGCCGCCTGCGCGAGTGGCTCGGTGGAGGTCTCCGGCGTCCTGCGCGCCATGGGGATCGACGAGGAGCGCGCTGCGGGCAGCCTCCGACTGAGCTTCTCCCGCGAGACCACCGAATCGGAACTCGACGAGGCTCTGCGGGTCATCGACTCGGTGCTCGCGTCGAGCCGGGGTGGAGCCTGAACAGCGCCCACCCGCTACGACAGCGTGGTGGTCTTCGAAAGCAGGCGCTCCCGGTCCGGGGCCTCCTCGAGGACCCGGCGAATCCGTGCGGAGGCGTTCCCGTCACCGTACGGATTGGTCACCCCCTCCATGGACAGGGTCTCCGCCTCCTCGAGGGCGGCCAGGATCGCCCCGGGCTCGGCGTCCGCGTCGAGCACGTTCGCGGCGCGCTCCCGGCCCGCCTGCCGGGTGCCCACGCACACCGCCGGCACCGGCACCGACGGGGTCTCCATGAGGATGCTCGAGGAGTTGCCCACCACCACCGACGCCTGATGGAGCAGGCCGATCCAGGCGCGTGCCTCGAGGTTGGTGTGGAGGGCCGCTCCCTCCCGGGCCTCCACGAACGACCGTACCGCCTCCCGCACCCGCCTCGATCCCTCGTCGGCGTTGGGGAACGCGAACACCACGACCTCTCCCGGCCTCGCCCGTCGTTCCAGCGCATCGAGCAGCGCGTGCGCATCCTGGACCGGGTCCCTGGCCAGGGTCACCGGGTGCACCGCTGCGAGCACCAGCCGGTCGCCCAGGCCGTGTCCGAGCCCCGCCTCGAGCTCGGACCTGTCCGGGATCGGTCCCACCCGGAAGTGGTCGAGGCTGCCCGCCCCGACCCGGTGCACCCGCCACGCCTCCTCGCCCATCGCCATGACCCGCCGACGAGCCGCCTCGGTGGTGACCAGGTGCAGGTGCGACATCTTGGTCAGCGCGTTGCGGACCGCGTCGTCGATCGCCCCCTCGCTTCGCTCCCCGCCTTCCACGTGCACCACCGGGATCTTCATCGCGAGCGCGGCACTGGCCGGAGCCAGCATCTCGAATCGGTCCGCGACCACCATCAGCAGATCGGGGTCCATGGAATCGAGGACGTCAGCGAACCCGATGGTGGCCCGGCCGATCGCCCGCGCGGCATCCACTCCGCGTTCGATCTCCAGGTCGCAGCCCACCGGCACCACCCGGACCGGTTCCCGGGCCAGCAGTTCCACCGGCCTCCCGAAGGTGCCCTGGAGCATGGCCCCGGTGGCGAGGACCACCGGCTCCACGACCTCCGACCCGGCCAGCGCGCGCAGGGGATGCACCAGGTGGGCGAGGTCCGCTCGACTCGAGGAGACGATGGCGAGCGTTCGTTTTCGTCGCGACGGGCGTGTCATGGGCCAGGTTCCACGACGCGACCATACACCACCCCACCCCGGAGGAGTAGCGGATCCGGGAGCGGGGGGCGACGCCACCGGTTCCACCCGAGGGCGCCCCGCGGTAAGGTCGGGTGATGGACGACTCCGGCGAGCGAACGCCCTACCGAAGGACCGCGGCCTGGTACGACGCGATCTACCGGGCCCGTGGTCGTGACTGCGCCCGCGAGGTGGCATCGATCAGCCGTCACTGGATCGACGACGGCCGTTCCCCGGAGACCCGTCGGGTGCTCGAGCTGGGCTGCGGGACCGGGGCACACGGCCCCGGACTCTCCGGGCACGGCGCGCTCACCGGCGTCGATCGCTCACCGTCCATGCTGGAACAGGCCCGTCGCACCGGCTGCTACCAGCACCTCCTGGAGGCCGACGTGCTGGCCCTGCCCCGGGACCGGGGATACGAGCTGGTCACCTCGCTCTTCGGGGTCTTCGGCTACCTCGAGCACCCCGCCCAGCTGCATGCGGCCCTCCACGATGCCGGCCGGCTCCTGGTTCCCGGCGGGACGCTGCTGGTCGAGCCCCCGATCCTGGCCGAACGACTCCAGCCGCCGCGCGTCGATCACGTCGAGACCGCCTTCGAGGGGGGCACCCTCGCCCGGACCGCCCGGGCCCGGACGGAACCGGGCGTCCTGGTGATCGAGTTCGAGTGGACCCTGGCGCCGGGTCCCGGATCGCATTCGCCATCCGATCCGGTGCGGGTCATCGAGGAGCACCGGATGCTGCTGCTGCCCTCGGCGGAGTGGCTGGGGATCGCACGGTCCGCGCTGGGCCCGGGGTTCGAGGTCGTCCTCGACGAGGACGGCCCCCTCGGCCGCGGGCTGCTGGTCGCGTTCAACCGTGACGGTGCTGTCGATACCGGTTGATCAGCTGGTTGGTGGAGGAGTCGTGGTCGGTGACCGCCTCCGACTGGCTCAGTTGGGGGATGATGTTCTTGGCCAGCACCTTGCCGAGCTCCACGCCCCACTGGTCGAAGGAATTGATGTTCCAGATCGTCCCCTGGGTGAAGACCTTGTGTTCGTAGAGCGCGACCAGCCGTCCCAGCGTCCTGGGATCGAGCTTCTGGGTCATGATGACGTTGCTCATGCGGTTGCCGTCGAACTCCTTGTGCGGGAGCAGCTGGTCGGCGACCCCCTCGGCCTTGACCTGTGCCTCGGTCTTGCCGAATGCCAGTGCCTCCGCCTGGGCGAACACGTTCGAGACGAGCTTGTCGTGGTGGTCCCCGATCGGGTTGGCGGCCTCGCAGAAGCAGATGAAGTCGCAGGGGACGGGCTTCGTGCCCTGGTGGATCATCTGGTAGAAGGCGTGCTGTCCATTGGTCCCGGGCTCCCCCCAGATCACCGGGCAGGTGTCCCACCCCACGCGCTCCCCTCCAAGGGTGACGTGCTTCCCGTTGGATTCCATCTCCAGCTGCTGGAGGTAGGCGCTGAACCGGAGCAGCTCGTTGTCGTAGGGCAGCACCGCCACGGTGTCGCAGCCGAGGAAGTTGCGGTTCCACAACCCGACCAGGCCGAGCATCACCGGCACGTTCGACTCCAGCGGCGCGGTGCGGAAGTGGACGTCCATCTCGTGGAACCCCGCGAGCAGGTCCGCGAAGCCGTCCGGCCCGACGGAGAGCATCGTCGAGAGCCCGATCGCCGAATCCATCGAGTAGCGACCGCCCACCCAGTCCCAGAACCCGAACATGTTCTTGGAGTCGATCCCGAACGACTCCACCGCCTCCTTGTTGGTCGAGACCGCGACGAAGTGCTTCGCGACCGCGGACTCGTCGCCCCCCAGGCCCTCCAGGGACCACTCCCGGGCGGTGTGCGCGTTGGTCATGGTCTCCAGGGTGGTGAAGGTCTTGCTGGAGATGATGAACAGCGTCTCCTCCGGCGAGAGGTCCCGGGTCTTCTCGTAGAAGTCGTTGCTGTCCACGTTCGAGACGAACCGGAAGCACATCGACCGGTCACTGAACGGCTTGAGCGCCTCGTAGGCCATCACCGGGCCGAGGTCGCTGCCGCCGATGCCGATGTTGACCACGTTGCGGATCCGCTTCCCGGTGTGTCCCTTCCACTCGCCGGAACGGATCCCGGTCGCGAAGGCACCCATCCGGTCCAGGACCTCGTGCACGTGGGGGATGACGTTCACCCCGTCCACCTCGACCACCGCGTCCCGCGGTGCACGCAGGGCGGTGTGAAGGACGGCGCGGTCCTCGGTGATGTTGATCTTCTCCCCGGTGAACATGCGCTCCCTCCGGCCCTCGAGGTCGCAGGCTCGTGCAAGGTCGAGGAGCAGGGAGACCGTGCGGTCGGTGATCCGGTTCTTCGAGTAGTCGAGGAAGATCCCCGCTCCCTCGACCGTGAACCTCGGCCCGCGCTGGTCGTCCTCGGAGAAGAGCCTCTTCAGGTCCCGGTCCATGATCTGCACCAGGTGTTCCTCGAGGGCCTTCCATTCGGGACGATCGGTGAGTGCGTGGTCGGTGGTCTCTATCGACATGAGTTCAGCTCCTGTGGACGGTTTCCGGGTTGGCCTGCAGGGTAGCAGGCGGGGTTGAGTCCTGCCTCTCCGCGCCCCCGGCCATCCGATATACTCCGGTGAAACCTTCAAGGAGGACCTCCATGCCGGCAACCGCTGACCTACACGCACTCGGACAGAGTCTCTGGATCGACAACATCACCCGCGGCTTCCTCGATGACGGGACGATCGCCGGGTACATCAACGACATGTCGGTGACCGGACTGACCAGCAACCCCTCGATCTTCCAGAAGGCGATCGCCGGCGGGCACGAGTACGACGATGCGATCCGCGCCCACATGCAGGCCGGACTCAAGGGCGAGGAACTGTTCTTCGAGCTCGCCATCGAGGACCTCCGCCGGGCCTGCGACCTCTTCGCTCCCATCCACGAGGCGACCAACGGGCTCGACGGCTGGTGCTCGCTGGAGGTGTCCCCGCTGCTCGCGAACGACACCCACTCGACCATCGAGCAGGCGAAGAAGCTGCACGCCAAGGCCGATCGGAAGAACCTCTACATCAAGGTCCCGGGCACCCCGGAGGGAGCCCCCGCGATCGAGGAGCTCACCTTCGCGGGGATCCCCGTGAACGTGACGCTGATCTTCTCCGTCGAGCACTACATGCGGGCCGCCGAGGCCTACACCCACGGGCTGGAGCGTCGGGTCGACGCCGGCCTGGACGTCTCGGGCTGCTCGGTCGCCTCGCTCTTCATCTCCCGCTGGGACGTGAAGACCTCCCCCATGCTCCCCGACGAGCTGAAGGACACCAACGGGCTCGCGATCGGCGGCGCCTGCTACAAGGCCTACGTCGAATGGCACGAGACCGACCGCTGGAAGGCGCTCGAGCAGAAGGGGGCCCTTCGCCAGAGGCTGCTCTTCGCCTCGACCGGCACCAAGGATCCCGCCCTGTCCGATTCGCTCTACGTCAGCGGGCTCGCCGCCCCGGACACCGTGAACACCATGCCCGACAAGACCCTCAAGGCGTTCCACGACCACGGGACCCTCGATGGCCCGCTGCCGGCCGACGGGACCCCGAGCCTGGAGGCCCTCGCCAAGATCGAGGCCGCCGGCGTCGACCTGCACCAGGTCGGGGAGGACCTCCAGGTGGAGGGGGCGCAGAAGTTCGACGACAGCTGGAAGGCGCTGCTGGCCGACATCGAGAGCAAGACCACGGCCATGAGCTGAGCCGCACCCCCCCGGAGCGACCGAATTGAGTTCCTTCCTCGATGAACTGTCCTGGCGCGGACTGCTTCATTCCACCACCTCCGAGGACCTGAAGGCCCACCTGGCGACCCCCGGTCGGGTCGCCTACTGCGGGTTCGACCCGACCGCCGACGCCCTGACCATCGGGAACCTGCTGCCCCTGAAGATGCTCGCCCACTGGCAGCGGGCCGGTCATCGGCCCATCGCCCTGATGGGTGGAGCGACCGGCCTGATCGGCGACCCGTCCGGCAAGAGCACGGAACGGGTGCTGCTGGATCGCGACCGCGTCGAGGCCAACATCGAGAACTACCAGGCGACCTTCGAACGGGTCCTTGACTTCGACTGCTCCGGCGAGCACCGCGCGACGATCGTGAACAACCACGACTGGCTCGGTTCCCTCGGCTACATCCACATGCTCAGGGACGTGGGCAAGCACTTCTCGGTCAACATGATGATCCAGAAGGAATCGGTCTCGGCTCGACTCACCGAGCGCGAGCAGGGCATCTCCTACACCGAGTTCAGCTACATGATCCTCCAGGCCTACGACTTCCTGCACCTCAACCGGACCATGAACTGCACGGTCCAGATCGGCGGCTCGGACCAGTACGGCAACATCGTCGCCGGGATCGACCTCATCCGCAGGCTCGTCGGCCGCGACGACCACGCCTCCCCCGATGCGGAGGGACGGGCCTACGGCGTCACCAATCCCCTGGTCACCAGGTCCGACGGCGGCAAGATCGGCAAGAGCGAGCAGGGCGCGATCTGGCTGGATCCCCGGAAGACCTCCCCGTACGCCTTCTACCAGTTCTGGCTCAACACCGCGGACGAGGACGTCGTGAAGTTCCTCAAGTGGTTCACCTTCGAGGATCGGGAGCGGATCGAGGCCCTCGAGCGATCCACCCTCGAGGCCCCGCAGGCCCGGGAGGCCCAGCAGGTGCTCGCGGAGTCGATGACCCGGATGATTCACGGGGATCACGAGTACGACCGGGCCCGATCCGCCTCTCGCGCGCTCTTCTCCGGGGAGGTGGGGGACCTGGACGCCCCGATGCTCGCGGAGGTCTTCGCCGACGTACCCTCGAGCCGTCACCCGGTGTCCCTCCTGGAGGGCGAGGGCGGGGACCTCGTGGAACTCCTGGCCGAGACCACCCTGGCTTCCAGCCGGCGCGAGGCCCGGCAGTTCCTCGAACAGGGGGCGGTCAGCATCAACGGTTCCAAGGTCCCCCTCGATCGACGCCTGACGACCGCGGACCTCCTGCACGGCCGCATGGTCCTGATCCGTCGGGGCAAGAAGGCCTGGCATGCGCTCGAGTTCGAGGCCTGACCCGGCGGGGGCCGGTCGCGCACTCAGCGCTCCCTGGGAGTGATGATCACCTTGACGATCGGCTGGTCGGTTTCCCCGTCGACCGAGGTCACGCGGAGTCCCTCGGGCAGCTCCCACAGCGTGACCGGGGCCTCCCCGACCATCCGGGCGAGGTCATCGGAGGTCAGGTGCACGAAGGCCACCACCGGGGTCCCGTCCTCCTCGAAGCGCTTGACGAGATCGACCTCACCCTCCACCACCACGTCCGAGAGCAGCCGGTCGGCGGGGTCGATCTGGACGGAGTAGTCCGCGAGGCCATCGGCGGGAGCGGCCACCTGCACCGCGACCGTCGCGATGGTGGAGCTCCGGGTCGTCAGGATGAGGGTGAAGGCCAGCTGGACCGATGTCGGTTCGATCGTGATGGACTGCCCGAAGGGACGTAGCGACGGCGGCAGCCGCAGCGGGACCAGGATCTGCTGGTTCCTTCCCGCCTGGAGTCCGTCGAGGGTGTCCGGCGAGGGTTCCGCGATCACCTGGGGATCGGGGATCTGCGCCACGATCCTGCTCGGGAGCGTCAAGGTGGCGTTCTCCGGATTCGAGACCGCCTCGCCACCCAGCGTGACCCCGGTGAAGACCGGCTGCACCGGGACCGAAAGCTCGGTCATGGAGTCGATCTCCAGGTCGATCCCCGACGGCTCGGTGCCGAGGATGGTGATGTCGCCCTGCTGGATCAGCGGGAGGTTCTGGATCGCATCCACCAGGGAGATCTCATGGCGACCGGCCTCCCGGGGGATCCCATCGGATCCCGTGGTCAGCACCAGCGGCTGGCTGAGCACCTGTCGGAGTCGCTGGATCGACCTGGCCGACCCCTTCACCTGGATCGCGACCTGCTGGTCCTCGGTGGGGGAGACGATCGTCTCGAAGTCCGAGGAGGCCATGATCTCGACCCGGGCGTAGACGGTGTCCTCGTTGCGGGTCTCGCCCGCCGCCCAGATCCAGATGAGCAGCGCGATCGCGGTGACCACCACGATCGTGCCCAGCTGGTTCCCGGGTCCCTGCGAGGTGTGGTTCATGACTCGACCTCCACCACCGGCTCCGCCTTCGAAGCCTCGGGTTCGACCTGCAGCCGCTCCATCAGGCGGGTCCTGAACTCGGCACGATCCAGCGGGGGGGTCATCGAACCGTGCTCGGCCAGTCGGCAGTTGCCGGTCTCCTCGCTGACGATCACCACCAGGCAGTCGCTTTCGGTGGTGACCCCGACCGCCGCCCGGTGTCGTGAGCCCAGCTGGGCCGGCACCTCCCCGGTCTCCGCCAGGGGCAGCTGCACGCTGGCGGCGACCACCCGATCCCCCCGGACCACCACCGCCAGGTCGTGCAACGGGGAGTTCGGCCAGAAGATCGCCTCGATCAGTCGTGGCGTCACCAGGGCGTCGATCCGGACCCCGCCCTCGATGAGGCCGCCCAGGCGCCCGCCACGTTCGATGACGATCAGGGCACCGAAGGAGTTCTTGGAGAGGAACTCCACGGCTTCGGTGATCGCGTCCGCGAGACGGTCCATCTGCGGGTTGCGTCGCCCGAGCAGCCGGGCCGCGCCGACCCGGATCATCGCCTGCCGGAGTTCCGGCTGGAACACGACGATCAGGAGGATCGCGAGCAGCCCCAGCACCTGGTTGGAGATGTACTTGATCCTGCCGAAGGCCCCGCTGGAGTCGCCGAGCAGCTGGAAGAGGAGGACCAGCACGATGATCAGGACCGTGAAGCCCTTGATCACCCCCGCCCCCCGGGTGCCCTGCAGGAACCGGAACACGAGATAGACGCAGGCCCAGATGATGGCCAGTTCGATGATGACTTCCCAGGTCGGGTAGCCGCGGAAGAGCTGGAGGACGTTATCTACGTTCACGGGATACGTGGAGTATACGATGAGAGCGGCCCGGCGAACGGCTGGTACCATGTAGCCATGAAGCAACGATCCGCCACATCCTCGGGGTACCAGCTCGGCAAGTCCACCGGAGCATGCGCCGCCAGCGGGCGCCCTCTCGAGCCGGGAACGCCCTGCATCGCTGCACTTTGCGAATCGGAGGAAGCCGATTCCCAGGGCAATCCGCTAGGACTGGTCCGCCACGACTTCTCGATCGAGGCCTGGGAGTCCGGGATCCGGCCCGACGGGCTGTTCAGCTGGTGGCGCTCGACCGTCGCCCCCCCCGGCGGGAAGCGCCGGCTGCTGGTGGACGACGACTCGCTCATGGACCTCTTCGACCGGCTGGCGGAGGACGAGGACGAGCGGAGGCAGGCCTTTCGCTGGGTGCTCGGCCTGATACTCGTCCGCAAGAAGATGCTGCGGCTCGAGGGCACCACCCCTTCCGAGGAGGGCGTCCGGTTCCTGCTCCGGCGCCGGGGCAGCGACCCCGAGCTTCCCCCGATCGAACTGCTGGATCCGCAGCTGACCGAGGATGATGCTCGAGCGATCGCCGACGAACTCGGCGAGATCATGGCGGACGATGACTCGACGGGTTGAACGGAATCCTCGCCCGATCGCACGGCCCGCGACCCTCGCGCTGTCGTTGACGCTGCTGTGGTGCCTCCCGTTCACCGGCTGCGCCAGCACCCCGGCGGCCCCAGCGGCGGCACCGCCCGAACTCGAGCGAGTGCGGGCGTTCCAGGAGCGACGGGCCGCGATGTTCCGGACCCTCGAGTCCACCGGGACCATCGAGCTCAGGAGTCTCGTGGAGGGCGGTGAGTCCTTCGACAGCTGCGCGATGGACCTCTGGAGACAGGGGGACGAGTTCGCGCTGCGACTTCGCAAGTTCGGGGAACGCTTCCTCTGGATCGGTTCCGACGGCCGGGAGTGGTGGGTCTTCGAGCTGGCCGGTGATCCCACGCGCCTGGTGGTCATGCCACTCGACCGGGGGCTCCCGACCGACCTCCCACTGGAGGAATCGCTGCTCGGTCCCCGGAAGCTGCTGGAGCTCGCCGGGTTGATGCCGTTCGGGGACCAGCTGCGCGCCGACGGGCTGGAGCCCGCCGAGGACGGGCTCTTTCGCGTCGAGTCGCGAGGGTCCGTCGAGGGTGGGTGGAACCGGCTTCGATGGACGATCGAGCCCCGCCGCATGCTCCCCGTGGCGGTCGAGGCCCTTGACGACCAGGGCCGTTGCGTGGTGCGCTCCAGTCTGCGCGAGTACGAGCCCATCGCCGCGCGGGACCAGCCGATCGGCGCCTGGCCGCAGTTCCCGGGCAAGGTCTTCATCCGCGACGCCACCGGAGAGACCGACGTGCGGATCTTCTTCAATCGGCCGAATGCCCGGGGAGATCGGATCAAGCCCGCCCTCTTCGACCTGGAACGACTCATCGAGACCTTCAAGCCGGAACGAGTCGAACATCGCCTCGACCGGATCCCCTCGCCATCCCCGAAGGAACCAGCCTCTCCATGACCCCCCGATCCGCCAAGACCTGGATGCTCGCCTTCGCCCTGTTCGGTCCATCGAGCCTCGGGCCGGTGCGTGCAGGCCCCGCCTTCCAGGAGGCGCCCCCCTCCACGGCGAAGGAATCCCCCGGGGAAGCCTCGAAGGGAGCCACCGAGGATCCAGCCGGGTCCCGGAAGGAGCCGCCGGCGAGTCCCGACGCGGCGACCCGGGCCACGACGGCCCCCGCCCCGAACTCGGACGTGCTCGAGGTCGCCTCGGGTGGTGGCAACGTGTGGGTGGTGACCCGGGATCCGATCGTGGTCGGCCGCTGGCGCCTGCTCCACCACCACACCGGGATGGAAGGGCAGCACGCGCGGATCTCGCGGGCGCTGCAGTCCCGCCCGATCGCGATCGCCGCGCGCGACGACGAGGTGCTGGTGGCGATGCCCTCAAGTCCGGTTCCCGGCAAGGAGATCGACCTGTTGAGCCTGACCGTCCAGCAGGATCCGACGATGGGCAACTTCTACGAGCTCCCCCTCGACAGCTGGAAGGTTCTGGCCAACATCCCGAGCGACCGGCCGTTCAAGGGCCTGGCCCTCGGGCCCGCCGGTCCCCAGGTGCTCCTGGGTCCCCCGGAAACCGACTCCGGGGGGAAGCGAACCGTGGAAGCCACCGAGGGCGAGTCCGCACCGCCCACCGCCCGCCTCCTCGAGCAGCGAGCGTTCACCTGGCACGAGCGCCCCCTGCCGGAGGTGCTGCTGCGTGCCAGCGACCTGCGACTGCTGCCATCGGTCGGGACCACCGAGGTCACGATCCTGGCCCGGGGCGACTCCGGCACCGCGCGACTCCACCAGTGCTCGGAGGACGTCTGGTCCACGTTCGACCTCGGCATCGATTTCGCCGACGTCGATCGCGTCTGCCAGACCGCCACCCGGCTCGGGTTCGCCGCCCGGGGGTCCAAGGCCTCCAGGCTCGAACTCGGGGTCCTCCGTGGCGAGGACCTGCTCGACGTCGCCTCCGTGGATCGGCCCGCGCGGGCGTGGGGCCTCGGCGCGGTCGAGGAGGACCTCCTGGTGATCGTCACCTGGGATCCGCAGGACGAAGCTGGTCGTGGGGCGGTCCTGGTGAGCCGGGTCGACGCCGTCAACGGAACCGTGGAGTCGCCGGTCGCGTGGACCCGACTCCCGCTGGACGTCTCCGACTGGCTGCAGCTTCCCCTGATCGGGATGCTGATGGTCGTCGCGCTGCTGGCGATCGTGCTGTTCCGACCGACCGAGGATCCGCGGCTGCCCCTCCAGAACGGGGTGGTTCCGATGCCGATGGGGCGCCGCTTGCTGGCGCTCCTGCTCGACCTTTCCCCGGGGTTCGTGCTCGCGGTGCTGCTCTTCAAGGCCCCATTCTCGGGCGCAAGTCCTTTGTCCATATGGACTTCCGAGGTCGCTCTCAGTGCCCCGGGATCCCTGGTCATCGGCGTCACGCTCCTGCACGAGGCCGTGTCGGAACTGATCTGGGGCCGATCCTTCGGGAAGCTGGTGTTCGGCGGGGTGGTTCGTTCGAGCACCGGGGCCCGACCGACCTCGGGGGCGATCCTGCTTCGAGCCCTCTTCAAGGGGGTGGTGCTCTACGCCCCGGTCCTGGGCGTCTTCGCCTTCATCTCCCCGGCCCGACAAGGGATTCCCGAGACGGTCTCCCGTACCGTGGTCGCGGATCGCCTTGCTCGGTCAAACCCCCCCGAAGCCTGAATGAGATCGGCTCGACGAGGGTTGTCCTGCCCCAGGAAGACCCGTTCTTCTTGAAGCCATTCGGCGAATATCGCCGATACCCACCTCGACGCAGGATGCGTCAGGACGTCGTCGTCCGCGCCGGTCGCGGACCCTGAGAGGATCTCATGCTCGACGAGCAGCCAGCGAGCACCGCTGGGTCGCGCCAGGATGGCGCGTCCGTGCGGGCCCCCCAAACCGATCGCCGTCCCGCCTCCGTCGAGGATCCACCGACGGACCCCGGTGACGTGCCCACCCCCGAGCCGCTCGAGCCGCCGGCCCGACGTCCGCTTGCCAACGCCTGGCAGGTGCCCCTGGTCCTCCTGAGCACCGGCCTGATCCTGGGTGGGTTCCTCGTCCTGGGCAGTCGCTCCAAGCGGGTGCCGGATCCCTCGGTGATGCTGGGCATCGCCGAGCAACGGATCGCCGAGGGGCGACTCGACCAGGCGCGACGGGCCCTCGAGCGCGCGGCGACCTCCATCGAGGAGCTCGGCGAGTCGCGGGTCTCCGTCGAGGACCACGGCCGCCTTCGCCTCGGCCAGGCGGATCTCGAGTCCCGACGCTCCCGCATCCCCCGAAACGACCAACGCGTGCTGTCGCTCTACGAGCAGGCGCAGGCGCTGGGCATGACGCTCAGCCCCGAGCAGGAGGCCCGGAGGGCCGCCGCCCTCGCCGCCCTGGGTGATCACGACGCCGCCTTCGAGACGTTCTTCTCGGGTTCCGACGGGGTGGACTCGCCGGAAGCCGACCACATCCGTCGCCGCGTCCTTGGCGTGCTCGTCGAGCGAGCCCAGGGTGGGGATTCGGCTCTGCGCGACCAGCTCGTCGGTCATCTCGACGTGTACGCCTCCGGGGATGCCGCCGACGTCGAGGACGCCGCGTGGGCGATGGTCCAGGCCGCGAGGCTTCGCCTGGCCGCGGGCGCGCACGAGCTCGGGCTGGAACGACTGATGCGTTCCGTCCGTCGACTCGAGGCGCGACAGGACGAGCCCCAGGCCGCGCTCGTCATGCAGGACTGGTACGGTCGGATCCAGGCGACGTTCGGACGGCTCCGACTGGCGGGCGGGGACATGGTCGCCGCCCGGGAGGCCCTCGAGGACGCCCTCGACCGGCTGCCCGACGGCGACGAGGACCGGCTGCTGGCGGAGGCCTCCCTGGCCCGGATCGATCGACGCGAGGGGCACTTCGAGGAGGCGATCGGACGGTTTCGTTCGATCCTCGCCCGGCACCCCTCCTCGGAGGCGAGGATGGAGGTCCACCTCGCCCGCGCCGAGACCCACGCCGCCAACGGCGACCACGAGCTGGCCGTCGCCGACTACGAGGAGGCCATCCAGCTCATCGAGAGCACCCAGCACCCGATGGTGGACCGGGTGGCCGACTCGATCTCCGATCGCATCCAGGAGGAGGTCCTGCTGGATCGTCCCGCGCAGGCGATCCGCTACGGGGGACTGATCCTCAACTCGAACCGCCTCCCGGTCTCCGACCAGGTCCTGCGACTCTCCGCCAAGGCGCATCGACTCCAGGGGGAGTCGATGCTCCATTCGCAGACCGGGCTGGATGCCGACCAGCTGCTCGACAGCGACCTGCCGGACCTGGATCCCGCGCTCCGCAAGGAGGCCGCGCGCCAGTTCCGCCAGGCCGGCTCGCTCTACGAGTCGCTCGCCCTTCGCCTGCACGAGCGAAACGAGCCCCGTTCCGGCTGGTCCACGGTGCAGGCCGCGGCCGCGGAGTGCTTCGATCTCGGGGCCGACCGCGTCCGGGCGCTGCACGCCTACACCACCTACCTCGCGGGAACCGGGGTCGACGACGGTGCCCGGGCCGGGGTGGCCCTCCGTCATGCGAGGGCCCTGCACTCCGACATGCGCTTCGGCGAGGCCCTCGCGGCCTACGACTCCCTGGTGGAGCTGCACGGTCGCGGGCTCTTCTCCGCGAAGGCCCGGGTCGCCGGCGCAGCGTGCCTGGTGGCCATGGACCGGCCCCGCGAGGCCCAGGCCCGGCTCGAGCTGATCGTCAGCGGCTCCGACGGTATCCGTCCGGAAGCCCCGGAATTCCAGGACGCGATCTTCGCCCTCGGCCGGCTGCTGCACGAGTCCGAGCTCCACACCCCGGCCACTCGTCGACTCGACGAGGCGATCCGCAGGTACCCCGACGATCCCCGCCGGAGCGAGTCCGCCTTCATGCTCGGGGCCTCCCTCGAGTCGCTGGCGGAGGAACAGCGGACGCGGGAGCTCGATCGCTCGCTCACGCCCTCCGTGCGGGATGCCGCCCGCCGGGAATGGACCGAGCTGACCGAGCGCGCGATGCGGGCCTTCGACATCGTGATCGAGGCCCACGGGCAGGACCCGATCGAGAAGCTGTCCCCCCGGGAGCTCGCGATGCTGCGCGACTCGCGAGTCGGCCAGGCGAACGCGCTGCTCGACCTCGGCCGCTTCGAGGAGTCGATCGACCGCTACGAACAGATCGAGCGGCTCTACCGAACCGAGACCACCTCCCTCGACGCGCTGATCCGCCTCAACGAGGCCTGGGCCGCGTTGGGCCGCACCGACGAGGCGGAGAAGGCCCACAGCCGCGCGGTGCTCCGCCTCCGGCAGCTTCCGGAGGAGGTCTTCGACCGTTCGAGATTCGATCGCCCCGGCTGGACCGCCTGGCTGGAACGTCGCCCGATGCGGATCGCGGCCGACGAGGTGCTCGGCGGGGGGATCGTCCAGGGATCGGAGGGCGACGATGGCTGACGCCGCCTGCCCGAGGTCGGGCTCCCACGAGAACGAACTCGAGCAGCTGCTCGAACGGGTCGCTTCCCGGCTGCGGTCCCTGGTCGACCAGCTCCCCGAGCAGGCCACGATCGTCGGGTCCGGGGACGTCGACGCGATCCGGGAACTCATGGATCGCCGGGCCACGGTGATCGATTCGATGGCCGTCGCGTCGGAACGGATCCCCGACCTCCTCGCCGCCGAGGCGCCTTCGGATCGGGCCAGCCGCTCGATCCGCGACACCGAGGACCTGCTCGAGCGCCTGCTCGAGGCGGACCGCGAGGCCGCCCGGACCATCGAACGCCAGTGTTCCGAGCTCGACCACGAGCTTCGCCGCACGCGTGCCGCCGGCACCGCCGCCCAGGTCTACCAGGGCACCTCGCAGTCCCCGCCGCCCGCTCGCTTTTCGGACAGGGAGGCCTGACCGGTGAGTCCCTTCTCCATCGAACAGGACCCGCGCCCCTCGATCTCCCAGTCGGACTTCGGGGAGCTGGTGCGTTCCTTCAACGAGATCACCTCCCAGCTCGAGCGGACCCACGACACGCTCCGGGCCGAGGTCGCGGAACTCAAGCACGAACTCGCGGAGGCCAACGAGCGGCTTCGTCGCTCCCGCTCCCTCGCCGCGCTGGGCGAGATGGCGGCGGGCATCGCCCACGAGATCCGCAATCCCCTGGGTGCGATGGCCCTCAACCTCGGGGTGCTTCGAGAGGACCTCGAATCGATGCCGGATTCCCTGGTCCTCTGCGACCGGCTCGCGGGCTCCGTGCAGGGGCTGGACGCGATCGTGGGGGACGTGCTGAGCTTCGCCCGGGACACGCGCGTCTCCACCCGGTGCTGCGAACCGCTCGAACTGATCAATGCCGCGCTCGAGGCCAACGCCCCGCTGGTCGACCGCGTCGGGGTCCGGGTGGAGGTCGACGTCCGGCCCGGGCTGTCCGCCGACGTCGATCCCGGTCCCGTGACCCAGGCGCTGACCAACGTGGTGCGCAACGCCTGCGAGGCCCTCGAGACGGTGCCCGACCGGGCGCCGGTCCTCTCCATCGTGGTGGATCGGGGGCTGGTGCGGACCACCACCGACGCCGGCCGCGTCGAGCACCTGCGATTCCTGATCCGCGACAACGGCCCCGGGATCCCCGACGAGTTGAAGGAACGGATCTTCAACCCGTTCTTCACCACCCGGGAGACCGGGACCGGCCTGGGGCTGGCGATCGTCCACCGGATCGTCGATGCCCACGGGGGCACCCTCACCATCGAGGACGCGACCCCCGGCACCGCCATCTGCCTGAGCTTTCCCACCGCCGCCGACCCGGTGCCCAGCGAGCACGAGGCCTCGCTCGCCGAGGCGGTCCGTGACCGAATCCAGAACCATGAACCCCGTCGGAGCACACCATGAGCAGGATCCTCGTAGTCGATGACAAGGAAATGATGCGGGACAGCGTGGCCACGCTGCTGGGCCGCCGCGGGCACGGGGTGGTGGCGGCCAGCGGGGGCGAGCAGGCCCTCGAGAAGCTCGGGGCGCGACGTCCCGACGTGGTGGTCACCGACCTGCAGATGCCCGGGATGAACGGGCTCGAGCTGCTGGCGGCGATCCAGGAGGTCGACGACGGCATCCCCGTGATCTTCATGACCGCCTACGGCACGATCGAGACCGCGGTCAAGGCGATGCGAAGCGGTGCCTTCGACTACGTGACCAAGCCCTTCTCCGGCGAGGAGCTCGAACTCACCGTCGAGCGCGCCATCGCCCACGCCAGCGTCGTCCGCGAGAACCAGGTGCTCAAGGCCACCGTCCAGTCCGGGCGCTCGGGGGCGACCAGGATGGTCGGGTCGAGCCCGCGGATGACCGACCTCCAGGAGGGGCTCATGCTGGTCGCGGAGAGCCACTCCACGGTCCTGATCAACGGCGAGAGCGGGACCGGCAAGGAGGTGGCCGCCCGTCTGATCCACGAGTCGAGCCCCCGGCGGGACGCCCCGTTCCTCGCCGTCAACTGCGCGGCCCTGAGCCCCAGCCTGCTGGAGAGCGAGCTGTTCGGCCATGAGAAGGGAGCCTTCACCGGGGCGGACAAGATGCGCAAGGGACGGTTCGAGCTCGCCGACGGGGGCACCCTGCTCCTGGACGAGATCAGCGAGATGCCCCTCGAACTGCAGGCGAAGCTCCTGCGGGTCCTGCAGGAACAGTCCTTCGAGCGGGTCGGCTCCAGCCGGACCCAGACCGTCGACGTCCGCGTGCTCGCGACCACCAACCGCAACCTCGAGCTCGAGGTCGAGGCCGGACGCTTCCGGGGAGATCTCTTCTTCCGACTCAACGTGCTGCCATTCACGATGCCGCCGCTGCGCGAACGGGCCGAGGACCTGCCGGACCTGGCGGAGCACTTCCTCGGCGCGGTGGCCGCTCGGGAGGGACGCGACGCGCTGGGCTTCAGCGAGGAGGCGATGGACGTCCTGCAGGGGTACGCATGGCCCGGGAACGTCCGTGAGTTCCAGAACATCTGCGAGCGCGCTGCGGTCCTGTGTCGATCGGAACGCATCGAGTCCTCGCTGGTCGCGCCCTGGCTGGTCAGCTCCGACGAGACCGCCTCGGCCTCCGGCACCCCTGCGGTGGGGGGGGTGGTGATGTCCGCGGCGCCCTCGCCCTCGGACATCGCCTCCGCGAACGAGGAAGCGGTCGAGGACGCCCTGATGGGCGCGGACGTGACGAGGATGCGTCGCTTCATGGCCTGCGACGGTCGCCTCACCCTCGCCGACATCGAGCGGGAGGCGATCCTGGCGACCCTCGAGGCCAACCGGGGACACCGGCAGAAGAGCGCCTCGGCCCTCGGGATCGGGGTCCGGACCCTGGGCATGAAGCTCAAGAAGTGGAAGGAAGAGCAGCTCGTCCCCGAGGCGACGTGATCGGCGAAAGCTGCAGGCACCGGCAGTTCCTGCCGGTTTCCGGCCCGGTACGACGCCCGTTGTCCGGGCCGCTCCGGGCATTCAGGATGCTGGGAACCCCTCAGCCGTGGCGCACGACAGGAGTACGACGACATGAGCATCAATGGATTGACCGACGGGGGGGCGCTGCCCGCCATCGAGGCCATGGCGCGGTTCACCGCCGCCCGGCAGAGGCTGATCGCCAGCAACGTCGCCAACCTCGACACCCCCGGCTACACCCCCCTGGATGCGGATCCCAAGGCCTTCCAGGCCCAGATGCGGCGGGCGATCGACGAGCGTCGATCCGGCGCCGCGGGCCCCGCCAGCGGACCACTGTCCCTCGATGGACGAGGGCCCCTTCAGGCGGGTTCCGATGGTCGGGTGACCCTCGATCCCGCGGAACTTCGCGAGAATCTGCTGTTCCATGACCGCAACGACCGGAATCTGGAACGCATCATGCAGGACGTCTCGGAGAACCTCCTCGCCTTCCAGACCGCCACGCAGCTTCTGCGCAACCGCTTCCGGATGATCGAGTTGGCGATCAGCGAGCGAATCTGAGCCCGGACCCCAACCCCCCAGGAACCCAGCCATGTTCGGATCCCTTGACATCTCGACCTCCGGCCTCGTCGCCCAGCGGACCCGGATGACCGCCATCGCCGACAACCTCGCCAACAAGGACACCCTCCTGGCCGCGGACGGGACCTACGCCCCCTTCGCCGCCCGGTCCGTGGTCTTCTCCCAGGGTGACGCCGCGACCGGGGCCCCCTTCGGGGTGACCGCCGAGGTCGTCCAGGCGGGCACCTTCCGGTGGGCGGATCCCAACGACCCGGCCGAGCAGATCCCGCCCACGGTCTTCAAGGCCGCGCAGAAGGCGGGCATGGTCAACGACGAGGGGCTGGTCAAGGTGCCCATGGTCAACGAGGTGGCCCAGTTCACCGACGCCATGGAGGCCCTCAGGAGCTACGAGGCCAACATCTCGGTGGCGGATGCGACCAAGCGAATGATCGACGGTGCCCTGCAGCTTCTCGCATGAGGCGGGCGGGAGTGTGGACTTCGGCGGCCGAAGTGGCCGATAGGAACCTAGTGGAACGGGCTCGGCCCCGACAGGAACACGACGATGCATGACCCGATCGGACACATCAACGGAGGCAAGGGGCCGGGTTCACTGGGACCGCTGTCCCCCAAGGGCCGCCTCGGCGGGCCCGTGGCCCCCGGCTCGGACGTCACCGGCAAGAGCTTCATCGAGGAGATGAAGGGGCAGCTGGCCGAGGTCAATCGTCTCCAGGCGGAAGCGGACGTGGCGGCGGAGGATCTGGTCGCGGGACGAAGGGACGACCTGGAGGGTGTGATGATCGCGACCGAGAAGGCGGACACCGCCTTCAAGATGGTCCTGGCGGTGAGGAACAAGCTGGTCGATGCCTACGAGGAGGTCAAGAACCTGCGCGTCTGATCGGTTTGACGCTTCACCCCGAAACAACCACCCGGGTTCGTACTTGTCAGGATGACACTTCCAGGGACTGGAAGGCGACCCAGGGATCCAGTCACAGCTGCGAGGCATGGAGGCCACGCGTTGACGGCACTCAAGGAACAACTCGATCGTCTCGCCGAGCGGATCACGTCGCTTTCGGTGTCCTCACGCCTGCTCTTCGGGAGCGGGCTGGTCATCCTCGTGATGGCACTCTTCCTCGTCGCCCAGTACGCCGGTCGATCGGAGCGGGCGCCCCTGAGGGTCCGGGCCGCGGCGCTCGACGCCACCAAGACCTGGCTTGACGGCGAGGGCATCGACTACTCGACCGACGACGCGGGGCGGGTGCTGGTCGCCAAGGCCGATCGCCAGGTGATCCAGGTGCGCCTCGCCACCGAGTCGGACGTCCCCCCGAGCGAACTCGACTGGGACGCCATGCTGCAGGACGACACCACCTCGTCGATCTGGGATTCCCCGGAGGTCCAGCGCCAGCGGGAACGTCGCTTCACGATGACCATCCTGAAGGTGATGGTGGGCAACCTCGACTTCGTCCGGGATGCCCAGATCGCGATCGACGAGCCCGACCAGCTCCGGGGCCCGGGTCGTCAGTTCTTCCCGTCGACCGCCAGCGTCACCGTGGCCACCGCGGACGGCCCGCTCACCGCCGGCCAGGCCCGGGCGATCCGGAGCCTGGTGGCCTCGGGCGTGAGCGGGATGTCCATCGAGAACGTGGTGGTCACCGACCAGGCCGGGAACCTCTTCGCGGGCGAGGATCGCGGGATCGGGGCCGCCGCCCAGCTCGACGGCATCTCCCGCGGCGTGGAGGGCCACTACGAACAGCAGATCCGCGAGGTCCTCGGCGTGGAGGGGATGCGGGTCGCGGTGTCCGCCGTGGCCGAGCCCCGCAGCGCCTACGAGACCGGCCGGGAGCACGGCGAGCCGGTCACCGCCTCGAGGAGCCTCGCCAGCGAGAGCGCGAAGGAACGCGGCTCCTCCGGCGGGGGACGACCCGGCTACGCCTCCAACGTCGGTCCGCGGGCCAACGCCCCCATGGGGGTCGGAAACGCCCAGCAGCTGGCGGAGTTCGAGGCGGAGAGCATGGACAACGAGGTGCTCGTGGACGCGACCGACATCGCGATCGAGAACCCCGGCGGCTACGTCTACAAGCTGAGCGCGGTCCTCAACATCCCTCGTGACTACCTGCGCGAACGATTCTCCACCGAGAACGGCGGCCTCGAGCCCACGGTCGAGGAACTGAACCGGTTCAGGGACTCGGTCCGCACGGAGTTGACCGGGGCGATCTCCATGATGCTGCAGACCCCGCCCCCCGCCAGCAACCTCAAGGGCGACGTGGTGGCGGGGGACGTGACGGTGCTGTTCGCGCTCGGGGGCGCCACGGCCCAGGCCTCGGTCCCCAGTCCCGGCGGCTCCATGGCCGGCTTCGCGGGAAGCGTCCTCGCCGACGGCGGGACCGCGCCCGGCGTGCGCACCTGGGTCCTCGGCGGCCTCGCCGCGCTGGCGATCGGCGCGATGCTGATGATCGCCCGCCGGGCCACCCGGCGCGACCGGGTTCCCTCCGCGGACGAGCTGGCCGGGGACGCGCCGGCGCTCGACGCCGACGTCCAGATGGTGATGGGCGAGGTCTCCGAGGCGGAGACCCTGCTGGATGCCCGGGAGATCGACGAGGACGAACTCCGTCGCAAGCAGATGCTCGGACAGCTCAACGAGCTGGTCACGCGCGAGCCGGGCGAGGCGGCGGTGCTCGTCAAGCAATGGATCCGACAGGCCGGTTGAGGAGCACGATGCGACCCGGACAGAAACTACCCAACGACGCCGCGGAGCTGGACGGCCCGACCAAGGCGGCCATCCTCCTGCTCATGCTCGACCAGGATTCCGCCGGGGGACTGCTCCGCGAGCTGCCCTCGGAGATGGTCGAGGAGGTCATGCGGGTGCTGGCCTCGATCGAGTCGGTCCCGTCCCAGCTGGGCCAGGGGGTGGTCAACGAGTTCTACGAGCTGAGCGTGTCCTCCGGGGCCCTCAAGGAAGGCGGACTGGACTATGCAAAGACCCTTCTCAAGGATTCCCTGGATCCCAAGACGGCGGAAAAGCTGTTCGAGGACATTCGTCGTGGCGCCCAGAAGGCTCCCTTCGCCTTCCTCCAGAAGGCCGAGAGCGAGAACCTCCTGACCTTCATCCAGGACGAGCATCCCCAGACGATCGCCCTGATCGTCTCCCACCTCCCGCACCACAAGGCCTCCGAGATCCTGGTGGGCCTCCCCCAGGAGAAGCAGATCGAGGTCGTCCAGCGGGTGGCCGCGATGGAGCAGACCAACCCCCTGGTGATCCAGGAGGTCGAGAGCGGGCTGGAGAGCCGCCTCTCCAACATGCTGATGCACTCCGTGGACCGGGTGGGCGGCACCTCGACCGTGGCCGAGATCCTCAACCTCTGCGACCGGCAGACCGAGCGCTCGATCATGGAGGGCATGGA
>PKCS01000082.1 GCA_002862305.1 Phycisphaerae bacterium | reverse complement strand
GGCGGAGCGACAGGTCATCCTGGAGGAGATCGCCATGTACGAGGACCAGCCGTTCTGGGTCCTCTACGAGCACGCGATGGAACGGTTCTACGGGCGGCACCCGCTGGCGCACCGGGTGCTCGGGACCCGGGAGACGGTGGGGGGGATGGGCCTCGAGGGCATGCGTGACTACTTCGTCCGGCGGTACTCGAGCGACAACACCGTGCTGGCGATCTCGGGATCCTTCGACTTCGAGCAGGTGGTCGATCGGGCCGCGGAGCTCTGTGGATCCTGGACCCCGAGCCAGCCCCGGCGCGAGCACCGGGAGCCCGAGCGCGTCGCCGACCGGAGCGTGGTGCCGATCTCGGGGCTCGGCCAGTCGTACCTGGTGATGCTGGCCCCGGCTCCGGAGGCGAGGAGCGATGATCGCTACGCGGCGGGTCTGCTCGCCCACACCCTGGGCGGGGACGAGACGTCCAAGCTGTACTGGTCGCTGGTGGAGACCGGGAAGGCCGAGGAGGCACAGTGCTCCTACGACCCGAGGCATGCCTGTGGGGAGTTCGCGATCTGGGGGGTCTGCCCCGAGGACCGGATGGACGAGGTCGAACAGTCGATCCTCGACCAGATCGACGGACTGGCCGATCACCTGGTGCAGGACGACCTGGAACGAGCGCGGGCTCGCACCGCCACCCAGGCGGTGATCGCCTCGGAACGCCCGCTGGGGAGGCTGAACCGGATCGCAGGCAACTGGCTGCGCCGCGGCACGTACACCACCATCGAGGAGGAGATGTCGAGGATCGACGCGGTCACGGTCGAGGACCTGGTGGAGTGCTCCCGGCGATTCCCCATGACACCACTGGTGACCGCACGCGCGGTGAATGGTGGAAGCGAAGCCGGGTGAGAATGATCAGCCCGCGAGGCGGGAGCTCGAATCCGGATCGGTCTCGCGGTACATCACCACCTGGTCGCCACCGGTGCGCCGCCCCTCGGTGACCGCGCACATCGCCGCCCCGAGCAGCTCGGCCGGACTGCCGGTCGATCCGCCATCACCCTTCGATCGGTGGACGCTGATCCCGATCGTCGACTTGACCACGAGGAAGTCGCTGGAATCCGGTCGGGCCTGGATCCGGATCGGCGTGCAGGCGATGCGTTCCCGGATGGAATCACCCAGCCGGGTGATGCTCTCCTCGTCGACGTAGCGGACGATGACCGCGATCTCCGCACCCACGAAACGGTAGGCGCCGAAGATCCCGGGCTGGTCCTTCACGGCGTCCCGGATGCACTCCGAGACGTGCGCGATCGCCGAATCCCCGGCGAGGTCGCCCACCCGCTCGTTGATCCTTCGGACCTCGTCCACGCCAACCAGCAGGAGCGAGAGGTCGCATCCGAACATGTGGTTCGGATCGTGCACCGTCTCGTGGAAGCAGGATTCGAGGTCCGCAAGCAGGGCGGAACGATCGGGCAGTCCGGTGACCTCGTCGAGGGTGCGTTCACGGTCGTCGCGATCGGGAACGGGCAGGTCGTCACCGGGAAGCTCCTCGAGGAGGCGACGGGCCCGATGGAGGAGGCTCTCGACGGAGGGCATCCTGCCGGCATCGATGTTGAGGGCACGGGCGAGGTCCCTCGCCTCCTTGACGGTCTCCTGCACGACCTGCAGCAGGTCGGAGCGATCGAAGCCGAACCACTCGGTGGAGAGTTCCGACAGTTCGCCGATCGCCGCCGCCCGGTCGCCGTCCTGGCGCTCGAGCACGTCGACGATGGCCACCGCCAGCCGACCCATCCTGCGGATCGGCCTGCGCTCGTCGAGTCGCGGGAACGCGTGATGGTGGTGTTCGGTGAGGTCGGAGATCGACTCCGGGAACCGCCAGCGACGGGTGAGCTCCGCGGCCAGCGAGGCATGGTCGATCTCGAAGTGCCTGCGCTCGAGCTCGACCAGGCGATCCTGGAGGCCATCACACATGTCCAGCACCTGGAGGTATCGATCGCCCTCGACCCTCCACAGCGCGATCATCCCGACGTCCTGAACCAGTCCCGCGATGAAGGCCTCCTCGGCCTCCAGGTACCCGGTCCGGGTCGCGAGCGCCCTCATCGCGGTGGCGGACAGGAAGCAGCGGCGCCAGTACGAGAGGAAGTCGAAGGTCAGTTGATCCTCGTCCCCGCCGTCGACCGCGCGTTCGAGGCTGAATCCCAGCACCAGGGCCTTGAGAGTCTTGACGCCGAGGTAGGAGATGGCCTGCCGAATCGAACCGCACGGCTTCCCGAGGCCGTAGTAGCTCGAGTTCACGGTCCTGAGGATCCGGATCGAGATCGCCTGGTCCCGTTCGATCGCCCGTTCGAAGTCGCGGAGGTCGACGTCCTCCCGGGAAGCCAGTTCAAGGACCTCCAGCGCGACCGAGGGCAGGCTCGGCAGAGCGGGGTCGTAGAGGATTGAATCACGTGAGGAGTCTGTCATGGATCATTCCTGCAGCGGTCCCCCGGGATGTCGACCTCGATACATCGACCGGAAACCATCGTGAATTCAGCTTGACCACGAAAAGTGGGCGGGGTGTCAGACCCTGCCACCCGCGAGGTCCGGGAATACCAGCGACAGGGTGGGGGGTTCGGAGCCCAGCAGTTCCCTCAGGTAGGCGGCCAGGAGCTTGGCGGCGCGGTTGGTGGCCTCCGGCCGCTCGTGGAAGGGTTGCTCATGGTCCGCGCCCTGCTGGAACGCCTTGAGGACCTCGATGGTGGAGGAGCGCACGCGCCAGGTGCCGGGAACCTCCACGCCTTCGACCAGGCCACCCTCCTGCGGGCTGAAGAGCATGGAATCGGGTCCATCCGTCCCGAGCTCGACATGGTCGAAGCGAGGTCGGTAGCCGGTGTCCGAGAGGAGCACCAGCAGGAAGCGGGTGAGGATGCAGGGGCTGGGATCCCCGTTCTCGATCTGGTCCATCGCCTGCACCAGTCCGTCGAAGACCCCGGGATGGGGGTCCTGCAGGTCGAGCATCCGGGAGGCGCAGTCACTCATGAAGTACGCGACCCGGTTGGCATGGACGTCGCGGCGTATGCGCCACCAGACGCGGGAGAGACCCCATTCAGTCAGGGTGGCGAGCTCTCGTCCGGGCTTGATGATCGCGACCACGTCCCCGCGGGTGAGGAGGTCGATGCCGCCGGAGAAGCTCGACTTGGGCCGTCGGGATCCCTTGGCGATCGCACGGAACAACCCCGTCTCGCGGCCGAGCAGACTGACGGTCTGGCTGGTCTCGGAGAAGTCCCACTGTCGTATGCAGAGCGCCTGGTCTTTGATGGTCGCCATGGCTCACATGACAATAGCACGACTGATCGATCAGGCCACGCTGCGTGACCTGCTTGAACCAGCGATGAACTCGACCCGGTTGCGGCCGAGCTCCTTGGCCTGGTAGAGGGCCTTGTCGGCGAGTTCGACCATGCCCGGGGCGTCCAGGTCCACGTGGTACTGCACCACCCCGAAGGAGGCGGTCACCCGGAGCTCGGGGTTCAAGGGCCAGCGTTCCAGCTCGATCGATGCCCGGATGCGCTCCGCGGCCTGCATGGCCTGGTTCTGATCGGTGTCCGGCAGGATCACCCCGAACTCCTCGCCGCCGTATCGGCAGCACACGTCGGAGGGACGACCAGCACCCAGCAACTGGGCGAACCGCTCGAGGACCTCGTCTCCGAAGGGATGGCCGTGCCGGTCGTTGAGCTGCTTGAAATGATCCAGGTCGCAGATGACCAGGGACAGCGGGCGCCCGTGTCGGGCGGCGGCGGCGATCTCGTCCTGCATCCTGCTGTCGAAGTACGAGCGGTTCCAGAGACCGGTGAGTCCGTCGATCCTCGCCTTCTTCGAGAGCACCCTCACCAGGGAGCGGACGCGAAGGGCGGAACGGACCCTGGCCTTCAGTTCGACGACCTCGAACGGCTTGCACACGAAGTCGATCGCCCCGAGTTCCAGTGCCCGGACCCGATCCATGGTCTCGGTGCTCGCGGAAATGAAGATCACCGGGGCGTCTCGGGTCTCCGCATCGCTCTTCAGCTCGGCCAGTGCCTCGAATCCATCCATGGTCTCGTCCATGCCGAGCTCGATGTCCATGAGGATCACGTCGGGATCGATCCGGCGGGCGAGTCCGATCCCCTTCGAGAAGCTGCGAGCGGAGTGGATCTCCATGTTCTCGTTCTGGAGGCGGACCCGGATCATGCGGTGGATCAGCTCCGAGTCGTCGATGACCAGCATCTTCGGCACCGGGGCGGGGGGAGGCGCCACGCTCGGAGGTTGGTTCGGTTCACGATTCATCGATCGCCTCCGAGTCCTTGCCGAGCACCCGGTGGCAGGAGTCGATGAGCCCCTCGAGGGCCTCGGTGACGCTGGTGATGTCGGCTTCGATCCCGAGCTGGTCGAGTCCGCCCGGGGAGGAACCCGGTTCGGAGGGGACTTCCAGCTCCCGACGATGCGCGGCATGCATGTCGTCGATCAGGCGTCCGCTGCGGTCGAGCAGCCAGAGCGCCGCACGAGTCCGGGACGAATCGAGGACGGGATCGGTGGATGTATCGGGTCGATGTGGCTTCATGGGGTTCCAGGAGGTCAATCGGCCCGGAGGACCCGCCACTTTGGGGGTTGATGCGGATAAGGCGAGAAGGACCCTAAAAGAGGGTGGGATTCCCGGACCCGTGCTAGAATCACCAGTTCATGGCACTCACAGGTCGCGAAAGCGAGCTGGATGGAGGTTCACGATGATTCCGAAAATGCCGCCCCGGGAGGGGCAGCTGGGTTTCCTGTACATCCCGCCCTATCGGATCCAGGGCATGAGCGTGGCCGGCGAGCAGACGGTCATCCAGATTCCCGAGCTCGACATCAATTTCGACATGGGGCACTGCACCCGGGCGTCGTTGACCTCGGACACCGTGGTCCTGTCCCATGCGCACATGGACCACCTGGGTGCGCTGCCGTACTGGCTCAGCCAGCGTCACTTCCAGAAGCTCGGACCGGGTCGGATCGTGTGCCACGAGCAGCTGGAACGACCGCTCTCGACGATGATCGATTCCTGGGTCGAGCTGGAGCGGCAGAAGACCCCCTACGAAATCATCCCGGTCGTCCCCGACCAGGTGATTCCGATCAAGGGAAGCATGGTCCTCAAGGTGTTCGAGACCGACCACACCACCCTCTCGCTGGGCTACGCGGTGGTGGAACGACGCAGCAAGCTCAAGGAGGAGTACCGGGACCTCCCCCAGTCCCGGATCAAGGAGATCAAGGCGTCGGGCCGGGAGATCACCACCACGGTCGAGATCCCCACCATCGCCTACACCGGGGACACCGAGCGATGCGACGCCCTCGACAGCCCGGAATTCAGGGAAGCACGGATCATGATCTCGGAATGCACCTTCTTCTCGCCCGAGCACCAAGAACGGGCCAAGGTCGGGAAACACCTGCATATCGAGGATTTCCGTGACCTGATGGGCAGCTGGACCGCCCGGGACGTGGTGCTCACCCACGTTTCCCGGCGAACCAGCCTCGGGTTCGCCCACAAGCGAATCCGCGAGCTGTTCGATGCCGGGACCCAGGCCCGCTTCCGGCTGCTGATGGACCACAAGGAAAATCGCAGGCGATACGAGCGCCAGGCCGAGGAGGCCGAGTCGAGGCTCGTGCCCTCGGACACCGGTTGACTCCGAGAATCCCTGATCGTACATTTGCCCTGCTCTGCCAGGGACGGCGGATCTCGGTTCGACCGAGCGGCCTTCCCGCGGAGTCGAACATCGAGCCCACCCATTGGCCTGCCGACCGTCAAGCGATCAGCGGGTTCCGTCACCCCCGGAAAGATCGATCCGATGAAGAAGTCAAACCGAGCCAGCAGCAACCATGACTTCATTCCGGAAACCACGCTGCGCACCGACCTGATCACCTACCTCCGACACAACTACCCGTCCACCTGCAGACACTGGTTCGACGACATCGAGCCGCTCGGCGTGGTGAATGGCGTGCTTCGGCTGCTGGTCCAGGAGCCGGTCCAGCTGCGCTACCTCCAGCGGGTCTGCACCGAGCAGTTCACGGAGGCGGCCCAGGCCATCACCGGCCGGCTGCTGAGCGTTCGATTCGTGGGTGATGCCCTGGAATCCGTCCCCTCCGCCACCGACTCGGTCGATTCCGACTCGCTCTCCGGCGAGGAAGACGGAAACCCCTTGTTTTCAGACGAAATGCTGCTGAGTCCCGACTACAGCTTCGACAACTTCGTGGTCGGGCCGGGGAACCGGCTGGCGCACGCGGCCGCGGTCGCGGTCGCGGACAACCCGGGCAGGGCCTACAACCCGATCTTCATCCACGGCGGGGTCGGGCTGGGCAAGACCCACCTCCTCCAGGCGATCTGCCAGGCGATCCTCAAGCGACAACCCTCCGCGAAGATCTGCTACACCTCGTGCAGCAACTTCATCGACTGGTACATCGCCGGGGTGAAGGCCGGTCGCATGACCGAGTTCCGGTCACGATTCAGGTCCACGGACCTGCTGGTCATCGACGACATCCACTTCCTGGCGAAGCGTGAACAGAGCCAGGAGGAGTTCTTCCACACCTTCAATGCGCTCTACCAGTCCGGTCGTCAGATCGTGCTGAGCTCGGACGCGCCCCCGAACGACATCCCCGACCTCGAGGAGCGACTGGTGAGCCGGTTCAACTGCGGGCTGGTGGCCAGGGTCGACCGACCCTGCTTCGAGACCCGGGTCTCGATCCTGCAGTCCAAGGCGGCGCTCCAGAAATTGGAACTTCCGGTCGAGGTTCCAGCCTACGTCGCGGCGAAGGTGGACTCGAACGTCAGGGAACTGGAAGGTGCTCTCACCCGCGTGCGGGGGTTCGCGATGGCCTCCGGCCAGCCCATCACCCTCCAACTGGCCAAGAACGCGCTCACGGACGAACCCGGATCCGGGGGGGAGGCATCCGGCCACCCCTCGATCCAGACGATCATCGAGGCCGTAACCCATTACTACGACATCAAGTTAACCGACCTCCTCTCGAAGCGAAGGCACAAGTCCATCGCCCTCCCCAGGCAGGTCTGCATGTGGCTTGCCCGGCGTCACACCCGATTCAGCCTGGAGGAGATCGGGGGGTACTTCGGGGGACGCGACCACACGACGGTGATGCACGCCGTGCGTCAGATCACCTCGAAGCGGGAACAGGACCCCGCCCTGGCAAGCGACGTGGAACGCATCGAGCGAACCCTCCTCGAGGAGTCCGAGGCCGAGTGAGGGAACTGGTGGGACGTCCTGCTTATGGGACGATGCAAGCCCCTGCACAACACGGTGTTAAGACTGGATGCTGACGCCCCGGGCCCTGCTGGAAGAGCCCGGTGAGGATGTGGATAAGGTGATTGCAACCACGAACGACGTTCAACGATTGCTGACGAGAGATGCGCGAATGCCGTGTCCAATAACCAGATCCACCGGTTGAGTTTCGTGATCCAGACCGCAGCCGTCTGGTCACCGTCATCCAACCGTCAGGTTGTGCAATGCATGATCATGCTCGTAAGAGTCGTTATTTGTTGGTTTTAGATTGATGGTGAGTGAGTTGTCCATATGTCGACAAGGTCTTCTACGGTGATGATGAAGAAGACTTCCTTCCACCCCAAAACAGAAGAGCGGCCTGACGGTGACACCACAAGCCCCCAGGAACCTCTCCGATGCCCCTCCACAGGATGTGAATACGTTCTGGATAAGTGCAGTTCAGGGCTTAGCGCTGGCACCCCGGGCACCAGGCTGTGGTCCGCCCCCCCACGGTCCGTCCCCTGATCAGGGTTCGACACTGCTCGCAGCGTTGTCCCTGGCGCCCGTAGACGGCGTGTGACTCCTGGAATCCACCCATCTTCCCCTCCGGGTCCCGGAAGGTCCGGATCGATGAGCCGCCGGCACAGATCGCCTCGGAGAGAACCGCCTCCACTGCGCGGTGGAGGCATCCGAGCCGCGACGCCGAGATCCGGGAGGCCTTGCGGACGGGATTGATGCCGGCACGAAACAGGGCTTCGTCGGCGTAGATGTTGCCCACCCCGGCCAGCACCGTCTGGTCGAGAAGCCGGGTCTTGATTGCCGCGCTTCCCTCCTTCAGCCGGGCGATGAATCCGAGTTCCTCCACGGACAGGGCATCCGGACCGAGGTGACTCCATTGCCGTTTCCTCAAGGCGTCGAGCGAGGGCAGGGGAGTGACCCCTCCGAATCGTCTCGGGTCCCGCCAGATCAGCATCCCTCGTGCCCGTCCCTCGGAGTCCTCGAGCCTCCACCGGAGGTGTTCGTGCGGTTGCTCGGGCCGGCTTTCGATCTCCTCCGTGTACTCGAGGTGTCCACTCATGCCCAGCCCGAACTCGAGCACGCGTCCATCCTCCGCCGCCAGGGCGAGTCGCTTCCCGTGCCTCAGCACGGAGGCGACCCGTCCGCCTTCCAGGAGCGATCGCTTCCTCTGACTCGCGCGGACCGCGGTCCGGCGTCCCTTGATCGGCTTGATCACGTCCACCCTGCGTACCTGGACACGGGTGAGGCGCATCGACGTCATTCGCTCACCGAGCACCCGCCGGATTCCTTCGACCTCTGGGAGTTCAGGCATCGATCATCGGTTCCGGTTCTCAGACCGAGCTGGCGTCCAGTTGCTGGAGGACGTCCGAGAGTCGATCGAGCCCGGCACGAAGCGTGTCCACGTCATCACCGAAGCCGACTCGAATCCAGCCGTCCATCTCGAAATGGTCACCCGGCACCAGGAGCATGCTCCGCTCGACCCTGAGGCGTTCCGCCAGTTCCAGGGAGTTGATCCCGTGCTCGTACTTGAGCATCAGGAACGCCCCCGCCCTCGGGGTGATGGTCCGGAGCTGCTGCTGGCCGTTCACCCAGTCCATGGCGATGGCGAGGTTCCCGGTCAGGATGTCACGGGTCCGATCGAGGATCCGCTGACGTCGAACGGGTTCCAGGGCCAGCTCCGCGAGGTGATCGCTGAGTGCACCCGGTCCGATGGTGGTGTAGTCGTGACGGCCCCAGCATTCCTCCACGAAGTCCTCCGGTCCCAGTATCCAGCCGAGCCGGAGCCCGGGCAGTCCGTAGGCCTTGGAGAGGCTGTTGGTGACCACCACCTTGTCGTGACGTCCCCACATCGAGGGCGTGCTGGTCCCGTCGAGCTCCGCGCCCTGGTAGATCTCGTCCACCATGGTCCAGGCGTCGTGCTGCCGGGCGATCCCGGCGATCCGGTCGAGCGCTTCCGAATGGAGCACCGAACCGGTCGGATTGTTCGGGTTGCAGATCGCGATCAGCCTGGTGTCGGCATTCACGAGCTGCTCGAGTCGATCGAGATCCCAGTGCCAGGTGTCGTTCTCGAGGTCCGGGGTCAGTTCCCAGGTCCGCACCTTCGCGCCGAGCGCCCGGAACACGCCCCAGAGCTGCATGTAGTTCGGCATCTGGAGCACCACCTCGTCACCGGGCCGCACCAGGGTGCAGGCGGTGACGTAGTTGGCCTCGGCCCCGCCATTGGTCACCTCGATGTTCTCCCGGTCCGCGTCCCGGTACAGGTTCGCGATGCGGTCCCTGAGCTCCGGGGTCCCGTTGGACTGGGTGTAGATCAGTCGCTGGTCCAGCAGCGACTCCGACTCCCCGGGTTCCAGGAGTTCCTGGACCGTGAGGGGGTGGACCCCGCTGTCGGAGAGGTTGAGCTCGACCTGGTGCTCGTAGGTCGACTGCCAGCGTTCCATGACGAATGGTTCGATGTGCATCGCGCTTCCTATACTCGTTGGTGTTCCCGGGTCGCATGGGTCCCTTCGCGGGACCATCCGACTCCGTTTCGTCTTCGTGGATCCAGACGACTGTACCCGCTCGCGTGAGCCGATGAACCACGAACCTCGCGGATATTCCGGGATGCCCCGGAGGAACCACCGATGAGCAGCCCCCAGGTCATCACCCTCGAGCAGATCCGGACGGCCCTGGACTCGATCGACGTGTGTTCGGTGATGGAGCAGGCGTTCATCGCCCACTCCAACGGTCGTTCGGTGGTGCCACCGGTCGGCGAGCTGCTCATCAAGCGGGAACCACCCGGCGAGGTGCACCTCAAGTACGGCTACCTCGAGGGTGGTTCGCACTACGTGGTCAAGATCGCCTCCGGGTTCCCGGGGAACCCGGGGATCGGCCTGCCCCCGGGGAACGGGCTCATGATCCTCTTCGACCTCTCCACCGGGGGGATCTCGGGGATCCTCCTCGACGAGGGACACCTCACCGACGTGCGGACCGCAGGGGCCGGTGCCCTCGCCTCGCGGGTCCTCGGCGTCCCGGGTTCACGGATCGGCATCGTCGGGACCGGGGTCCAGGCCCGCCTGCAGGCGGTTCACCACGCGCTGGCGAACGGCTCCTCGGAGTTCATGGTCTGGGGCCGGGATCCCGGACGCACCTCGGCGCTGGCTTCCGAGCTCGGCGATTCCGGACTCGACGTGGAGGTCGCCCCGTCGATCGAGGTGCTCGCCGACCACTGCCGGACGATCGTGACCTGCACCGCGTCGTCCCGGCCGCTGCTCGATGCGTCGATGATCCGACCGGGCACCCACGTCACCGCGATCGGATCGGACACCCCGGGGAAGCAGGAACTCGATCCCGACGTCCTGGCCGCTTCGGACCTGGTGGTCACCGACTGCCTCGAGCAATCCCGCCTCCGGGGGGAGGTCGCCCGCTCGCTCGAGTCGGGGGCGATCGCGCACGACCGGATCCTCGAACTTGGACGGATCCTCGACCGCACCGCGATCGGTCGCACGGACCCCGACCAGCGGACGGTGGTCGACCTCACGGGCGTGGCGGTGCAGGATCTCCTCATCGCGGAAGCCGTGCTTCGTCACCTCTGATTCCCCCGGCCCTCGTCGTGCCTCTAGACTGGTCCGTTCATGGCCTGGTACTGGATCATCCTCGTGGTCGGGATCGTGCCCTGGCTGGCGCTCGGGTCGATGCTCGTCGTCACCCGTCGACGCGTCCTGGACCTTCCCGACGGCTCCTGGTCCGATCACCCGCTGGTGAGCGTGATCTGCCCGGCCCGGAACGAGGCCGACGAACTCGAGTCGGCGATGCGAAGCCGGCTGTCGGACCCCTCCGATCGGCTCGAGTTCATCCTGGTCGACGATCGGTCCACCGATTCGACCGGGGCGATCATGGATTCGCTCGCATCGGAGGACGATCGGATCCAGGTGGTGCGGGTGGAGGAGCTTCCCGAGGGCTGGCTCGGCAAGGTGCACGCCGAGCAGCGTGGACTCGACCGGGCCCGGGGGGACTGGATCCTCTTCTCCGACTCGGACGTCCACCTTCGTTCCGGCCTGGTCGCCTCCGCGATGGCCTGGGCCAGGCAGCAGGACGCCGACCACGTCGCACTCATCCCCCGGATCGATGGCGGTCCCTGGATCATGCGGGCGTGTCTCCCGGTGATGATCCTCGTCCTCACCGCAAGCACCCGGTTGTGGAGGGCGAACGATGATTCCGCGGACCGGGCGATGGGGGTGGGGGCCTTCAACCTGGTGCGGCGATCGGCGCTGGAGCGTGCGGGGGGACTGGAACGACTGCGGATGGAGATCGTCGACGACGTCGGGATCGGGACCATCGTCCGCCGGTCCGGTGGTCGATCACGCCTGGCGGTGGCCATCGATCGGCTTTCGGTCCGGTGGTACCGGTCGACCCGCGACTTCCTGCAGGGGATGGAGAAGGGCGCGGCGAAGGCGGGCGGCCGCTTCAGTCTCACCCTGAAGTCCGTGGGCCTGCTGGTCTCGACGCTGGTGCTGCTCGTCCCCTTCCTGCTCCCCTCGCTGTGGGCCGGGGCCCCGGTTTCCGCGGAGGTCGTCGCGCTCTTGGGAGGCGGGCTCGCGATCCTGACCGGGCTCCTCGCGGCGGCCCGCTTCGGGTACTCCTGGCCCTGGGCCCTGGTGCTTCCCGTCGGTCTCGTCCTGACCATGCTCGTCGGGCAACGCTCGTTGTGGCTGGCCCTTCTTCGGGGCGGGGTCCGATGGCGGGGCGACCAACTGAGCCTCGAATCGGCGATCGAGGGGGAACAGGTCAAGCTGTAGCGGTCCGCCACCTACCCGTCATCCACGTAGGACCTGACTTCCACGAAACCATCTCTCGCGATCGAGGTGTGAATCGCCCCGTGCCGTGCCGTCACCATCCGTCTGACGATTCCACACTCCATGGCGAATGCATCCCTGTCCAATCGTCTCCTCCCGGTCGACTGGACGATCACCTCGGGATCGATCGCTCGTATGAAATCCCGTGTCGAGGGTCGAACGCTCCCGTGATGTGGAGCCTCGAGCACCCTGGCTCGCGGGGGCATTCCCCCATCCAGCAGGGCCCTCATCGCTCGTTCCTCGATGTCCCCGGTGAACAGGATGTCGAAACGCCCCGACTCGCAGGCGATCGTCCGGCACAGGCCCACCACCAGCGAGTGATCGTTCTCCACCCCCGAGGTGAATTCCGATCCCGGATGGAGGATGTCCCAGCGGAGCCCGCTCTCGACGAGGGCATCACCCCGTCCGATCACGTCGATCGCCACCCCCCATCGGTCGGCCTTCTCGGTGAGCCGGTTCTCCGCCCCCCCGGGGTTCGACCGCGCCTTCTCCATGAACGAGCTGCCCACCACGATCCGGTCAAGGGGGATTCGTCCGAGCACGTCCCCGATCATCGAGAAGTGATCGAGATTCGGATGCGTGATCAGTGCGCAACGGATTCGTCCGATTCCAAGCTCCCGGAGCGCCGGGAGCAGCACCCTGTCGAACGCGGAACTGATGCTCGCGGAGCCGGAGTCGACCATCGACCATCCATCCGGACCCCTGACGAGGTGGCACGTCCCGTTTCCGACATCGAGGGTGTGGACCTCCAGTCCGCCGTCGAGTTCATTCCCGGATCCACCGAGCGGAAACACCATCGCCATGATGAACGCCACCACGATCGCCACTCGCTCCCTTCGACCGCGGTGAAGCACGGAACGCCAGGCGAGCAGTTCGAGAATCGATGTCCTGACGACCCCGGGTGCCTCGACCACGAAGCAGCACCACGGCCACGAGGAAACCAACCCGGTCCCCGAATGGAGCAAGGTGGCCATCATGGCCGTCACGTACCCTGCAGGATTCGGGGCCCACGGGAACACCAGTTCAATCGACAGTGAAATCATGGCGAGGATGATCGTCGCCGCGACCAGTGGGGCCGCGAGCACCGAGATGATCGAGCCCAGCGGGGAGATGATCCCGAAGTGATGCCACACCATGGGGGTGGCCACGATCCACGCGGCGATCCCGCACGAAGCCGCCCCGGTCAACCAACCGGCCGCCACGCCTGCGGATCCCGATGGAAGATGTCGTCCCCGGCTCGTGAGCACCTGACCGAGCCTGGGCGCGAGCACGATGAGCGCCGCCACCACCCCGTAGGAAAGCTGGAATCCGGGATTCAGGATGTCTCGCGGGGAGATGATCAGCAGGATGAGTCCCGAGAGGGAGAGCATTCCCATTCGTCCCCACTCCCGTCCGGACATCGCCCCGATCGATCCGAAGATCGCCATCAAGGCCGCTCGCCATGCCGGCGACCTCATGTCGATCACCGAGATCGCGAGACCGATCACCACGATCGTGGTCACCGACCGGATCCTTCGCAGCCTTCTCGGAAACGGGAGGATCGGCACCCCGATCATCACGCCGATCGCGAATCCACTCACCGCCAGGTAGTGGGCGGTACCGGTTCTCCGGAACGGGGTCATGATCCGTTCGAAGTCCCGACCACGTTCACCCAGGATCATTGCGCAGACCAGCGACCTGCCGTCCGGGTCCCCGGCATCCCCCATCGATGTTCGAAGGGACTCGACCACCCAGCCTCGCCATGATGCGAGCAGGTCGATCGACTCTGACCCGACCGGTTCCATCCGGCCAACCACCCGGACCAGTCCGAGGTGGGGCACCGTCAACCATGGTTGCAAATCACGTCCCCCGACATCCCCCGGGTTCCTCGGCTCCCTTCCCGATTGAAGCCTGCCCATGACCTCGATCACGTCGCCGATCACGAGTCCCGACGTCGATCCCGCCTCGCACAACACCCTCACCCGGAGTGCAGGGGTTCGCCTCGGATCGGTGCCCGGTTCGTCCACCACCACATCGCTGACGATGATTCGATGCGTTCGCGGCACGTAGCCGTATCCCTCCAGGGCACCGGTTCGTGGTGCATGGTCCTCCTCGATCCCCTCGACCACGCCCCGTGCCGTGATGATTCGCCCGTCCGCGATCTCCTGGAGCACCTGGTCACTCGACCTGCCCGCTTCCGGCAGGATGCTGGATCGAAGGCCCGCCAGCAGGATGAAACCGGACAGGAGCAGGGGGATCCCACGGCCACTCCAGTGGTTCGCCGTCAGGGCCACCGCCGTGATCCCGACCAGGACCACGCCCCCGACCAGGATCCCGGGGCCCACCTGCAGTCCCGCCGCGGTGCCCAGGCACCACGCCATGAAGATCGGAGTCAGCAACCCCGGTCGTCCAGCATCCGCCCGTGGATCGAGACCCGGCGAACTCGTCGAACGGATTCCCATCCGCCTGCGAACCTGTACCAGCGAATCGACCATGTCCGCCCCCAGCAAGCCGGGTCGAGACTACGGCTTCCGGGCTCGAATTCACCCCTGGCAGCACAACCGCCTTCGATCTTCGAGTCAGCGGGCGAACATCCAATTTGTGTGGCCCAACATCCACACCGTCGTGAACCACAGGAGGGCGATGCCGGCCATGAAGAGCAGGAGGGCCCTGACGAAGTCACGGGTCGTCGTCTTCACGTTGTCCGGCCCTGACGAGATGCAGATCATCACGTAGTAACCGATGGTCAACGGGAGGCTGATCAACGCACTCATCTGGGCCACGAACATGGCTGTCACGTACGGAATCATGTAGAGGATGAGCGCCAGCGCGACCGCGCACAGGGCGAGCAGCAAAAAGGCTGTTCGAAGGATGTCCTTCACCGGGGTCCGCGAGGAACCATCGATCTCCTGCGTCGTCGGATCAATGGGATCTTTCATCACCTCAATGTAGCGTCGATTCCTCAGGGGTCGTGGTTCGAGACCTCGACGAGGGTCTCGAGGGTGCGCATCGCGTCCCCGAAGTCGATCGACTGGGCGGCGATCGAGATCCCGGATTCGATGTCGTCGCTCTGGCCTGCGGCATGGATGGCGGCGGCTGCGTTCAACAGCACGATCTCCCGGGCCGGTCCCCGCTCGTCCCCGGAGAGGATCGACCGCACCAGTTCGACCGCGTGCGGGAGGTCCCTCGCCTGGAGGTCCGTGTAGGGCGTGGGGGTCAGGCCGAGTTCGGCGGGATCCACTCGATACGTCCGTACCGACCCCCGGTCGACCTGGGCCACTTGGTTCGAGGCCCCCAGCGAGAACTCGTCGAGTCCGTCGTCGGAATGCATGACCAGGGCCCGGACCGAACCGAGCCGTGCCAGCGCTTCCGCGACGATCGGGACGAAGTCCGCCCGGTAGACCCCCATCACCTGGCGACCCGCCCCCGCGGGATTGGTCAACGGTCCGAGCAGGTTGAAGAGCGTGGGGAATCCCAATGCCTTTCGAACCGGCATCGCGTGCCTCGCCGCGGGGTGGTGGTGGATCGCGAAGCAGAAGCAGACCCCCGCCCGTTCCAGGCAGGCTCGCTGGGTTTCGCGCCCCGCCCCGACGTCGACGCCCAGCGCCTCGAGGACCTCCGCCGAGCCCCGACCCGTACGTGAACGGTTCCCGTGCTTGGCGACCCGGGCACCGCTCGCCGCCGCCACGATCGCCGCCGCGGTCGAGATGTTGAAGGTCTTGGGTGCCCCGCCGGTCCCCGCGGTGTCCAGGAGGTCCTCCGGTGCGACACCGGTCTCCAGCTGGTCGACCCGTTCGCGCATGACCCTCGCCGCCCCCACCAGTTCGTCGACCGTCGGAAGCCGGGTGGCCATGAGTGCGAGCAGGGCGCCGATCTCCGCATGATCCGCCTTGCCGGACATGATCGATCGGAAGGCGTTCGAGGACTCCTCTTCCGAGAGAGTCCGTCCCTCGAGCAGCTGCACGAGGTGGGGCGTCAGGTTGCCGTCGTCATCGGCGATCTGGAATTCAGGTGGTCCCTGCGTGCTCATCACGCCATCCTAGCCGGGATCCAGGGCGCACTGCCGGTTCCTTTCCCTCGGTTCACCCCCGATTCGCATGAGGTTTTTTACCCATTTTCAGCCAATAACCCGGAAGGGTGCAGTTGTTGCGCACCCCATTCCGTATCAAACGTTGAATGTGCTGCACCGAAAGGAAGCGACCGGTCGATGATTCTCAGGGTGCCCTCCTCACGGAAGACGGCGGACACCAGACGACCCAGGCGACCCGAGGTCACCGCAGCATCAGAGGCGACACCATGGACGAGACCACCAGGACAACCGAATGCGTCGAGGACCGGACCGGCACCCGCGGGATTCGCGGCGTCTTCGGACTCGCCCCACTGAGGAACCTGGGCACGCTTGCGTGCATCGCCGGTGCCGCCGTGCTCCTGCACGGCCTCGCGTTCTCCGCCCTCGAGCAGGTCGCGCCGATCGGGGTTGCCGGCACGACCGAGGAGATCACCCTGGTCATCGATCCCGATCCGAACCCGATCCAGATCGTCGCCGACGTCAGGTAGCGACCACCCCCGTGCATCCCGTCCGCCCATCGGACCGCCCGTTCCCGGGCCGGTCTTCGCGTCATCGATCGCGGGTACCATGTCATCGTGCTTACCCTCGCGCAGAGCTACCTCCACTCCCTGGACCCCAATGCCATCCAGGTCACCGACAGCTTCGGGATCAAGTGGTACGGACTCTCCTACCTCATGGGGTTCGTGGTCGGCTGGCTCATCCTCCGCTGGCTCGCCTCCACCGGCCGGATCCTGCTGACCGTCACCCAGGTCACCGACTTCATCACCTACACGGTGGGGGGGGTGCTGGTGGGCGGACGGCTCGGCTACTGCCTGTTCTACGATCCCTCGCTCCTCACCGAGATCTCCTCCTCGTTTCCCTTCTGGGGGGTCCTGGCGATCCACCAGGGCGGGATGGCCAGCCATGGGGGGATCATCGGGGTGATCCTCGCGATGTGCCTCTTCGCGCGAAGCCGCGGGCTCCCCGTCCTGCACCTGATCGACATCACCGCCTTCATCGCACCGCCCGGACTGTTCTTCGGCCGCCTCGCCAACTTCGTCAACGGCGAACTGTGGGGGAAGCCGCTTCCCGTGTCCCTCCAGGCCGATCCACCCTGGTGGAGCGTCAAGTACCCCGAGGAGGCCCACCAGCTGCCCGTCGAACGGCTCGAGCCGCTGGTCCAGCACCTCTCGAATCCCCTGGCGATCGACCTCCACCAACAGGTCGTGATCGAGTCCTACCAGGGGAACGCCGCGCTGTGCGGCGAGCTCGCGCCCCTGTTGACCGCGCGCTGGCCCTCCCAGATCTTCCAGGCACTCAGTGACGGGCCCGTACTCCTGCTGCTGATGGTGGTGATCTGGCTGGCTCCCCGGAAGCCCGGCGTGATCGCCGGTTCCTTCCTGATCGGCTACGGCGTGCTTCGAGTGCTCACCGAGGTCTTCAGGATGCCGGATGTCGGCGTGGACCTGACCCTCGGTCTGAGTCGCGGCCAGCTGCTGAGCGTGTTCCTGGTGCTGGCCGGGGTGGTGCTGCTGCTCGTCGGCCTTCGGATCAAGGGTCCCCGGGTCGGCGGCCTGCTGTCCGGCACGTCCCCGCCGACGGCCTGAGGCCTTCCCCCGGACCAGACGCCTACTGGGCGACGACCTCGCTCGAGTCCATGGGTGTCTGTGCAGCCCTCTGGTCGGCGTCCTCGAAGGGATCGGATTCCTCGGCCGGCTCGTCGTCCGTGAGCCGTGAAAGCACCTCGAACGCCTTCGGCTCCCGGAGCAGGACCCGGTCGCCCTGCACGAGTCCGTCGAGGATCTCGACCGAGATGTCGCTCGATCGGCCCACGTCCACCGCTCGCTGGACGAAGCCGTCGCCCTGCGGGAGGTACACGAAGGCGTACTTCCCCTCGCGGAACACGGACTGGATCGGCACCGAGAGCGCGCCCTCGACCCGGTCCAGCGTGATGTTCCCCACGCAGCGCATCGAAGGCTTGAGTTCCATGTCCGGACTCTGGTAGAGGCGGATCCGGACGGTGTAGTCGCGACGCTGCGGATCCCGCCAGCCACCATCCTCCGCCATCACGCTGATCCCGTCGACGATCCCCTCGATGGGGGTGTCGGGATACGCATCCGAGTAGACCAGGGTCTTCATGCCCGGCCGGATGTTGGCGATCCGGGACTCGCTCACCTTGAGATTCGCGATCATCTTGTCGGCGCTCGGGATGAGGATCACCAGCTCGTTGGGGGAGAGGTGGGTGCCGATCATCGGGGGATCCTCGTCCCGACGTCGTCCCTCGCCGCTCATGCTGCTCTTGTAGACCACCATCCCGGTGGTCGGTGCCGTCATGTGGCACATGTTCAGCTGGCTCCGGAGCTCCACCAGGCGTTCCTCGAGCTTGGTGACCCGGTTCCTCGCCGATTCCACGGTGTTCGTCTCGCTCACCAGCTCCGCCCGGTGACGCTGGATCACGCGCGACCTCTCCGCGATCGCCTGCTCGACGTCGGAGGACCACTTCTTCTCGTCCTGCTTTCGGGTGTACTTCTGGTAGACGTCGAGCGCGATCTCGGCCTGCTTCACCGCGGCGGCCGCCTCGATCATCCGGATGCGGTCCATCTCGAACTCGTCCTTGCTGATGAATCCGTTGTCGACCAGGCCCCGGGCCTCCTCGAACCGCTTCTCGAGGCGGGTGGAGTTGATCAGGGCGGTTTCCAGCGCGAGCTGGTACTTCTGCAGGTTCTGCAGGTCGACCCCCTCCTCCCATGCCTTGAGGCCGAGCTCCGCGATCTCGATGTTGATGTTGGCCTTGTCAAGAGCGCTCGCCCGGGTGCTGTTCCCGATCTCGAGGTTCTGCTCGACGTCCACCACCCGGTTCTTCGCGTCGGTGAGCTGGTCCTCCAGCTTCTCGATCGCGTCCTCGAGCGAATCCTGGTTGAACTGGATGAGGGTGTCCCCCTCCTGGACCGTGGTGCCCTCGTCGACGATCGACTTGACCACGCCCACCGTGTCGAGCGGGTTCCTGATCTCGACGAACTCGCTGGAGCTCAGCTCCCCGGAAGCGGGGAAGGAGACCGTGAAGCTCCCGCGTTCAACGGTGTGGATCTCGTCCAGCACCACGTCCCCCTCCGAATCCCCCGAACCCGTGAGCCAGAACACCCCGACCAGCGACAGCAGGAACACCGCCACCGCCACCAGCAGCAGCGGCCTGGAGCCCCCGTGCCTGCGCCTCGGATTGTCTGAGCGAGTCGACTTCATGATCATCACAATATCCAGTACCCGTGGATCGTTTCTACCGTTATCCGTTCAGGATGTGGCATTTCCCGCCACGGACCCCTCTCGCGGGGCACCATCCACCTTTTCCGGTTCGCCGTCCACGAGGGACTGCCCCGCTTCGTTCTTCATGCCTGGTATCGGCTTGAGGTTGCCTTCGGTGTCCACCCTCAAACGACCGCTGGCCGTGAGGTACTGGAGGATCGCCACCTGCAGGTCCCGGGCCGCTCGGTCCCGCTGGTCCTCCGCACGGCGCAGGGCGTTGACCGCTTCGGTTCGATCCCGGGTCGATGCCCGGTCCGGGGCCGCCTCGATCGACGCCTGCCGGTTCCTCGCGATGTCGACGTTCCGCTCCTGGAGCAGGAACGAGAACTGGGATCGCTCGATCGCCCGGACCCGGCTGCGGACCTCGATGGCGATCTTGTCGCGGGCGTTCTGGAACGAACGAATTCCCTGCTCGAGGTTGATCTGCGCCTGCCGGACCCGGTACTTCTCGATCACCCGGTCCAGGGCCGCGGAGTACTGCACCCCGAGACCGAAGGACACCTCGTCGGGGCTGAGGTCGAATCCCAGGGTCCGCCCGGGATCCGCGAGCGGGAAGAGGATCGAGCTGCTGAAGTCGAGCTCCGCGAGCATCCCGTTCTTGGCGAGGTCGACCTGCCTCCGCAGGTCGTCGATGCGATCCCGGTTGGTCTGGATCTCGAGTCGGAGCCGGAGGGCGATCCGAACCGCCTCGTCCGGGGTGATGCTCGGGGCGTCGAGATCGAGCATCGTCGGGGTGATCGACACCGACTGCTTGGTGGGCATGCCGATCAGGAGCTTGAACCGGTCGACCGCGAGCCGGTAGCTCTCCTCGAGCCCGCTGAGGCGGTCGATCTCGAAGAGGGTGTCCTGCTTCGCCTGGTCGGCCTCGAACGGCTTGAGCCGGCCGACCTCGACGAGGGAGGTCGTCCGTTCCTCGACCTGCTGGAAGAGCGCCACGCTGCGACGTCCGTTCTCGATCGACTGCTGCTGGACCACGAGGTCGAGGTAGTCGGTGACCAGGGAGAGGTAGTACCCCCTCCGGAAGGTCTCGAACGCCCGAGCGGCGTAGATCAGGTTCCGTCGCGCCTGGATCAAGGGCTCGCGGGCGGTGGTGCCCGCTCCGCGGAGCAGCGGGATGTCCGCGGAAAGCACCACGTCCACGTTGTTCGAGAAGCCGCCCTCGAAGAAGAAGTTGTCCAGGAGGTTGGTGGTCCCCGCGATCAGGCTGGCGGACACCGTCCCGCCGTAGGGAAGCCGCTGCGAGACCCCGAAGTCGTTGACCACGGTCAACGCGCTGTCGAAGCGTCCCTCGAGCCCGAGGAAGCTCCCGATCTGGGAGTCCACCGTGAGGTTGTTGAAGAAGTTCGGTTCCCACCGGTGCTCCTCGATCAGGAGCGAGAGCCCCGCGAGCATGTAGTTCTGCTCGGCATTGATGTAGTCGATCGCATTGACGGTGGCGTACCTGATCGCGCCCTCGAGCGAGAGCTCCAGCGCGTCCGGATCGGGTTCCCCCATCGTGGTCATCCGCTCGATGATCTGGTCGGCGTCCGCCTCGGTGAAGCTCTGTCCCTTGAACCTGAGTTCCTCCGCCGGCGGATTGTCGGTGGGGGGATGGTTGTCGACCAGGCGGTCCGGAGGGAACGCGTTCCCCGCCCCGGCCATCCAGCCATCGGTGTCGGGCACCCGGCTGTCCCCCCCGATGTCGTCGGAACTGGCGTCAAGCACCCGATCCAGGCGCTGGTCGACCCACTCGGCATCGCTCTGGCAGCCCGCCACCACCACGCACACCGTCACCGTCGCCAGGGATCGGAGTCCCGGCCGGATCTTTTTTGTGTCTTGGAAGGGTCGGTTAATCATTGGTTCTGGTGCAGTTGACGTCCGTCATCGACCGGAGTTCTCGATTGGTCACGCGTCCCGGTATCCAGCTGCCTATCATCCCCGTACGCAATTATAGAGGAGTCAAGGTGCCCATCGTATCGTTCGACCGTCGGGGTTTTCTGATCCGCTCGAGGCGGATCACGCTTATCGGAGCGAGGTGCGAGCACACCCTGCTCGATCGGAGCAGCTGGGCGGCCTGCCTGGACAACCTCCGTGGATCCGGGTTCAACACCATCCTCACCAGCGCGCCCTGGTCCTTCCACGAGGCCCGCCGGGGCCAGTTCAGCTTCAAGGGCAGCCTGGATCTCGCGCGGTACCTCGAGCTTTGTGCCGAATCCGGCCTGAAGGTGATCCTCAGGGCGGGCCCCAACGTGGGACGTCCCTTCCCCGCCGGCGGGCTGCCGGGCTGGCTGGGAGTGGAATCCGAGGCGGGCTTCCACCGGGAGGCCGATCCCGACTTCATCTCGGCGCTCTCGGACTGGTGGCGGCACCTCTTCAGCGAGCTCGCTCGATTCCAGAGCACCGACGAGCGCGAGGGTCCCCTGCTCGGCCTCCAGATCGAGCACGAATGGCGGTGCGGCAACGAGGAGTCGGGCTCGATCTACTTCGACGAGCTGAAGCGCCTGGTCAACGAACACGGACTCGACGTCCCCCTCTTCACCGCCAACGACCTCTGGCAGGACGTCGAGGGCGCGATCGACATCTGGTCCGAGCACGTCGACAGCCGCGATCTCTTCTCCAACACCCGGCAGTTGCTCCAGGTCCAGCCCGATGCCCCCGGCGTCGTCCTCCTCAAGGGAGGGTCCGAGCATCCGGACCAGGTGGCTCGCGCCCTCAAGTCCGTCATCGCCGCCGGCGGCATGCCGATCGTGGATGACGCGGTGGGCGGAGTGCACCGGGCGACCACGGCTTCCGCGGGCCAGTCCCTCCACGTCATCCCCGGCGCGTTCCTCGGCCATGACGGCTCGATCGTCCCCGAGAGCCGGAACTCCATCCCCCTGATCCGGTTCGCCGGGTCCTTCAGCGGACTGCTCTCGAGCTTCGATCCCGCGCTCGATGCCCCGGTGGCCAATCCCGACGCGGTGGCCTCCGCCCTCGTGGCGCGCCGCGGAAGCGCCTCCACCGCCTTGTTCCTCCTCGGTGACCAGGATCAAGGCTCCGACCACGAGGTGGTCCTCTCCGACGGTCGCAAGCTCTCCTTCGGCGCCGATCCGCTGGGCACCTGGCCCCTCGTCGGGGTCGACCTCTCGGGCAGCGGGCGCCTTGACTACACCAGCGGATCGATCGTGGATTTCGTCGGCCGGCGGCTCATCGTCCTCTTCGGCCGGGCGGGGTCGGCGATTCGCATCGGGATCAACGGCCGCGAGCTGGAGTGCCCCGTCCCCGATCCCGATGATCCCGATCCCACCATCGTCGAGTTCGAGGAGTACCACCTGGTGGTCTGCAATCCCCTGCAGGCACGGTCGGTGGCGGTGGATCCCGACGGGCTCCTGCTCGGCGTGCTCGGGGTCGCCGCGGACGGCGTCCCGGTCCGGGACCCCGCCTTCGCCTCCGCCAGCCGGGTGGACCTCGACGGCCGTCTCTCGGAGATCGAGTCACGCCCACCCTTCCGGCTGACGCGTTCCCGCAGGAAGCTCGACTGGTCGGCGTGTCCCCTCGAATCCTGCCTGGATGGCACGAATCCTCGGTACGCCCGGACCCGGACCCCGCGCTCCATGGATTCCTGCGGCATCGATGCCGGATACGGCTGGTACCTCCTCGACCTTCCCGAATCCGGATCCAACGGTCGCCAGCTCCGGTTCCCCGCGGGTCCCTACCGGTTCGACCTCTACCTTGGTGCCCGCCACCTCGGAACCGGTGGCCTCGGCACCCCCGACGGCTTCGACGTCCGGCTGCCCGCTCCCGGCTCCGCCCGCCAGCTCGCGGTGCTGGTCGAACTCCACGGCGGTCGGGATTCCGGCAACCGGCAGGTCGAGCCCGCCGGGATCCACCGCCCGATCGGGCAGGTGACGCCCTTCAAGGACCTGTCCGTGAAGATCCTTCGAAACCAACCGCTGGAGGAGATCTCCTCCCGGAGGGGGTTCGTTCCCGAACTCGAGTCCGACTCGGAGTCGTCCGGGATCGCGCTGGAGTGGACGTTCACGCACCGGAGGAAGAAGGCCCTCGTGGTCAGCCCCGGCACCCGGGCCTCCGGATCGTGGTTCCTCAACGACCAGTACCTCCGCCGGACCGAGACCTCGATCGAGGACGGGTTCAGGCTCGTACCCGGGGTGACCGAGGGCATGAAGCAGGGAAAGAACGTCCTGGTCTTCCGCCCCGATCCCTCCTTCGAGGACTCGATCCCCGACCTCGCCGCCTCGCTCCGGATGGAGGAGGTCCTCGGCGAGCTGGGCACCGACCCAGGGTCGATCGCCTTCACCGCCGTGTCCGCACCATCCGACCTGGTCGATGCATTCCGGGAGCTCGGCCCTGCCGGGGATGCCACCGGGATCCCGACCTGGTTCCGGGTGCAGCTCGCCAACGGGCCCGGCCGTGCCGCATCCCTGGACCTCTCGTCGATGTCTCGAGGACTGGTCCTGGTCGACGGGACCATGGTGGGTCGCTACGACGCCGGCACCTCGCCCGCCGTGTCGCTTCCCCCGGATCTCACGGTGGATTCGACGCGGATCGAGGTCTTCGACGTCGGTGGGTGCGATCCCCGCGGCATCACCCTGAGCGTCGCCTCGGAGTGACGTTCGTTCAGCCCCCGATCGGGTGCCAGATGGTCTTGGTCTCGACGAAGGGCATCAGTGCCCGCGGCGTGGTCCAGAAGTCGGTCCCGTCGAAGGGATGATCGTCCATGGCGGGGTGCACCCGCGTGAGCGAATCCACGCCACCCTCCTGCAGGGCCCGTCGCTGGGTCCTGCTCAGTCCCGCGGCCACCACCGCCCCCAGGGCACGATGCGTCGCGAGGTGCGGCAGGAGTTCCTTCCTCGAACCACTGAGCAGGTTGACCACGCCAGCCGGGACGTCGGAGGTCGCGCACAGTTCACCCAGCAGCAGACCCGGGAGCGGGTTCGATTCGGAGACCACCGCCACCACCACGTTTCCGGTGGCGATCGCGCTCCCGATCATCGAAACCAGCCCCAGCAGCGAGGGCTGGTCCGGCGCGACGACCCCGACCACCCCGATCGGTTCCGGGATGCTCATGTTGTGGTACGGACCGGCCACCGAGTTCCGGCACCCCAGGACCTGCTCGACCTTGTCCGTCCAGCCTGCATGGGACACCAGTCGATCGATCGACCGGTCCGCCTCCTCCGCGGCGACTCGCCGGGTGGCCGATCCGGTGGCGGTGATCGCATCCACGATCTCCCCGCGCCGGCATTCGGCCATCTCCGCGATTCGATGCAGGATCTGTCCACGGTTGTAGCCGGTCCGGTTCTGCCAGCCGGCGCGGGCGGACTCCGCGGCCTCGACCGCGTTCCTGAGGTCCTTGCGGGACGCGAGGCAGACGTTGGTCTCGAAGTCGCCGCCGGGCCCCAGGACCCGGGTCGATCGACCCGATTCGCTTCGGGGGAACGCACCCCCGATGAACAGCTTCCAGGTCTTCGCCACCGCGATCCGTCCGGGTTCCCTGCTGGTCTTCTTCGAGTCGTTCATGGTCCGGATCCTGTTCAGGCGAGGTACGCGGCGAGGCCGTGGCGACCACCCTCGCGGCCCCAACCCGACTCCTTGTAGCCACCGAACGGACTGGCGGCATCGAACTTGTTGAAGGTGTTGCACCACACCACCCCCGCCTTCAACCTCGAGGACAGCTCGAACACCTTGGCGCCCTTGTCCGTCCAGATCCCCGCGCTGAGTCCGTAGGGGGTGTCGTTCGCGCGCTGGACCGCCTCCTCCGGGGTTCGGAAGGTCATGACGGAGAGCACGGGTCCGAAGATCTCCTCGCGGGCGATCCGGGTGGTGGGCTGCACCCCGGTGAAGAACGTCGGTCGGCACCAGAAACCGGATTCCGGAAGGGGCCGGTCGCAGCACTGGACCATGGTGGCGCCCTCCTGGATCCCGTGCTCGAGGTACTGGTTGATCTTCTCGAGCTGATCGCGCGAGTTGATGGCGCCCACGTCGGTGTTCTTGTCCAGCGGATCGCCGACCCGGAGCTTGCGCATCCGGTGCTCGAGTCGTCTCACGAACTCATCGTGGATGGATTCCTCGAGGAAGAGTCGAGACCCCGCGCAGCAGACGTGTCCCTGGTTGAACCAGATCGCCGAGACCACGCCCTCGATCGCCTGGTCGATCGCGGCGTCCGCGAACACGATGTTGGGGCTCTTCCCGCCCAGCTCCAGGGTCACCCGCTTCGAGGTCCCGGCACAGGACCGTGCGATCATCTTGCCCACCTCGGTCGATCCGGTGAAGGCCACCTTGTCCACGCCCTTGTGCTCAACCAGCAGGCGACCGGTCTCCCCCGCTCCGGTGATCACGTTGACCACGCCGTCCGGGAGCTCGCACTCCTGGAAGATCTCGGCGAGCCGAAGCGCGGTGAGCGATGTCGATTCCGCCGGCTTGATGACCACCGTGTTCCCGCAGGCCAGCGCCGGTGCGATCTTCCAGGCCGCCATCAGCAGGGGGAAGTTCCAGGGAATCACCTGGGCGCAGACCCCGAGGGGCCTCGGGTCGTCGTTCCCGGGGATCGCGTACCGGAGCTTGTCGCACCACCCCGCGTGGTGGAAGAAGTGCTGGGCCACCAGCGGGACGTCGACGTCCCGGCTCTCCCGGATCGGCTTCCCGCCGTCCATGGTCTCGAGCACCGCCAGTTCCCGGGCTCGTTCCTGGATCCTCCTCGCGATCCTGAAGAGGTACTTGCCTCGTTCGATGGGTCGCGTGCGCGACCACTTCCGGAATGCCTTGCGGGCGGCCGCCACCGCCGCGTCCACGTCCGCCGCGTTGGACTGGACCACCGAGGCGAGCTCCCGCTCGTTGGCGGGGTTCAGGGTGCTCATCCGCCGCCGGCCCTTCGAGGCCACGAACCGGCCGCCGACGAACAGCCCGTACCGGGGTTCGATGCGGACCTCGGTGGTCTCCGGTGCGGGGGCGTACTCCCAGCCGGAGCCGTTGGCGCCGCTCGTCACGGCGTCGTGATCGGTCGTGCTGGTGCTCGGGGAACTGTCCACTGGTTCAACCACCTTCGCGACCATCCTAGCAGCTTCATGACCCGTCCCGATTCAGCCGACGGTGATCCTGATCGACCCGTCCCCGGTCTTGATCCGGGCGTTGGCGCCTTCCTCCCCCGACTCGCCGAGCCTGAAGTCCGCCCGGTTCTCCTGGAAGGAGCTCCAGTCGAGTCTCACCTCCGGCGTGGTCACGGTCTCCACCCGGCCACCGAGCGCCTCCGCCTGCACGCGGCCGTTCCAGCCCGCGGGGAGTACGACCGAGATCGATCCCCTGCCGGTGCGGAGCTCCACGTCGCCGGAGCAGGGGGAGACGATGATGGGACCCTCGCCGGTCCGCAGGTCCAGCGAAGCCAGGCTGGGTGCGACCACCCTGATCAGAGCGATCGCCTCCGCCGGCCGTCCCCCGGGCCACGTGGTCCGGATCTCGGTCCACCCCTTCGGACCGCCTCCCAGCTCCAACCCGACCCCCGAGAGCAGTTCGTCGTTCGCCCGGCTCCTGGCCCCGGGGACCGAGACCACCGATTCCACCACCACCTCCGACGAGGATTGGTCGACCTCGATCGCGAGGCCGCCCCTCCGGTTCTCGATCCGGAGTCGGATCGCCTCCCCCTCGGCGACCGGCCGTCGTTCGATGATGTACTTCCGGGAGCCGTCAGCCCCGGACTGGTCGTCCGGTCGGATGCCCCGTTCGTTGACCACCACCTTGTCGTCCTCGATCACGAGCTGGTCGATGAGGACCCCGTCCTCGGTGGTGACGACGGTTCCCGATCCCCTTGATTCCGGTTTCGCGCACCCCGACTGGAGTGCGACCGGGAGCATCAAGAGCACCTGGAGCACCACCAGGAGGGTCGCGGGGGCGGCGAGTCCTGAACGGTCCTGACGGCGTCGCAAGGTTGATCGATCGAGCATCGGTTGTTTCATCCCCGAGATATTATCATCGGACCCCGTACGGCACGCTCCCATGGAGGGACGTCCTGCCGAGAGAGGAGTCCTGACATGGCCGAGGTCCTGGCTATCGACATCGGCGGATCCCACGTCAAGGTCCGCATCAAGAGCGATCCCGAGAAACGCCGCTTCGAGAGCGGCCCCGACCTGACCGCCTCCCAGATGGTCGAGGGTGTCAAGGCGATCATCAAGGACTGGGACATCGACCGGGTCTCGATGGGGGTCCCGGCCCCGATCCGGGACAACACCGCGATGATCGATCCGGTCAACCTCGGCGACGGGTGGAAGGGATTCGACTTCACGGACGCCTTCGGGGTCCCCACCAAGGTCACCAACGACGCCGCCATGCAGGCGATCGGTTCCTACGACGGGGGTTCGATGCTCTTCATGGGCCTCGGGACCGGTCTCGGCACCTGCCTGATCAACAAGTACGTGGTCCAGCCCACCGAGATCGCACACATGCCCTTCCGCCGGAACAGCACCTTCGAGGATGCGGTCGGCGAGGCGGCGCTCGAGAAGCACGGCAAGAAGAGCTGGCGCGAGGTGGTCCTCGAGGTCTGCGAGGTGCTCTACCGGGGACTGCTTCCCGACTACATCGTGCTCGGCGGGGGCAACGTCAAGAAGTTCAAGGAGGACTTCAAGCTGCCGGACTACTGTCGCCGGGGCGAGAACGAGAACGCCTTCCTCGGTGGGTTCCGCATGTGGGAGGACGCGTGGAAGGACAGCCTGCCGGGTTGATGGGATCGTGGTTCAGGCGCTGCTGACGTCGTAGGGCGCCATGTAGCGACCGTTCAGCTGCCTCGCGTACTGCCGGACGAGGTCGTCGAGCAGGCTGGAGGCCCCGAAGCGGAAGAGTTCCGGGCTGAGCCAGTGCTCGTCCAGGGTCTCCTTGATCATCACCAGGTAGTGCAGCGCCTGCTTGGCGGAACGAATCCCGCCCGCCGGCTTCATGCCGATCCGGACCCCGTGGCGGAACCACGCCTCCCGGATCGCCTCCAGCATCACCAGCACCACCGGCATGGTGGCCGCGGGACTGACCTTCCCGGTGGAGGTCTTGATGAAGAGTTCCCCGTCCGCGAGGCCGTCGCCTCCGGGTGCGTCCAGCACCGTCTCGATCGCGAGTTCGCTGGCGCGCCGGATGTTGTCCAGGGTCTCGAGCTCCCCGGTCTCGAGGATGATCTTGAGATGCGCATCGCCGCAGGCGGCCTTGATCTCCCGGATCTCGCCGGCCACCTGGTCGTAACGACCTGCGAGGAAGGCGCCGCGCGAGATCACCATGTCGATCTCGTCCGCGCCCGATCCGACCGCGAGCTCGACGTCCTCAAGGCGGAGGGAGAGTGGGTACTGCCCGCTGGGGAACGCGGTCGCCACGCTCGCGATCCTGACCCCCGAGTCACCGAGGCAGTCCCGCGCCACCGCGACCAGCTCCGGGTAGACGCACACCGCCGCCACCGGCGGGAGTCTCGGCGCGTCCTCCGGAAGGGGGGTTCCCACGTCCGGTGACAGCGCCTTCCGGCAGAGGCTTCGCACCTTGCCCGGGGTGTCCTTCCCCTCCAGGGTCGTGAGGTCGGTCATCGCGACCGCCAGGCGATAGCCCGCGAGCTTCGATTCGTTCTTGATGGACCTGGTCTGGAACGAGGCCGCTCTCGACTCGGTCATCCGGCGCTCGACCGGGACGTATTTCGGTGGGGTTCCAGGCACGTGCGTGTTCCGAGGTCCTCAGTTGCCGGCGCCCCGCGCCATCCTGAACAGGTAGGGGAGGTCCATCCCGCCCAGCAGGGAGACGCTGCGATTCGTGGACTGGGGCACCTCGTAGACGAACATCATCTCCGAGTAGTTGTCCAGGACGTACAGCAGCTCGTAGGGGCGGACGTCCTTCCCGAACCCGCTGGAGGCGGTCAGCATCGTGAACCCCTCCGAACCCACCACCGCATCCCCCGCGAACGCCGACGGCCGGGGTGCTCGACCCGCCTGGACCACCACCAGGGCGGCCAGCAGGAACGCGGTCGCCATCAGGATCCCCCGCGTGAGTTGGTTCCGGGATCTGGAGTGACGGGTCATGATCGTGCCTCGTGGTTCCTCATGGTCGATTCTGCCGGATCGCCTGGGCGTCCTGGGTGAGGTTCCGGTACCCGTAGTTCCGGAACTGCTTGGCCTGGTAGTCGAACTGGATCGCGACCATCTGCTGGCTCGACTGGTCGATGATCCAGACCACCGGCGCCTTCATGCCCGAGATGTGCCCGGAGACCGCCATGTACTTGCCGCGCCTGGATGCCGAGGCGTCGGCGACCGCTTCCGCACCCGGCCGGAAGGTCACGAACCACAGGACGGCCACCAGTCCGAGGTTCAGCAGCACCAGCCAGATGATGTGGGCGTTCTTCATGTCCGGTCCGGTCCTCGTGGTCAGAGGTCCTCGGTGTGCCGCTTGGAGGGGATCATGGTGATCACCACCAGCAGCACCCCCAGCACCGCGGCGATGATGTAGCCCAGCAGCGGGCTGGTGCCCGAGGCGCTCGGGGTCATGGGGCCGCTGCTCTGGGCGGCAGCCGGAACCACCGTGCAGGCGGCGAGGAATGCGGACGTCATCGCGGATCGGGCTGGCTTGGTGAAGGTCTTCATGGTCCGTCGAGGATAGTCGCTCGCCGCCTCGCGGGGCAAGCATTCACCGTCCACCCCCGCCTGGAACGCTCTCATCCGCGTTCGAGGGTGTAGCTCCCGGGTCGATCCCCCGGTTCCCGCACCGTGCACACCGCGTGGTCCGGATCGTGCCCGAGGACCAGCCGTCGTCCCTCGTCATGGCATCGGCGCAACAGGGTGCGCTTGCTGTTCATGTTCGTCCACGGTTCCACGTCGTAGCCCATGCTCGCCGAAAGATGGGCGTGGGCGCGGGTCGGGCAGACGTCCCCGGGGAACACGTAGGCGACCTCGACGTCCCGCCACCAGGCGGACTGCTGGCCCCAGGTGTGGCCGGGCATCGGTTCCACCTCGAGTCCGGGGAGCACCTCCCCTGATCCGTCCAGCAGGTCGACCCGATCCACGATCGGGTCGAGGTGGGACCGGAGGTAGGTCCTGGTCATCGTCGATCGGTTGGCGCAAGCGTCCTCCCACTCGCGCCTCTGCACCAGGATCCTCGCGTTGGGGAAGCTCGGTTCGAACCCACCCTCGTCCCCCCGGCCGGGATCCGACCACCGGGTCAGTCCCCCGGCGTGGTCGAAGTGCAGGTGGGTCAGCAGCACGTGGGTGATCTCCGCGGGATCCACCCCCGACTCCGACAGTGCGTCCAGGGCGGTCCTCCGCTCCATGTCGAAGATCCCCCGGTCCTTCTCGCTCCACTTCTCCCCGTACCCGCATTCCACCAGCACCGTCCGCTCCCCGTCCTCCAGCAGCGCGAGGTTGCACTGGAGGCGGATCCGGTTGGCCTCGTCCGGCGCGGACCACTTGCTCCACAGCGCCCGGGGGATGATCCCGAACATCCCGCCGCCGTCGAGGGCGAATCCACCCGCCTGCAGGATCGTGGTCTTCCACTGGTTCTGACTCATGCCTTGACCACCCGGCACTTCAACCCCTCCGCCGGCACCCGCGCCATCGCGTTCCGGGTGTCGACGACCAGTCTCGAGTGGCGTGCGACGAGTTCGTAGTCCACGTCGTCGTGGTCGGTGACGACCACCACGCAGTCGCTCTCCTCGAGGACCGCGGCGTCCAGGGGGACCGAGGCGAGTTCGAAGCGGTACCGCCGCATCCGCGGGAACTCGCTCAGGTGCGGGTCGTGGTACCGGACCTCGCAGCCCAGCTGCGTGAGCTGGCTGATGATCTCCGCCGCGGGGGTCTCCCGGCAGTCGTCGACGTTCCGCTTGTACGCGATCCCCAGGATCAGGACCCTCGCCCGGCTGGCCGGCACTCCGCTCTCGTCGAGCGCCCGGTGCACGCGCTGGACCACGTACTTCGGCATCGAGGTGTTGATCTGGCCGGCGAGCTCGATGAAGCGGGTGTTCCTCCCGACCTCCTTGGCCTTCCAGGTCAGGTAGAACGGGTCGATGGGTATGCAGTGCCCGCCGAGTCCCGGACCCGGGAAGAAGGGCTGGAACCCGAAGGGCTTGGTGCTCGCCGCCTCGATCACCTCCCAGATGTCGATGTCCAGGTCGTCGAGCACGCCCTTCATCTCGTTGACCAGCGCGATGTTGACCGACCGGTAGATGTTCTCGAGGAGCTTCGCGCTCTCCGCGACCTCCGCGCTCGAGACCCGGTGCGCCTCCGCGACCACCTGGCGGTAGAGCGCCATCGCGAGGTCGGTCGACACCTCGTCCACCCCGCCCACCACCTTGGGTAGGTCCCCGGCACGGCGCCCCGCGTTGCCCGGGTCCTCGCGCTCCGGGCTGTAGGCCAGGAAGTACTCCCGGCCGCATTCCAGGCCCGATTCATCGAGGATCGGCTTGAGCTCGTCCCGGGTGGTGCCGGGGTAGGTGGTGGACTCCAGCGCGACCAGCTGTCCGGGCCTCAGGATGCCCGAGATCATGCGGGTGCACTCCCGGATGTAGCTGAGGTCGGGATCGTTGTGCCGTCCCAGCGGGGTCGGCACGCAGATCAGGATCGCGTCCGCCCGGGCCAGTGCCGAGGGGTCGCTGGTGCCGTGGAAGTCCGCGCTGTCGCGCAGGGAGTCGAAGAACCCCTGTCCGAGGTGTTCGATGTAGGCGTGTCCGGTGTCGAGCCACTCGATCTTCGTCCGGTCGACGTCGAAGCCCACGACCTTGAACCCGTGCTCCAGCAGGGTCTTCACCAGCGGGAGTCCCACGTAGCCGAGCCCGATCACGCCCACCGTCGCCTGCTTGGAGGTGATCCGGTCCATCAACGCCACGGCTTCGGGCGGGTGGTGCGGGTTGTCCGATGATCCACTCACGGTCGCTGCTGCCTCCTGGGCTCACCCCGGGTTCCGCGATCGGTCGAATCCGGCCTCGAGGTCCCGGACCAGATCGTCCCCGGATTCAAGACCGATGGACAGCCTCAATCCCACGCCCGCCTCGAAATTGAGCTGATTGGATCGGTCCGCGGGGTTGAAGGGCAGGACCAGGCTCTCGAATCCGCCCCAGCTGTAGCCCATGGCGAAGTGTCGAAGCCCTTCCACGAAGGCCTTGAAGCCGGCCCGGTCGGTCGGTCCCATAAGCGCGGAGAACAGTCCCGACGCCCCCCGGAAGTCCCGCTTCCAGAAGGCATGGCCCGGGGTGTCCTCGAAGGCGGGATGCCGCACCGCCGCGACCTCGGGTCGGTTCGCCAGCCAGCTCGCGACCTCCAGGGCGGTCTCGGCGCTGCGCCGCAGTCGCACCGGGAGGGTCCGCAGTCCCCGGAGTGCCAGCCACGCGTCGTCGGGGCTCGCTCCGTGCCCGAAGTCCATGGCGGTGGTCTTGAGTCGCTCCCAGCCCTCGCGGTCGGCGGCGACCAGCGCCCCGAGCATCACGTCGGAATGGCCCGAGACGTACTTGGTCAGGGCGTGGACCACCACGTCCACCCCGTGGGCGATCGGGTTGAACAGCAGGGGGGTCGCCCAGGTGTTGTCCGCGATCGTCACCACCCCGTGCCGGTTCGCCACCTCCACCAGCGCCCGCACGTCCTGGACCTCGAAGGTCAGCGACCCGGGGCTCTCCATGAACAGCACCCGGGTGTTCGGGCGGATGAGTTCCTCGATCCCGGCCCCGATCGTCGGGTCGTAGAAGGTGGTCTCGATCCCCAGCGCCGCGAGGCGTTCGGTGCAGATGATGCGGGAGGGGGCGTAGCAGGCGTCCACCATCAGCAGGTGGTCGCCGGCACCGAGGTGGGCCAGCAGGGCCAC
>PKCS01000018.1 GCA_002862305.1 Phycisphaerae bacterium | reverse complement strand
CGGCTGGGTTCCGACGCCGAGCACCTCTCCGACGCCAACCCCTTCGACGTGTACCTGCTGGCCCCCGCCAGCTACAACACCATCGGTAAGCTCGCCCGGGGGATCGCGGACACGGTGCTGACCGCCACCCTGGCGTCCGCCCTCGGCCGCATGGAGCGCGGGGAGGCCTCGGTCCTGGTGGCGCCCGCCATGCACGGCTCCATGCACAACTCGATCCTGGTCGAGAACTGCCGCCTCCTGGAGTCGATCGGGGTCCGGGTGATCCCGCCCCGGGACGACTACGGGAAGCATAACCTCCCTCGCGAGGGGGACCTCGTCGCCGAAGTGATCGCCGCCCGGCCCGGACCCGTCCGGTAAGTCCCCTCGCTGGTGCGACCCGATGCTCGCGACCGGCTTCGCCGCCGCTCGAATGGTGCCACTCAGGTCGTCGCGCGATGGGGCCGATGGAACCCGGTGGAGATCGCGAGCATGCACCACTCCTCCTTGGCAGCCCGCGGCCTGGTCGCGCTCGTGGCCGGTGTCCTCGGTGGCGGGTCGGTGGCCGATCCGCCGGCATCGGATCCGCTGTCCGGACCTCCTCACCTGCTGATCGAGGTGCTCGCCCGGGACGCGGCCCCGCAGTCCTTCCGCACGAACGGCGAACGGATCCGGGGCGACGGCCGCCTCCGCCACGTGGGTGCCCTCGAGGCCGGGGACGCAACGGGTCGGGGGATCCGCTGGACGGTGTTGTGCGACCCCAATCCCAGCGGAGGGGCCACCTTCGAGGTCCGGCTCGAGCTCGAGGGTCCGTTCGAGGGGGCGGTGCGCCTCGAGATGCCGGTCGATCCCTACGTGCGCGGGCCGGTCGTGCTCCAGTGCGACGGCTCGCTCCGGGGGCGGACCGACCGCGCCGGAGTGGTGGTCTCGGTGCCCCGGGGGGAGCAGGCGCTCACGCTGCTGGTGGACGGTCGGGTGCGGGCTCGCTTCGGGCCCGGGCCACTGGTGGTCGCGCGCGCCGCTCCCGGCGCCGCCCCGCCCCGCAGCTGGTCGATCGGTTCGCCGGAGGATCCATCCGAGCCGCTGGTCGTGCCAGAGTGCCTGCACCACCTTGCGTGGCGTGCCTGCGCCCGCGTCGAATCCGGTGCCACCGGGGTCTTCACCGGGCGCCTCCGGATGCTGGGGGACCCGTCGGACTTCGTCCACCGTGTTCGGACCGCCGAGGCCGTCCCGGGCCTCGTCCCCCGGAGCGAGGAGCGGGTCTCGATCACCGTCGCCGGTCGGGGGAATCGATCGCGTGGCGGCGCCCGCCCCAACAAGCCCGCAGCGGTGGTGCGCGGCATCCGTCCCGGACTCGAGGCGCCGGGGACCGGGTCAGCGATCGAGGAGTGATCCGGTCCGGTTGTTGCGGGTGATGCTCTCGAGGAAGACCGGGCAGGCCTCGTAGGTGCAGGTGGCCGCCATCCAGCCCCAGGGACGGAAGCGACGGAACCTGGTCGCGAAGGCCCCGCCCCGCAGTCCGGGGTCCGCGCCGTTGGTGAGCTCGAACCGACACTCGAACGGCTGGGTGCTTCCGGGGACGAACAGCTCATACGACTGCGCGGCCCGTTCGGAGAACGCACGCTCGCTGCCGAACCACGGCCAGGGTGCGTCCAGCGACTTGAACTCAATGCCCTTGCCCCGCATCTCGAAGGGGTCGAAGGCGACCCAGCCCGCGCCGGGCAGGTAGAACTCGCACCACGGCAGCCAGGTCTGGACCTGCTTCCCGAGGTTCTTCGAGAGGTAGGTCCCCAGGCCCATCACCGGACGGGCGGGAATCCCCGCGGCCCGCAGGCAGGCGACCGCGAGGCAGGTCATGTCCGCCCGGCTCCCCCGGCCGAGCTCGAGGCTCTGCTCGCAGCTGCTCACGGCGTCGACGTTCGTCCTCCCCCCGTCGACGTTCCGGAAGTGCTTCACCACCTGCCGGGTCAGCTCCTTCGCGGCGAGGTAGATCGGGACCTCCCGCTGTCGGTCGTTGGTCACCGATTCCACGAACGCCCGGACGCGCGATGACTCGGAGTCGATGAAACGGCTCGGCTGCAGGAAGGGGGTCACCTCGGGAGGCCACTGTTCCGGCCAACCGATGCCCGCCGCCCCCGCCTCGTCGATCGTCGGCTCCCAGGTCCTGACTCGCCAGCGCACCTCCATGCCCAGGTAGGCGGTGCTGAGGGGGGGGAAGGTCAGTTCGACCACGGCGGTCCCGTCGGGACCGGGGGGGCGAAGGGTCCACGACACGCCCTCGGTGGTCCAGCGCCCCCCGATCATCCCCGCGACCCGGATGCGCTCGGGATCCACCAGGGCGTAGTTCCCACGGAGGACCATCGGGAACACCAGCCGGGTCGCCTCGCAGGTCATGGCCCGGGTGGCGAGGTTGTTGAACCCGTTCACGTGGGTGGGGTCCCCGACCGTGACCCGGACGGTGTAGTCGTAGACCCGTTCGCGGCCCCGGCCCAGCGGGGGGGTCGGGGACTCCTGGACGCCGGCGCCGGTCGGCCCGGGAGTGGTGGACCCGCCGGTGAGCATGGCGCCCAGCAGGAGCATGGTCGTGATGGTCGTGGTTCGATGCGGCATTCGGACTCCGCGATGGGGCGGGGCTAGAAGAAGAACGACGCCTCGAGGGGGTCGACCAGGTTGCGGAACTCGTTGAGGAACTTGGCGAGGACCAGGTTGATCATGATGATCGCGATGAAGCTCGAGACGAAGGCGGCGGTGGCCGCGTTGCCCACCCCGGCGGCCCCGGGACGACAGAAGAAGCCCTTGTAGCAGGCGGCGAGCCCGATGGCCGCCCCGAAGAAGAGGCTCTTGGAGAGCCCGCCGACCGGTTCCCACCAGGTCACGAAGGCGGCACTGTGGTACCAGTAGTCGGCGCCCGGGACCCCGAAGATCTCGACCACCACGAACCACGCGCCCCAGGCCCCGAGGATGTCGCTGTAGATGGTGAGGATGGGGGTCATGATGATGCAGGCGACGAGTCGCGGGACCACCAGCACCCGGATGGGGTCGCTGCCCATCGCCTTGAGCGCCTCCAGCTGTTCGGTGACCTTCATGGTCCCGAGCTCCGCGGCGAGCGCCCCGCCCACCCGGCCCGCGACCATCACCGCGGCGAGGACCGGGCCGATCTGCTTGGTCACCGAGGCGTTGATCACCCCACCGATCCGGTCCTCCTGGCCGATCGCCGCGAACTGGGCGAATCCCTCCAGGGCGAGGATCATGCCGATGAACATCCCGGTCAGGGCGACCACCGGGATGCTCAACACCCCGACCGCGTAGATCTGCGGGGCGAGGATCCGCCACCTCGTCCAGGAGCTGGGCTGGGTCACGATCCAGTAGGCGGTGGTCCCGGCGAACCCGGTGAAGCGTCCGAATCCCCCCACGGAGCGGTTGACCAGCTCGCCCAGCTTCGAGATGGGGGACACGATGACGTTCATCGTGCCGAGCATAGCCTCGAACCGGACGCCCGCGACCGGCCGCGGACCCGAAACCCTCAGAAACCCGGGCCCACCAGTGAAAAGGCGCCCCCGACCGGAGTCGGGGGCGCCGTGGATCGTCGGCCGTCCGGCGCCCGGGCCGGAGGCGAGGCGGATCACTCGGGGCAGAAGCCCCATCCGCCGAGGAGGATGGTCAGGTCCGCGCCGCTGATGAGGCCGTCACCGGTGAGGTCGAACTCGAGGTTCTCGGTGCCCCAGACCCCGAGCAGGAACGTGAGGTCCGCGCCGTTGATGTCACCGCTGCCGTCGAAGTCGCCGGGGCAGGGCGGGGCCACCTGGTCGCAGCCGGGGTTGGCCGCGCCGGGGGTGTCCGTGCCCTTGGCGCCGACCGGGTCGATGAGCCCGATCTGCCATGACTCCAGCGCGCAGTCGAAGTAGACGTGCCCGGGTGCGAAGGTCCCGTTGGGACCGACCTGCTCGGTGCAGTACACCAGCTCGCCCTCGATCGCGGGATCGGTCTCGATCAGCGCGAGGCAGTCCACCTCCGCGAGCCAGGGTGCGGAATCGAGGGTCCCGTCGTCGGTGGCGTCGAGGTCCTCGTTGCGGCCGAGGTCGCCTCCCACGCCCTGGTAGCCGTAGACCAGGATGAAGGTGAGGTTGTCGCTGTTCTCGAAGCTCCAGTTCTCGGGCCACACGATGTCCGGGGTGCCGAGGGCGGGGTTGAAGCCGCTGCCCTCGCCCTCGACCTCGCCGGCCACGAACGGTCGCGCGAGGACCAGCAGCCCCGAGTCGTCGAAGGTGCCCGCGAGGGGGAGCGCCTGCTCGATGACGCCGGAGGCGCCGGAACCGTCACCGATCACCAGCAGGGTGTGCCCGTCGATCGAGGAGCCCGGCTCCCCGCTGAACTCGACGTACTCGTCGTCGTCGGTGCCGAACTGGTCGCGGCGGATCTCGCTGATCTTCACCGGGGCCGGCGGCGCGGACTGGAAGTTGCAGTAGCTGTCGTAGATCGACTGACAGGCGTCGCTCCAGGTCGTGCAGCAGCTCGGGTCCAGGGTCTCGAAGATCGTGGTGCAGGGCGCGACGATGCCGCGCTCATCGAACGCGGGGCAGCCGCTTCCGGTGCTGCAGTCCTCGGGGCAGCTCACCTCGTCCTCGCCCACGTCGCAGGACCCGTCACCGCACACGGTGACCGGGTCGGTGGAGCAGTCGGAGGGGTTCGGGGCCCCCGGGGTGTCCACCGCGAGGGGGTCGGTCGGGTTGAAGGTGCCGAAGGACCACGCCCCCGTCGTGTTGGTGCAGCGGAAGATGTGGGCGGGGGGGAAGTTGCCCTCGGGGCCCACGGTGACCGCGGAGTAGATGCAGTTGCCGATCGAGCCGGCCTTGTCGGCGGGGCCGACCGCCGCGACCTCGTCGAGCAGGGCATCCCAGGGCTGGCTGTCGAGCACGCACTGGTCGCCGGAGTCGAGGTCCGCGTTGACCGCGCCGGTGAAGTTGAAGACCAGGAGGTAGGTCTTGTTGTTGAAGTCGTTGAAGGGCAGCTCCTGGATCGCGTCGGCCACACCGAGCGCGAAGGAGTCCTCCGCCACCACGTGGAGTCCGCTCTTCCCGATGGTCTGGCCGGAGAAGTTCACCGTGCCCTCGATGACGCCGTTGGTGTCGGTGCCCTCGCCGCCGACGATCACCAGGCTGACGCCGTCGAGACTGGTGCCCGGGGCGCCGCTCAGCTCGACGAACTCGTCGAGGTCGTTGCCGCCCTGCTTGGTCCGGAGCTCGGAGAGCCGGACCTCGGGGGCGGGGCCGGAGCTGACGCAGAGGCTCTGGGCCAGGGCGACGCAGTCCGCGTCCCAGTCCGTCGCGCAGCCCGGGTCGACGTTGGTCACGAGCGTGCAGCAGGCGGCGTCCGAGCAGCCGCCGCTGGCGTTGGGCGCGAAGCAGCTCACGGGGTCCGGGCCGCCGCAGCCGCCCTCGCCGGGGCAGGGGAGGTTCTCGGCGCCCGGGGTGTCGGTGCCGTCGGACTCGAAGAACGAGCCGATCGTCCACACGTCGTCGGGCGAGCACCGGTAGGAGTGGCCCGGGACGAAGTTCCCGTCCGGTCCCACGGTGTTCTCGCTGTAGGTCAGGTCGCCGGACCCGACGGACTCGATGAGGCTGATGGAGTCCACGACCTCGAACCAGGGGATCAAGTCGAGGACGCCGTCGTCGTTGGTGTCGAGGTCGTCCTGGGTGGCCGCGGTGGGGGCGAGGTCGCGCACCACCAGGTGGGTCACGTTGTCGCTGTTCTCGAAGAGGTTGTTCCCGCCCGCGATCAGGTCCGGGGTGCCCACGAGGTTGAAGGTGTCGGCCACCGCGAGGAAGAGTCCGTCGCCGTTGATCGCGAGTCCGTCGAGCCGGATGATCCGCTCGAGGACCCCGCTGCCGCCGGATCCGTCGCCGATCACGATGTAGGCCAGCCCGTCAAGCGTCGTGCCCGGCTCGCCCTTCAGCTCGAAGTACTCGTTGTCGTCGGTACTGGTATCGTCGATGCGGATCTCGTTGATCAGCACCGAGCCTCCGCCGGACCCGCCGCTGCAGGCGAGGTTCTCGGCGCAGGGAGTGTCGAACTCGCCGAGGTCGGCCCCTCCAAAGCCCCAGGCGCCGGTGTCGGCGCACCGATAGGCCTGGGCGGGGACCTGGCCCCCGTCGGGCCCCACCAGGGTGCTCGAGTAGACGAGGTCGTCGGCGATCCCGTCGGGGTTGAGGGACTGCATCAGGGCCACGGAGTCCACCACCGTGCAGCCGGCGAGGCCCTCGGCCACCCCGTCCGCGTCGGTGTCCAGGGTGCTGCCCAGGCCGACGCCGCAGTTCTCGATCAGCAGGTGGGTCACGTTGTCGTTGCCCTCGAAGTTCAACGGGGCGACGAGGTCCGGGACGCAGAGCGAGAAGGAGCTCTCCGCGATCACGAAGAAGCCGTCCGCGCCGATCGCGAACCCGTCGAGGGCCACGAATTCCTCGACGTAGCCGTTCTGCTGCGGCGGGAACACGCTCGACTGGTCGCCCACCACCACGTAGGCCAGGCCGTCGAGGGGCGCGCCGGGGGTGCCCTTCAGCTCGACGTAGTGGTCGAGGTCGGCGCCGGTCTGCTCGATGCGTATCTCGTTGATCTCGATCGTGACTCCCTGGGTGCCGGCGATCGCGGGGTTCGCGACGGTCAGTCCCATCAGGGCGGTGGCGCCGGCGAGTCCGAGGTGGATGCTGCTGCTGGTCATGGTGGTTCGATCCTTCATCTCTGGTGTCTTGCGGTGGTGGTCGTGACGTGAAGCCAGGTTCGATCGCCCGGGGCCCGGGACGCGGTCCACCGGCATCGAGGCCGCGCGGTGGGATCCTGGTGGAGCCCGCGCCGCCTCCATTCACAGCGGGGGATCCGGTTGGGTTCGTTGGTCCGGACGAGGGACATCCGGAAGCTCTCTCTAACTCGTCCCTAGGCTACCGGTTCGGGGTCTGGATCCAGTTAATTCTTTCCCCATTTTGCGAAAAGGGGGGCACTTAGGCAGCCCCCCTCCTCGGTGGCCCGCCCCTCGGGTCGGACCGGATCGGGTCCGGATCGGGCCCGGATTCCCGGACGGAAGGCCCGGGCCCCGGGCTTCACTTGGGGGGGAAGTCCATCTGGTCGTCGGAGGCGCCCCCGACGGCACGGTTGGCGTCCATGCCGGCACCCGGGGCGCCGGCGAGGGCCGGGGTGCTCCGGGGGACCAGCATGATCTCCACCCGGCGGTTGGCCGCCTCCCCGCCGCGGTTGGGGTTGGCCTTCACGGGACGGTGCTCGCCCCAGCCACCCACCTTCACGCGCTGCGGGGTGATCGCGTCGTTCACCAGCTGCGAGCGGACCGCCATCGCCCGGCCCACGCTGAGGTGCATGTTGTCGGGGAAGCGCTTCTTGGTCTCGGGGCGGTTGACCGGCACGTTGTCGGTGTGCCCGATGATGTCCAGGTCGAAGTCGCGGCCCTCGGTGGTGTTGAGGATCTGCGCGAGGGTGGCGATCGCGGTCCTGGCCTGCGAGGACAGTTCCGTCGAGCCGAGCCCGAAGCTCATGTCCGCGCTGAACTCCAGCATGCCGGTGGCCTCGTCGAAGGACAGCATGTCGGGGTAGCGGTCGTGGAGCATGGTGAGCTTCGCGTTGAGCTCCGGCGGCAGCGCCGCGACCCGGAGGGAGGTCACCCGCTGGGAGAGCGACTGGAAGTCCCCCTCCATGCGCGAGAGCTCCCTGGCCTGCTCGGTGGTCATCGTCTCCAGCTGGTCGAGGTAGGCCCGCGCATCCGTGAGCTGGGTCCGCAGCATCTTCTGGTTCGCCTTGGACGCATCGAGCTCCTCCTGCAGCTTGATGGTCTGCTGTTCCTTGGTGCGGTAGGCGGTGGTGAGCTCGTCGTACTTCTGCTGGGGGACGCAGCCGGCGACGAGGGACAGGGCGAGTGATGACCCGAAGACGGTCAGGAGGGTAGTGCGCATCCGTGAGCTCCTGCTGGAGGGTGAGATTCCGTGGAGCCCGCGTGCCTTCACCGTTCAGGCATCCGCGTGGGCTCGATCTGGCGTAAAGTGTATGTCCTGAGAGGGGTTTCATGTGCCCAACCGTCATGATGCACAGGGTGAGACCGTGAATTCGAATTCCCGCCGGATGATTCAAGCCTCGGTGGTCGCGGACGCCCGGTCGGTGCACGCACCCGGGGTGGTGCTGGTCGAGGACGGGCGGGTCCTGGCCTCCGGGGCGCCGGAGGTGGTGGGCACCCCCGGGCCGGACGTGGTGGTCGATTCCCACCCAGGACACCTGGTCGCCCCGCCCATGGTCAACGCCCACGTCCACCTGGACCTCTCCGACCTCCCGCCCCTCCCGGAGGCGGGGGACTTCGACGGCTGGATCGGGGCGATCATCAGGCACCGGCGCGCGCAGCAGGCCCCGGGGGCGGTGGAGGCCGCCGTCGAGCAGGGGGTGGCCGCCTCCCTTCGCGGCGGATGCCCGTTCGTGGGGGACGTGTGCGGCTCGATTCGCGCCTACCGGGCGCTGGCCGCCAGCGTCCTGGGGGGGGTCGGGTTCGTCGAGGTCCTCGGGCACGGCTCCCGGATCGATGCGGCCCGGGCGCTGGTGGACGCGATCGGCGAACTCGCTCCATCGAGGCACGGGCTGGTCCCCGGCTGCTCGCCCCACGCGCCGTATTCGACCGCGGTCGGGGTCTACACCGCCGCGCAGGCCTCCGGGCTGCCGGTCTCCACCCACCTCGCGGAATCCCAGGAGGAACTGGCGTGGTGCCGCGACGGCGGGGGACCGTTCGGGACCCGGCTGGCCGCGATGGGGTACGCCCCCGAGGAGGTGCCTCCACCCGGCGCGCATCCCCTCGAGGCGTACCTGCCTCGGCTGGAGCCCTCGCCCCGGACGGTGGTCGCCCACGCGAACTACTGCGAACCCCGGCACCTCGAGGCGCTCGCGGAGCACGGCGCCACCGTGGTCTACTGCCCGCGAGCCTACCGATACTTCGGTCACCCGCAGGACGGCGCCACCGCTCACCCCTGGGCGGCGATGCTCCGGGCGGGGGTCCCGGTCGCCCTGGGGACCGACGGCCGGCCCTGCCTGCCGGCATCCGGGCCGGCGGCGAACCGACTGTCGATCGCGGACGAGGTCCTGCTCCTCCAGGAGGACGGCGCCACCCTCGAGCAGTGGCTTCCGATGGCGACGGTGCACGGCGCCGCGGCCCTCGGCGTCCCGCTCGAGCAGGTGCTGATCGAACCGGGGGTCACGACCGGCCTGATCGCCCTGCCACTGGAGTCCTCCAATCCGGTCAGGATCCGTCCAGGCCACGACGTCCTGACCCTGCTCGGGCCCGGCGCCTGAGCGATTCCCCGGCCGGTGGTGGAATCTGGCCGGTTCTGCCGATGAAAGGGTTGGCACGTGGGTCGGATGTCTGCGTAGAATCAGGACATCACCATCCACCCAGGCGGAGCCCCATGGACACCACCCAGCACGACTTCGAGTCCGAACTCGCCCGAACCAGCCTGCCCTATCCGGAGGAGGCCTACGACTTCGTGCGCGAGGGACTCGGCTACACCGAGTGCCGGCTGGAGGAGGCGGGGCAGCACCACCCCAACCAGCCCCGGCACATGAAGGGCCAGGAACTCTGCATGGGGCTTCGCGACTTCGCCATCGAGCGATGGGGGATCATGGCCCCCGCCGTGCTGCGGCACTGGCAGATCCACCGCACCGAGGACTTCGGACGAATCGTGTTCGTTCTGGTCAACGAAGGCACGCTTTCCAAGACCGACGACGACTCGCTCGCCGACTTCCGCGGGGTCTACGACCTGCTCGAGGCATTCGGGGATGACGAGTGCGCGGATGGTCGCCAGGTCAAGTTCCAGGACGGTTGAGTTCTCGCCTCCGCGAATGTTGAGAACGCATGAAGTCCCAGAAGCAGGTCTCTGACACCCCTCGAGCCGCCGACCGCCACCTGTGGCAGATCCAGCCCATCCGGGACTTCGCGTGGATCTTCCTGGTGCTGCTGTTCATCTGGCTCGGCTACGAGATGCGGGCGATCACCGTGCCCCTGCTGGTCGCGGTCCTCCTCGCCTACCTGTTCGCCCCGGTGGTCTCCCTGCTGGAGCGCAGGCTGCGCTTCCCCCGCTCGCTCTCCGCCGCGACGATCCTCGCGGTGGGGGGGGTGACGGTGCTCCTGGTGGGAGTGCTGACGGTCCCCCTTGCGGTGAGCCAGACGATGTCCTTCCTCGACGCGGTCCGCAAGGGCAAGTACGACGGCGCGATCGACCACGTGATCGACTACGCCCCGGACTCGATCCAGCCCCAGATCGAGCAGTTCGTGGACCGGGCCCAGCAGTGGATCGGGGTGTCCGCCGGTGCGGTCGCCGCCGGCTCCGAGCCCCCCGCCCCGTCCGCCGAGGGCTCCACGCCCCCGGCTTCCAGGGCGCCCGCCGGCGCGGATGCCCGGGCCGAGGCGACCCCACGCGGCGGGACCGCTCCGAAGCAGGCCGACACGCTGGACGAGGCGCGCATCCGGGCGCTGGTGGACCGGCAGATCGAAGAACGGCTCTCCGCGGACGCCTCGGGCGGGTCCGCCGGCACCGGCGGCAAGCTGGACTGGTTCGGGGTGCTCGGGTCCGGGGCCCGGCGGGTGGTCACCTTCGCGCTGGGGGTGCTCCAGCTCGGCATCCTGGTGTTCCTGATCCCGTTCTACTTCTTCTACTTCACGATCATCTGGCCGAAGATCACCTCCTTCGGCAGCGGCATGATCCTGAAGGACCACCGCGAGCACACCCTGCGCCTGGTCGCCGAGATGGACAAGGCGGTCAGCGGGTTCGTGCGCGGCCGCATCGTGATCGCGGTCATCCTCGCGGTGATGTACTCCGTCGGCTGGACGATCGTGGGGGTGCCGTACGCGATCCCGCTCGGCATCATCATCGGCACCTTCTCCCTCATCCCCTACCTCGGGGGGGTCGGCCTGCCCCTCTCGATCGGATTGATGGCGGCGGACCAGTTCTCGCTGCCGGCCGAGCAGCAGATGGCCTGGTGGGGGATCATCCTCTGGCCCGGGCTGGTCTACATGATCTGCCAGTTCGCCGACGACTACTGCCTCACCCCGCTGATCGCCGGCAAGGCCACCAACCTCGACCCGGTCTCGATCGTGGTCGCCATCCTCGCCGGCGGCACCCTGGCCGGGCTCTACGGCATGCTGATCGCGATCCCGGTCGCGGCCTGCATCAAGATCCTGATCCAGGAGGTGTTCATGCCGCGCATCCGCGACTGGATCGACGGGCGGGTCGACGACCCGCTGCCGATCGACGAGTGACCGGCTCGCGGGGGCGGGTCAGCGTCGCTTCCGGCGCTTGAACCCCGATTTCACGCTCTTGGTCCTGGTCGAACCGCGCCCGCCCATGCCGGGCAGCCCGCCCCCCGGGCCCATCGCGCCCGCCCCGGCCGCCTGCATCTGCTTCATGGCCTTCATCTTGCCCATCGCCCCGAGCCCGGCCATCTGCTTGGTCATCTTCTGCATGGCGCCGAACTGCTTCACCAGTCGGTTGACCTCGGTGGTGGGGACCCCGGCCCCCTGGGCGACCCGCTTGGTGCGGCTCTTGTTCAGGACCCCGGTGTCCTCCCGTTCCCGGCGGGTCATCGAGTTGACGATCCCCTCGAGCCGATCCAGCTGCTTGTCGTTGACGTCGAGGTCCTTCAGCGCGCCACCGACCCCGGGGAGCATCCCCATCAGCTGCTTGAGGGGGCCCATCCGGCGCATCATGCGCAGTTGCTTGGTGAAGTCGTTGAGGGTGAGCTGGCCCTTGGCCATCTTGTCCGCAAGCCGCTCCGCCTCCGCCTCCTCGACCTCCTCGTGGGCCTTCTCGACCAGGCTCACCACGTCGCCCATGCCCAGGATGCGGCCCGCCATGCGCTCGGGGTGGAACTCCTCGAGTGCGGTGATCCGCTCCCCGGTCCCCACGAACTTGATCGGCGCCCCGGTCACCTTCTTCACGCTCAGTGCGGCCCCGCCCCGGGTGTCGGAGTCGAACTTGGACAGGATGATCCCGTCCACCGCGAGTCGTTGGTTGAACTCGCGGGCGGAGGACACCGCGTCCTGGCCGGTCATCGCGTCGACCACCAGGAACCGCTGGTGCGGCTGCACCACGCGGTCGATCGCGCCGAGCTCGTTCATCAGGTCCTCGTCGACGTGCAGTCGTCCCGCGGTGTCGAGGATCAGCACGTCGAAGCGTTCGCTCCGCGCCCGGGCGAGCGCGCGCTGGCAGACGCCCACCGCCACCCCGGTCGCCTGGCCGTACTCCGCGCACTTCTCCGGCTCGCCGTGGAAGGCCACGTGCCCGTCACCGGGCGCGGACGCCACCGAGTCCTCGACCACCTGCCGGAGCTGTTCCACCGCCGCCGGTCGCTGGAGGTCCGCCCCCGCGACCAGGACCCGCCGGCCCCGCTTCTTCAGGAACGCGGCGAGCTTGCCGCAAGTCGTGGTCTTGCCGGTGCCCTGGAGGCCGCAGAGCATCACCACCGTGGGGCCGGGATCGACCATCATCAGGTGGCTGTCGACCGGCCCCATCAGCTCCACGAGCTTCTGGTGGACGATGCCGACCATCTGTTCCTCGGGCTGCAGGCTCTTGAGGACTTCCGAGCCCAGGGCCTCCCGGGTGACCTCGTCGCAGAATTCCCCGACCACCTCGAGGTTGACGTCCGCCTCCAGGAGGCTGCGACGGACCTCCTTCATCGCCTCCCGGACGTTCTCTTCCGAGATCCGACCGCGACCTGCGAGCTGCTTGAAGGTATGGTTGAAGCGTTCAGTGAGCGTTTCGAACATCTGTTCGGATCCCTGTGGCTGCTGGCTGGCGGGTGAAGCCCCCGCGCACGACCGCTCGATTCTACCCACTCTTCACGGAAAAACTGGAGCGAGACCCATGCAAATCAACCGCCCTTCCCTTCGTGCGCCCGGCCTCGGCGCCCTCCTGGCCCTGTTCCTCGCCGCCCCGGCGCTGGCCCAGAAGGCGACGATGGCGATCCGCGGGTTCGAGGCCACGCCCGCGGTGCAGGCCGCCGCGGAGGCCGCCGGGACCCTCAACGCCCTCGAGCAGATCGTGCAGGGCGCGGAGGGGCAGATGGAGGCCCAGCTCCAGCGCACGCAGAAGTTCGACATCGTGGCGCGCGGCGATTTGAGCACCATCCTCGGTGAACAGGACCTCGCGGCCAGCGGACTGGTGGACCGGCTCGATCCCGCGTCCGCGCGGGGCTTCCAGCTCGCGGGCGCCAAGTACGTCACGATCCTCACCGTCGACGGTTTCCAGGACATCACCGACCGTACCGTGCTCCAGAAGCAGCTGGGGGCCACCGAGGCGGAACGTCGGATGATCCAGCTCTCCGGGGTGGTGCGGGTCTACGACACCACCAGCGGCCGCCTGCTCAGCTCGGCCCCGCTGCGGATCGACCGCAGCGAACTCGAGGAAGTCATCCCCGGGGTCGAGCGCACCGGGAACACGACCCAGGCGGTCCTCGCCACCGTCGCCGCCAGCCTCGCCTCGGAGTCCGCGGAGGCGATCACCAGCGCGGTGTTCCCCGCCAAGGTGCTCGCCTACAGCTTCGGGCAGGTCAGCTTCAACCGGACCGCGGCCTCCGGCGTCGAGGCGGGGCAGATCTGGGAGGTCATGCACGCCGGTCCCGCCCTGGTCGACCCGGACACCGGGGCGGAACTCGGCAGCGAGGAGGTCCCCGTGGGCTGGGCGCGCGTGACCGAGGCCGGGGAACGCTTCTCCAAGGCCCAGGCGATCGTGGACAACGGGATCCAGAAGGGGTCCCTGATGCGCTTCCGCCCGCAGGGACTGCCCGCCGGCATCGACCCCGCCGGGACCGCCGGGGGGTCCGACCGATCCGGCGCCGCCACCACCGCCCCCGCATCCTCGGGGGGTCCCGGAGGGGCCGCGTCCGGGGAGTCGGGGGGGGCGAAGACCGCTTCCCCGGCTCCGACCCAGGCGCCCGGCCGCTCCGCGCGCACCTTCGCGATCTTCACCCGCCTGCTGGCCTCGGACCTCCCCGCGTCGAGCACCGCCCGCCTGGAGGAGGAGATCACCGCCTGCCTGAGCGGGCAGGGCGTCTCGGTGGTGTCCCGCGCGGACCTGATCAACGGGGTCGCCCGGTTCGCCGGTGACGGGCCCAACACCGGATCACCCGAGTCCCAGTCCCAGGTCGTGGAGCAGGCCCTCTCCGAGCAGGCGTCCGCGGTCCGGCTCGCGGAGCTGCTGGGGGCCGACACGATCCTCGTCGCCTCGATCACCAACTACACCATCGACGACCGGGCCTTCGACGACCCGTCGCTGGGCGTCCGGTCGAACGTCCGTACCTACACCCTCGGGGTCACCCTGCGGGTGGTGGACGGCGCGACCGGCGGTTCGATCTACGGCGGTTCGGCCGACGCCTCCGAGTCGATCCGGCGGACCTCGGAACTCACCCAGGACGTGGATCCGATCGACGACCTGCTGCAGGAGGCCTCCCGCAACGTCTGTCGCCGTTCCGGCGACGCGATTCGCGCACTGCCCGCCCCGACCGTGGTCGACGCGGGCGACGTCGAGGTCTCGATCGCCCTGGTCGCCAGCGGACTCGAGGTCCCCGACATCGTCGCGGACCCCGACGGTCGGTTCACCGTCGCCTCCGCCCGCCTGCCGATCTCGCTGGTCGGTGCCCGGGTGCTGGTCGACGGCGTGCTCGCGGGCACCGCTCCCGGGAACCTGGGCATCAGCTCCGGACTGCATCGCCTGACCATCGAGCACCCGCTCTTCACGCCCCTCCAGCAGGTGGTCAACGTCCGCCCGGGCCTCGACGGGCAGCAGCTCCGGTTCGCGATGAACCTCTCGGAGTCGGGTCGACGCCAATGGGTCCAGAACATCGAGGTCCTCGAGGCGCTCAAGGACGGGGAGGTGCTTCGCGAGTCCCAGCTGACCGCGGTCCGGGCCTTCGCGGAGTTCCTGCGCAACAGCAACGTACGCATCGACACCTCCCAGGTGCGGAACCTGAACGTGGGCGGTCGAAGCATCTGGGCCCAGCTGCTCGGGGAGTGATCCGCTGATGGGGCCGACTGGACTCTCCCGCACCGTGGTCGCGGTCGCCGTGGCCCTCGCCGGGCTCGGCGGCTGCCAGAGCGACTACCGGTCCTCCTCGGCGCTGGTGGCCAGCCAGGAGCTGGCCGGCGAGTATCCGGAGGCGGCGGACACCGCCGCGAAGGCACTCGCGGCCGCGGGCACCGATTCGGTCAGCCGGGTGATCTACCTGCTGGAGGCGGGACGCACCGCCCAGATCGCGGGGCGCATCGAGGACAGCACGCGCTACTACGACACCGCCTTCGAGGCGGTCCTCCCGTACCTCGACACCGAACCCGAGGCGAGGGTCACCGAGGCGATCACCACCACCCTGGTCAACCAGACCGTCTCCGAATACCGGGGCACGGTCACCGACCGGATCATGCTCAACACCCTCCAGGCGATCAACCGGCTGCGGCTCGGCCAGCCCGACCAAGCGCGCATCGAGCTCAACCGGGCCCGCGCCTGGCAGCAGGACGCGGTCGAGAAGGCGCAGGAGGAGATCGAGCGCTCCGAACGCGCACTCTCGGAGAAGGCGGAGGACGAGGGGGTCCCCGAGGAGAGCCTGGAGGTCCCCGCGGCCCTGCGTGACGCCTATTCCGGACTGGGGGACCTCGAGGCCTACGCGGACTGGCGCAACCCGTTCACCAGCTGGCTGCGGGGGATCTTCCTGATCGCCAACGCCAGCGACGTCGGCGACCTGGGCAACGCCCGGTTCGACCTCCGCGAGGTGGTCGCGATGAACCCCGACGCGAGTCCGCTGGTGGACCCCGACCTCGAGTCCCTGGAACTCAACCGGTTCACCCCCAGCACCTGGGTGGTCTTCATGAGCGGGTTGGCGCCCCGCCTGGAGGAGTTCCGGTTGGACATCCCCATCCCGGTGGGGGACGTGAACTACGTCGCCGCGGCGTTCCCGGTGCTGGAGCCGGTCCCCGACGCCCCCGCGGGACTCCGCCTCGTGGTCGGGGACCAGGTGGTGGAGGGGGTGCTGCTCGCCGACGTCGATGCGATGATCGCCGCGGACTACTCCCGGCGCCTCCCGGTGATCGTCATGCAGGAGGTGCTCAGCGCCGCGATCAAGACGGTCGGGACCTGGGCCGCGTCCCAGGCCGCCGGCGACTCGGGTGGACTGGTCAACCTCGCGGGGATCATCTACCAGGCGGTCACCACCGCCGCGGACCTCAGAACCTGGCGAACTCTGCCCAAGTTCATCTACGCCGCCCGGACCTCCACGCCACCATCCGGTACGATCTCGGTACGAACCTCAGACGATCGGTTGCTGGGCACCGTCCGGGTCCAGCCGTCGGAACACAACCTCGTGGTCGCGACCCTGCCCGGGCCGGCCGCCCCCCAGGCCGGGATCGAGTCGATCCGCCTCGCCCCCGGCGAGCCCTCGCCGCCACTACCCCCCGAGGTGGACCCCGGGTCCACCGTCCCCTCCCCGAGCGAAAGGAACCCCGCGGAATGACCCGAATCCTCCTGAGCGCACTCCTGGTCCCGGCCATGCTCCTGTCCGCCTGCGGGTCGGTGAACACCTACCGGGCGACCGCCGGCGACGAACCCGGCAAGACCCGGTACCAGGAACAGATCAACGACGCCCTGACCAGCATCTTCCTCAAGGCCGAGGCGGTGCGGTTCGCGCGCACCCCCGGCGGTCCCTACCAGGTCCAGGTCACGGTGGCCAACGACGACTTCCGGTACCGCCGGTTCGCCTACCAGTTCGAGTGGCTGGACGCCAACGGCATGCAGGTCCCCTCGGGATCGACCTGGCAGACCGCGACGATCGCCTCCGGCGGGACCGTGGTGATCTCCTCCGTCGCGCCGAACGACACCTGTGAAACCTTCCAGCTTCAGACCCGTCGGAGCAACTGAGCCCGACCCCAATCGAAGGAGCCCCTTCATGATCAACCTCCCGAACGGCCTCGTCCTCGGCACCCTGCTGCTGGTCGCGACCGGCCTCGCCGCCTGCAAGAGCGGCGCCAAGTACGTCGAGACCGGGGGCACCCAGTCGGTGGTCACCGTCAGCCAGGTCGACATCCAGGACATCCAGATGGCCTCCAGCGAGCTGCTCCAGTCGATGCTCCAGACCGGGGTGCTCAGGCGGTCGCCGACCCAGCCCGCGCGGCTCCTCATCAACCCCATCGTCAACGACACCGGCTCCCAGTTCGACGTCGGCGAGCTCACCTATCGCATGCGCGAGCAGCTGGTGAACTCCGGACAGGCCCAGGTCATCACCGCCTACGGCAAGTACACGGAGGATCCCGCCGCCCTCGAGGAGCTGCGTCGGCGGTCCTTCGAGTCCGGCACCCAGCCGGACGTGGAGCCCGACTACACCCTGAGCGGCAAGATCACCGAGCTGCGGCGATCCGCGGGATCCACCCGGCAGGCGACCTTCACCTTCCGGCTCACCCTCACCGATCCCAACACCGGCCTCGAGGTCTGGACCAAGGTCGCGGACGTCACCAAGCAGGGTCAGAAGGCGACCGTCGGGTTCTGACTCGCCCCTCGCTCAGCCCCGCTTGGAGCCGATCCAGTCCATCAGGTCCGCGGCCTCCCAGCAGTTGGGGCACGCGGACCGGGTGAGCCCGCCGCGACGCGCGGTGCCGATCCCGTATCGCAGGAGGTCGAAGTCCCCGGGCTGGTGCGCGTCGGTGTCCACGGTGACCAGCACCTCGTGCTCCATCGCGAGCCGGACGTGCGCGTCGCGCAGGTCCAGCCGCGCGGGGTTGGCGTTGAGTTCGAGCGCGGTCCGGTGCTCGCGGGCCGCCGCGCAGAGCTCGCCCAGGTCCGGGTTGAGGCCCTCCCGGCCGTTGATGATGCGACCGGTGGGGTGCCCGATCGCGTGCACCAGCGGGTGGGTGATCGCCTTGAGCAGTCGGCGGGTGGCGGTGGCGGGGTCCTGCCGGAGGCTGGAGTGGGGGCTCGCGATCACCCAGTCGAGCTGGGCGAGGACCTCGTCCTCGTAGTCGAGGGTGCCGTCGGCCATGATGTCGACCTCGCTCCCGGCCAGCACCGTGATGTCCGGGTGCCGGGCGTTGGCCTCGCGGACCCGCGCCGCGTGCGCCAGCAGCCGCTCGACCGAGAGGCCGTTGGCCTGGACGCTGGACTTGGAGTGATCGGTGACCGCGAGGGTGTGGAAGCCCCGGGACCGGGCCTGTTCGATCAGTTCCTCGAGGCTCATCGACCCGTCGCTCTCGGTGGTGTGGGCATGGAGCTCGGCCCGGATCGCGGGAGCGGTGACCAGTTCATCCACGTTCGTCCAGGCCCCGGTGGCCGCCTCCTCGCGGAGTTCGGGGGGGAGCAGCCGGAGTCCGAGCGCCTCGTAGATCTCCTCCTCGGTGCGCGAGGCCACCGGCTTCACCCCGCGCTCCTGCGGCGGTTCCGGCGAGCCGTCGTCGGGGAAGAGCCCGTACTCGTTGAGGCGCATCGAGCGGCTGATCGCCAGTTCCCGCAGTCGGACGTTGTGCTGCTTGCTGCCGGTGAAGTAGAGCAGTGCCGCGCCGAACTGCTCCTCGGGGACCACGCGCAGGTCGACCTGCACGCCTTCCTTCAATCGGACGCTGGTCTTGGTGCGGCCGGAGAGAAGGACCTTCTCCACCCCGGGATGGCTCGTGAGGGACTCGGTGGCGGGGCCGGGGTCCCCGGAGGCGACCAGGACGTCGATGTCGCCGATCGTCTCCTGGCCGCGGCGGAGGCTGCCGGCGTAGGCGATGCGGGTGGTGCCCGGGGTGTCCGCGAGCCGTTCCACGATCGACTCCGCCAGGGGCAGGGCCTTCCCGATCCGGATGCGGCCCGCGCTGCGACGGGAGAACTCGATCGCCTCCTTGATGTTGGAGAGGGTCTTGGGCCCCATGCGGGGGATCGACGCCAGCTCGCCGGCATCGATCTTCGATTCCAGGGAGGCCAGGTCGGTCACCCCGCCCTGCTCCCAGAGGGCGCGCACCGTCTTGGGACCCAGGCCGGGCAGGGCCAGCACGTCGATGAGCCCCGCGGGGATCCCGTCCCGGAGCGCGTCGAACTCGGCGATGGTCCCGGTGGTGACGAACTCGTGGATCTTCTCCGCGCTGGACTTCCCGATCCCGTCGATCTTCACCAGCCGCGCGACCTCCGCGCTCTCCGCGTCGAGGTCCGCGGGCAGGTCCTCGAGGATCCCCGCGACCCGGGCCACCGCGTTGATGCGGAAGGCGTTGGCGCCGGTGATCTCGAGGATCGCGGCGGCCTGGTGGAAGCGTCCTGCCAGTGATCGATTGCTGCCCATGATGGAAGTCTAGCCGACGTCCGCGAGTCCGAGGGCGGCCCCGTAGCGACGGAGCACCAGGGATCGCATCGCTCGCTCGTCGGGGTCGGCCAGCTCCGGGGAGCGGTCGATCCAGGCCCGGGCGTCGGTGCGGGCGATGGCGAGCAGCTCGGCGTCGCGCATCAGGTCCGCGACCCGGAGGGGGGGCATCCCCGACTGCCGGGCCCCGAACAGCTCGCCGGGACCGCGGATCTCCAGGTCGAGTTCCGAGATCGCGAAGCCGTCGGTGGTGGAGCCGATCGCCTCCAGCCGTCGTTCGGCCTCCGGGGTCCGGGGTTCGCCGATCAGGGCGCACACCGAGCGGCCGGTGCCTCGCCCGATCCGGCCCCGGAGCTGGTGCAGTTGGGCGAGCCCGAAGCGTTCGGCGTGTTCGATCACCATCAGGGTCGCGTTGGGCACGTCGACCCCGACCTCGATCACCACCGTGGCGACCAGGCACTGGGTCTCCCCGGCGCGGAAGCGTTCCATCACCCCGTCCCGGGTGGCGGCGTCGAGCCGGCCGTGCATCGCCTCCAGGCGACAGCCCGCCAGCGGGCCCTCCTCGAGGAATCGCAGGTGGGACTGGACGTCCGCCAGGCCGAGGTCCGACTCCTCGATCGCGGGCACCACCACGTAGGCCTGCTCCCCGGCCCGCAGTCGGTCCGCCACGTAGCCGTAGACGTCCGCCCGCTTCGGTGGCTGGACCACCCGGGTGACCGGGGGCGTGCGGCCCGGCAGTCGTTCGTCGATCACCGAGACGTCGAGGTCCCCGAAAAGGGTCAGGGAGAGGGTTCGCGGGATCGGGGTCGCGGTCATCACCAGCACGTGGGGGACGCTGCCCGGATCGTCGCCCTTGCCGCGAAGCTGCGCCCGCTGGGTGACCCCGAATCGATGCTGCTCGTCGATGACCGCCAGGGCCAGGCTGCGGAAGTTGACCGAATGCGTGAGCAGGGCGTGGGTGCCGACCAGGATGTCGATCTCACCCGCGGCGAGTCGTTCCATGATCGCCCGGCGCTCCGCCTCCGGGCGGGCCCCGGTCAGCAGCTCGATGCGCACGTCGCTGCCCTCGAGCAGGCCCCGGATCGAGGCCAGGTGCTGTTCCGCGAGCAGCTCGGTCGGGGCCATCAGCGCCGCCTGGTGGCCGCTGGCCACCGCGGTCAGCATGCCGTAGACCGCGACCGCGGTCTTGCCCGCCCCGACGTCCCCCTGCAGCAGGCGGTTCATCGGGGTGGGGTTCGAGAGGTCCGCGGCGATCTCGCGGATCACGCCCAGCTGGGCGGCGGTCAGCGGGAAGGGGAACCGATCCCGGATCCGGCCGTCCACCGCGTCGTCCCACCGCAGGGCCGGAGCCTTCAGGCGATCACGGAGCTGGTGCCGTCGCATCATGACCGCCAGCTGCATGAGCAGCAGCTCCTCGAAGGCCAGTCGTCGTCGTCCCTCCACCCAGTCCTCCTCGCAGCCGGGGGCGTGGATCGCGCGGTAGGCCTCCGCGAGCGTCGGCAACCCACGCTCCCGTCGGTAGGCTTCGGGCAGGGGATCCTCCACCTGCTGGCACAGGGGTTCGAGCAGGGGGGCGATCACTCGCCGGATGCGGTTGGAGTTCAGCTCCTCGCTGCCGGGGTAGATCGGTCGAAGGCCGTCCTCCTCGGACACCTCGACCGGTTCGGCCTCCCCGAGCAGGGTGAACCGGGGGTTGGTCATCTGGAGGTGCCCCTTGTAGAGGCTTCCCCGCCCGTTCATCAGGACCTCCATGCCCGGGTGCAGTCGTCCCGCCAGCCAGCCGGCGTTGAACCACACCAGTCGGGCGGTCCCGCTTTCGTCCTGCAGGGTCGCTTCGGTGCGTGGTCGGCGCCCCCGGTGGTGACGAACGACCTCGATCGTCCCCCGCAGGGCCAGGTGCCCGGTCTCGCCCGAGGCGACCGCCTCGTGGGCCCGGGCGATGGTCTGCTCCGCGAGCTCCTGTTCGTAGCGAAGGGGGATGTGCCCGAGCAGGTCGCCCGCGGTCTCCAGTCCCAGCCGACGCCAGGCCCCGACCGATCGATCGCCGATCCCGGGAATCTCGGGAAGTGGCGTGTTGAGCTTGATGGAATCGAGACTGCTCACGGCGTGGACCCTATCTTACCCCTGTGCCTCGCCGATCATTCAATCCCGACGACGCGCTGGGCGGGCTGTTCGACCCGCCCGCCTCCGGGACGGATCCTCCGGAGCCCGCGCCGGCCCCGGCCCCGCTGACCCCGACCGCGCTCAACACCAGCGTGAAGGAGCTCCTGGAGCGCCACCTCGCCGGGTCGGTCGAGGTGGTGGGGGAGCTGAGCAACCTGCGACGGCAGGGCCACTGGTACTTCGCCCTCAAGGACGAGACCTCGGTGGTCTCCTGCGTGATGTGGCGGTCCGACGCCGCACGGGTCGACCTGGACCCCCGCGACGGAGACCAGGTGATCGCCACCGGCCGGGTCTCCCACTGGGTGCCGGGAGGACGCACGCAGTTCTACGTCACCTCGATCCGCGCGCAGGGGCTCGGCACCCTCGAGGAGCGATTCCAGGCCCTGTGCCGCGAGCTCAAGGAACTCGGGTACTTCGATCCCGAACGCAAGCAGAGGCTCCCCAGCTTCCCGCGCCGGATCGCGGTGGTCACCTCCGCCACCGGGGCGGCGATCGAGGACGTGCGCCGCACCGCGGCCACCCGGCTTCCCTCGGTGGACCTCCTGGTGGTCGACGTCCGGGTCCAGGGCGAGGACGCCGCGGGCCAGGTGGCGGAGGCGATCCGTCGCCTTGATCGATCGGCCGACCGGCTGGGCATCGACGCGATCCTGGTCACCCGGGGCGGTGGATCGCGGGAGGACCTGTGGGCGTTCAACGAACGGGTGGTCGCGGAGGCCGCCTTCGCCTGCCGGACCCCGCTGGTGGCCGCGATCGGGCACGAGGTCGACACCTCGGTCATCGAGCTCATCGCGGACCAGCGGTCCTCCACCCCGACCCAGGCCGCGATGCACCTGGTGCCGGATCGTGGCGAGCTGGTCGGGCAGCTGGAGTACCAGCGGGAACGGCTGGGGGCGGTGCTCCGCCGCCGGGCGGAACTCGCCGTCGAACGAGTCTCGCGCGTGCCCCGGGAGCTTCGCCAGCTGATGGGCTCCCGCCTGGATCGCGGCCGCACCCGGGTGGCGGAGCTGGACACCCGGCTGAAGGCACTTCGTCCCAGCGACCGGCTGGCACGCGTGGGCGCCCGCCTCGAGGCGCAGTCCCGTCGTTTGCGGACCGCCCTGGAGACCCGGGTGCAGGCCGCCCGCGCCCGGGTGGAGGCCGGCTCCGGTCGCCTGGGGGCGGTGGGCCCGCGTTCGGTCCTCGCCCGCGGGTTCACCTGCACGCTCGACGAGTCCGGCCGGGTGCTCCGCGCCGCGGAGGATGCACGTCCCGGGGACCGGATCACCACCGTCTTCGAGGACGGTCGCCTTCGCAGTCGGGTGGAGGCGATCGGGCCCGACGACGACTTGGACGCTTCCCCTCCCGACGAGTAGAGTCATGACCATGCCCACGCCCGATCCCGAATCCGACCAGCCCGCCGATCTCGAAGCGATGTCCTTCGAGGACTCCCTGGACGCCCTCGAGCGGATCATCCAGCGAATCGAGTCCGGGGAGACCAGCCTCGAGGGCTCCCTCGCCGCCTACCAGCAGGGGGAGCAGCTGATCCGCCGGTGCCGCGAACTGCTCTTCGAGGCCGAACAGCGGATCGAGACGATCCGACTCGACGACCTGCCTCCGGATCCGAGCGAGCCGGAGCGCTCCTGAGAGGAGCCACGTGAGTCCGATCCTCCTCCAATTCCCGGACTGGGAGACCTGGCAGTGGCTCAAGTGGGTGCTGGCGCTGTGCTTCTTCTTCGCCTTCGGGGCCTGCGCGGGCTCCTTCCTCAACGTGGTGATCTTCCGACTGCCCCGGGACATGAGCGTGGTCAACCCGCCCAGCCGCTGCCCGCGGTGCGCGTGGCGGCTGCGCTGGCACCAGAACCTCCCGGTGGTGAGCTGGTGCCTCCTGCGAGGGCGATGCGCGGCCTGCCGGACCGGGATCTCCCCGCAGTACCCGATGATCGAGGTGTTCGGGGGACTGCTGCTCGCGGGGCTCGCGGCCCTGCTCTACCTCGTCCCCCCCGGTGGCTTCTGGAGTGCGGTGGGGGGTGAGTGGTGGCTCGGCCAGGGATTCAGCGGGAGCTGGCCGGCGTTCATCTGCTGGGCCTTCGCGCTGCTGGGCCTGCTGGCGATGCTGATCATCGACGCCCGGACCTTCCTGATCCCGATCCAGATCCCCACCTGCATCACGCTGGTGTGCTTCGTCTTCTGGGGGGTCCAGGGGCTCCTGCCGGAGGTCCCGCTGCTCACCGGGTTCCTGCCGATCCCCTCCTTCGGGTGGAGCGGGACCCTCGCCGCCTTCGCGGGGCTCGGCGGAGTGCTGCTCGGGGTCGCGCTGCTGAGGTCCGGCCTGCTGCGCTACAGCTTCAGCGACTACGAGGACTTCCTCGAGGAGGGGGCCGTGCTCGCGGACTACCCCCACGCCCGTCGGGAGATGGGGCTGGAAGTCCTGTTCCTCATCCCCTGCATGTGCGGGCTGGCCCTCGGCTGGTTCCTCGGCTCCGGCCTCGAGGGGCGTCCCGGGCCGTTTCTGGCGGTCCTGGGGGGCTCGATCGGCGGCTGGTTGATCGCGGGGGCGGTGGTCTGGGTGGTGCGCATCCTCGGGACCCTGGCCTTCGGGCGGGAGGCGATGGGGATGGGGGACGTGCACCTCATGGCCGCGATGGGCGCCGCGTTCGGCTGGATCGATCCCGTGGTGGCGTTCTTCATCGCGCCCTTCCTCGGACTGGCCTGGGTGCTGGCCGGGCTGACCGGGGGACGGGTCCTCAAGGGCCTCGGGCAGGAGCTTCCCTACGGCCCGCACCTCGCGGTGGCGCTCTTCCTGGTGGTCTTCCTCAAGCCGGTGGTCATCGAGGCCGGCCAGTGGATCCTGCCGGGAATTCAATCTGCCTCCACGTTGCGGCTTGCGGAAATCGCGCCGACCGAGTGAAATACCCACAAGCGTCGAGGATGACGCAGGTTGGCGGCGCATGGCCGCCTCGCAGGCCGAGCGCCGCGTTTACCGGAAAGGATGCCGTGACGAAATGACCCACCGTCGAACCCTGTGGACCTCAGTGACCTGCCTCGGAGCCCTCGGACTCCTGATGCTGGGTGGTTGTGATCAGAACTCGAAGGACCGCGAGGCGTTGCTGGCCGAGGAGGCGAGCACCCTGCGCATGGAACTCGACAAGCAGAAGACGAGGAACCAGGACCTCGCCGCCGAGAACCAGAAGCTCACCCTGCGCAACCAGCAGCTCGAGTCGGACATGATGGGGGAGACCCCTGCCAAGGCGGAGCCCGCCCCGAGCACCCTCGCGGGATTCGACGTGAAGGTCCGCGACGGCGAGGTCGTGGTGAACCTCCCGAGCGACGTGATGTTCGACTCCGGTCGCGACACCCTCAAGCCCGCGGCGAAGACCTCCCTCAACAAGGTGGCCACCGAGCTCGAGCGCAACTACCCCAACCACAAGATCCGCCTCATCGGCTTCACCGACACCGATCCCATCAAGAAGTCCAAGGACCGCTACGAGACCAACCACCACCTCGGGTTCGAGCGTGCGTATTCGGTCGGCGAGTACCTCCAGGGCAAGGGGATCCCGGCGGAGCTGATCTCCTACGCGAGCTACGGTCCCCACGCTCCCAAGGGCTCCAAGTCGCAGAGTCGTCGCGTCGAGCTGGTGGTGCTGGTCGAGTAGTCCGTACCCGCGGGGCCCCGCGGGCCCGCGTTCAGAACCCGACCGCGAGCCCCTCGTCCCGGATCTTCTGCAGGAGCAGCTCCAGCTCGGCCAGGGTCCGCTCGAGTCGTCGGGCGGCGTCCTCCATGCTGCGGTAGAGGTCGGGGTTGGTCATCAACTGCCCGATGGTGCCCTCGCCGGAACCGGCCTGGGCCATCAGCATCGACAGGCGGTCGAGCGACTTCGCCATCTCCTCGGCCACCGGCAGTGCGCGCTCCACCAGTCGCCGGCTGTCCACCTGCAGCTGGTCCGCGAGGGTGCCCACGTTGCTGGTGGCGAGGGTGGCGACCTCGAAGAGCTCGTTGGCCTTCCAGATCGCCGCGTTGACGTCCGCCTGCAGCTGCTCGTCGCCGAGCCAGCCGCGCGCGAGCGCGATCGCGCTTCGTGCGTCCGCGAGGGTGGTCTCGAAGTCCTCGATGGTCGAGACCACCGAGCCGGGCTCGTCCCGGTTGGCGGGATCCAGCATCGAGTTCACCCGGTCCCCCACCCCCGACCAGCTGGCGGCGAGGGTGTTGAAGGAGTCCAGGGAGCCCATCAGCGGTTGCATCTGCCGTTCGAGCCCCGCGGTGATGGTGTCGGTCATGGAGGTCCAGGCCCCCTCGAGCTCCGCGGTCCCGTCCATCGGGTAGGTGCGTCCGTCGATCGCCTGCGGGTCCGGCAGCTGCAGGTCCAGTCGTCCGCCGGAGCCGATCAGGGCATCGCTCACGGTGACGGTGGTCCCCATCGGCAGCGGGTAGCGACGTTCGACCGAGGCGCTGATGCGCACCGGGAAGGTGCGGTCCTCGACCAGCTCGACCTCGTCCACCGTGCCCACCCGGACCCCGTTGAGGGTGACCGCGCTGCCGATGCGGGCGGTCCCGGCGGCGTTCAGCTTGACCTGCACCCGGTAGGTGGGGTTGATCATCCCGTCCAGCTCGCCGAACTGGAGCAGCAGCAGGCTGAGGCAGCCAAGGGCGACGATCGCGACCAGTCCGATGGTGAAATCCCGGCTTGAATTCTTCACGTGTGCACCTCGATGGGGGGGTTGCTGGTTCGAATCGCCCGAAGCTCCTCCTCCGAGGCCCGGCCTTCCATGAAGCGCCGGATCTCGGGTTCCTCCGGATCGCGGAACGCCTCGGGCGGTCCCTCCATGACCACGCGTCCTCCCAGCAGGAGGATCATGTGGTCCGCGACCTTGAAGGCGCTGGTGAGGTCGTGGGTGACCACGATGCTGGTGGCGGACAGCTGCTGCTGCAGCTTGAGGATGAGTTCGTTGATGACGTCCGAGCGGATCGGGTCCAGCCCGGTGGTCGGCTCGTCGTAGAGGATCACCCGCGGCCGCAGCACGATCGATCGAGCGAGGGCGATGCGCTTGCGCTGCCCGCCGGAGAGGTCCGCGGGCATCATGGAGATCGTCGACTCCAGGCCCACCATCGCCAGGACCTCCTCGACGCGTCGCTCCCGTTCGGCCGGATCCTCGATGCCCGCCTCGCGCAGGGGGAACTCGATGTTGCCGCGCACGTCGAAGGAGTCGAAGAGGGCGCCCATCTGGAAGAGGAACCCGAACTGCCGGCGCAGCGGGGTCATGTGCTTCTCGGGAATGGTGTCCACCCGCTCGCCGTCGAAGAACACCTCCCCGGAGTCCGGCCGGAGCAGGCCGATGAGGTGCTTCAGGAGCACCGACTTCCCGCACCCCGAGGGGCCCAGGACCACCGTGGTCTGCCGTTCCCGGAATCCCACGGAGATCCCCTTGAGGACCTGGTTGCCGTCGAAGGACTTGCGGAGCTCCCGCACCTCCACCAGCGCCTTGGGGGATCCCGGGATGTTGGCTTCGGTGGGCATTCTGGTCCTATCATGACGGCGATGAAGCAGCCAGCGCAAGTGACCAGGCTCCACGACGGTCCAGTCTTCTCGGTGGACCGGATGATCTTCGATCATACCGACGGACCGGTGGTCAAGGACGTGGTCCGCCACCCCGGGGCGGTCACCGTGGTCGCCCGCGAGGACGACGGCCGCCTGGTGATGATCCGGAACCACCGGGTGGCGGTGGGGCGTCCCCTGCTGGAGTTCTGTGCGGGCAAGCTGGAACCCGGCGAGGCGCCCGCTCTGAGCGCGGTCCGGGAACTCGAGGAGGAAACCGGTCGGTCCGCCGCATCCATCACCCCCCTGGGGCGGTTCTATACCTCGCCGGGCTTCGCGGACGAGCTGATGCACGTCTTCCTCGCCGAGGGACTGGCCCCGGTGGCGCGTCGCCTGGAGGCGGGCGAGGAGATCGAGGTGGTGGTCATGGACGTCGAGGAACTCCGGGAGATCGTCCGTCGCGGCGAACTCGAGGACGGCAAGTCGCTGGCCGCCTTCCACCTGTTCCTCGAGCACCTCCAGTCGGGGGACGCCTCATGAGCCCGACCTCCCGATCCCCGGGGGTGCAGGGCCCCGGCTCCCCGGGGGATGGTTCCGGCGCGGACTGGGGGGGGCGGCCCCCGCGGTCCGAGGACCCGATGTCCTGGTCGATCCCCCTCTCCCGGCTGGGTCGGACCGAGATCCGCGTCCACGTCTTCTTCCTGCTGTTCTCCCTGGTGGAACTGGTCCGGGCCCTGATCTCCGAGGGCGACCCCGGGATCTCGATGCCCCTGGGATTCTTCTGGACCGCGGCCTCGCTGATCTTCCTCTGGTGGATCGTGCTCGCCCACGAGCTGGGGCACGTGGCGATGGCGTCCTGGCTGGGAGGGCGCGCCGACGAGGTGCTGATGTGGCCGCTGGGCGGACTCGCCACCGCGCGGGCCCCGGCCGGCTGGTGGCCGAGCCTGCTGGTGGCGATCGCCGGGCCGCTGGTCAACGTGGCGATCTTCCTGGTGCTCGGCGTGGTCCTCTACCTGCAGACCGGTGATTTCGCCTGCGTCTTCCCCTCGGTCTTCTCGACCGGGGGACTGACCGAGGGGATCGTGGTGACCAGTTCCAGCAACGTCCTCACCACGCTGTTCATCATCCACTGGGTCAACGGACTGGTGCTGGTCTTCAGCTCCCTGCCCAGCTACCCCCTCGACGGCGCGCGGGCGCTGCACGCCCTGCTCTGGCGCCGACTGGGCTACACCCGTGCGCTGACCTGGACCGCCCGCGTCGGGTTCCTGGTCGCGATCCTGCTGGGCGTCACCGCCCTGCTCACCACCGAGGGGATCTACGCCGGCTACCTGGTCGCCCTCGCGTTCTTCTGCGGCTTCTGCTGCCAGCGCGAGCTGAACCGGATGCGATTCACCGAGTCCGAGCTGGAGGTCCTGGACCACGAGGAGCTCGGGACCTGGGCACCCGAGGACCGCGAGGAGGGGGTGGTCGGGCGCATCAATGCACCGGGAGGGGGCGTCCACCCGGACGGGACGGCGGAGGAAAGCGCCGCGGTGGACCGAATTCTCGATAAGATCCGATCAGGAGGGATGAAGAGCCTCTCCCGGGCCGAACGTCGGCTCCTCAAGCGTGCCTCCAAGCGTCGCCGTCGCCCGTGACTTCCATCCGCTTCTGAAAGAACCACCACCCATGGGCATCTACGACCGGGACTGGGTACAGAACAGGGGCGGATCCCGCGGGACCGGTGGCGGGTTCCCCACGGGGGGCCGGGTCCCCGGCCAGGGTCTGCGTTCCCTGTCGGTCACCCACTGGCTCATCATCGCCTGCGCCCTGATCTACTTCGTGGAGGGCTTCGCCCGCCCCGCGGGCGAGCAGCTGAAGAATCCCTCCAGCTGGACCCTGGTGAGCCTCGAGCACAGCCAGCGACTCGGGGGAAGCCTCCGAGTCGATCCCCCGCCGAACCAGGCCCCCCGGGTGGTCGCGGGCCCCTTCACGGGGGGGGGCTACCTCGCGGTCCGGGAGATCTTCTCCGGCGACTCGAAGGTGGGCGAGGCCGAGTACATGAACATGGCGCCCATCAAGCGCCTGGGGTACTTCTCGACGTCCAACGCCCTGATCGGCTCGAACGCCGAGGGCGACCTGGTGGGGGGGCAGTTCTGGCGGTTCATCAGCTTCCAGTTCCTCCACGGCGACTTCACCCACCTCCTGGTGAACATGTTCGGACTGTGGATCTTCGGGCCGATGGTCGAGCGCTACCTCGGGGGCAAGCGCTACCTCGCCTTCTACCTGCTCTGCGGGATCTTCGGCGCGCTGTTCTACCTGTTGCTGAACGCCGCCGGCGCCGCGCTGGCGATCTTCGGCCTGGACACCGTCCCCTTCCTGCTGGTGAACAACGCCCACCGCCCGCTGATCGGCGCCAGCGCCGGCGTCTTCGGGGTGCTCCTGGCCGGGGCGTACCTCGCGCCCAACAGCACGGTGCTGCTGTTCTTCCTGATCCCGATGAGACTGGCCACCCTCTGCTGGGGGCTGATCGGCTTCTCGGTGTTCGTGCTGCTGTTCCAGAACGACAACCCCAACGCCAACGCCGGCGGGGAGGCCGCCCACCTCGGGGGGGCCCTGGCGGGGTTCTACTTCATCCGGCACCCGCACCACCTCCACGGCTTCTTCAATCTCCTGGGACGGGTGGACCCCACCAGCACTTCCGCCAAGGTCCGCCGGGTCGGCTCGCGACGGAATCGAGCGGTCGACGACGCGGAGATCGACCGCATCCTCGCGAAGATCCACAAGAAGGGGCTCCACAGCCTCAATGCCAAGGAGAAGAAGCTCCTTCGCGAGTGCTCCAAGCGCTAGCCGGGATCCACGATGGCCCTCCAGTTCACCATCACGGCGACCTGCCCCGGGAACTCGGCGAGGCTCGGCCGCGTCGAGACCCCGCACGGGGGCTTCGACACCCCCGCCTTCATGCCGGTGGCCACCGCGGCCGCGATGAAGTGCCTCACCGTCGAGCAGGTCCAGGCCTCCGGGTCCCAGATCATCCTCAACAACGCCTACCACCTGATGCTTCGTCCGGGTTCGGAGCGGATCGCGCGGCTCGGCGGGACCCACCGCTTCATGCGCTGGGACGGTCCGATCCTGACCGATTCCGGGGGCTACCAGGCGTTCTCCATGAGCGACATCAACTCGGTCGGCGAGTCGGGAGTCACCTTCCGAAGCTTCGTCGACGGGTCCAGGATCGAACTGACCCCCGAACGCTCGATCGAGGTCCAGAACCAGATCGGCGCCGACATCATCATGGCCTTCGACGACTGCCCTCCCAGTCGCGAGGAGGACTGCGTCAACCCCGAGAAGCGGGTGCGACTGGCCGGCACCACCCACGAACAGCGACTCCGGGACTCCAACGACCGCACCGCACGCTGGCTGGAGCGCTGCATCCGGGCCCACGCCCGTCCCGGGGACCAGGCCCTCTTCGGGATCGTCCAGGGCGGGACCAGCGAGGCGCTTCGTCGTCGCAGCGTCGAGCAGGTCTGCGCCCACGACCTGCCCGGCTACGCGATCGGCGGGGTGGCGGTGGGGGAGGGGCCGGAGCAGATCCACCGGACCGTCCGGTTCACCGCCGAGCTCCTGCCCGCGGACCGTCCCCGCTACCTCATGGGGGTGGGCTACGAACGGGACATCGTCCGGGCGGTGGCGGCCGGGGTGGACATGTTCGACTGCGTCCTCCCCACCCGCAACGGCCGGAAGGCCTACGCGTTCACCCGGAACGGGCCCCTCAAGCTCAAGAACGCCCGCTTTGCCGAGGATGAGCGGCCGATCGAGCCCGGATGCGGCTGTCCGACGTGCTCGAAGGGCTTCTCGAGGGCGTACTTGAGGCACCTGTTCATGGCCGACGAGTGGCTGGGGCAGACCCTGGTGAGCCAGCACAACCTCTGGCACTACCAGGCCCTCCTGCTGGACATCCGGCGGTCGATACGGGATGATTCCTGGTCTTCCCTCGAGGAGGCGTGGCCGGTGGTGGGGCCCGCCAGCGGGGCCTGATCCCGTCCCGGGGTCCGGTGTCCCGTCTCCTCCCCGTCCCATCCGCACCCCAGTCCAGCGAGAGCCAACCCCGCATGACCCAGAACGAACTCATCGAAGTCCCCGTCCTCTCCGGGCAGGGCGGGACCCAGGCCGGCCAGGGCGCTCCCGGCACCGCCGACGGCGCCGCCGCGCCCGTGGGCCCGGGATTCGACCTGCTGCCGATCCTGATGATCGCGGCGATCTTCCTGATCTTCATGACCCTCATGGGGGGCCGCAAGGAGAAGAAGCGCCGCCAGGAGCTCGCCAAGGTCGGCAAGCACGACCGGATCCGGACCCGGGGGGGCATCATCGGCTCCGTCGTGGACTCCAAGGAGGACGTCATCGTGATCAAGGTCGACGAAAGTCGGGACACCAGGATCACGCTTGACCGACAATACATCGATACCGTGCTCGAATCATCGACCAAGAGCGAGGACTGAGCCCGCCCCGGGGCGCACCCCGGTTCCCGAACCTGCATCCCACCCCTAGAAGAAGGGCCGAGTCGAGTCACCATGAAGGGCGCAATCTGGAAACCCGTTCTGATCGTCGCGATCGCGCTCCTGTGCGTGTACTCGGTGATTCCCCCCGACCAGAAGATCCGACTCGGCAAGGACCTCCGCGGCGGCGTCAGCCTCGTCTACGCGGTCAGCGTCCCCGAGGACGCGAACTCCGAGCAGGTGATCTCCCAGGTCATCGAGGTGCTGAAGCAGCGCGTGAACCCCCAGGGGGTGCTCGACATCACCTTCCAGCCGCAGGGCGCGAACCGCATGGAGGTGGTGATGCCGCTTCCGAGCCCCAAGGTCCGGGCCCTCCAGCGGGTCTTCCAGGATGAGCTGGCGACGCTCTCCCGGGAATCCGCGATCAGCCGGTCCCGACTGGAGGCGGCCCTCGAGGGCGACCAGGTGGTCGATCTCTTCGGGGGCACCGACGCCAATCGACGCGCGCAACTGGCCACCATGCAGCGGGAGTTCAACACCGCCCGCACCGCTCGCACCCAGCTCGAGGCGGCCCAGGCGGAGGCCGAGCCGGACCCCGCCGTGATCGAGGAGCTCCAGAACCGCATCGCCCGCTCGGAGCTTCGCACCGACGAGCTCGTCGGCACCATCCTCGGGTCCCGCCTCTCGGAGGCGCGGATCCTCTCGGTGCTGTCGCTGTCGGGCCGCCCCCGGGTCGTTCGCGCCGCCGACGGCACCGAGCGCACCGAACCCTCCGAGCGCGAGGTCCAGCTCGCCGAACTCGAGACCGAGTTCCCGTACCTCGCGAAGCAGCTCGCGCAGCTTTCCACGACCTACGCCGACTACGAGGCGGTCCGGACCGGCCTGGACGACCCCGAGGACCTCAAGCGCCTGCTCAGCGGGGCCGGGGTGCTCGACTTCCGCATCGCGGTCTCCCCCGAGGCCCCGCGGGGGGTCAACCCCGAGGACATGCGCGAGCAGCTGATCGCCCGCGGCGCCCGGAACACCGACTCCCCGGTGGCCTCGTGGTACCCGATCAACGACCTCGACCAGTGGGCGGACACCCCGGAGCAGATGACCTCCCTGCTCTCCAACGCCGCCGGCTACTTCCTTCCGCGCGGCCTGGTCGCCGCGGAGCGGGACGGCACCGTCTACCTGCTGCTCTACACCACCCCGGACCTCGCCATGACCCACGGCGCCGGCGACCGGTGGTCGATGCGCCAGGCCTTCCGGACCATCGACCGCCTGGGCCGGGACGCGGTCGGGTTCAACCTCGACGTCAACGGCGGGCGCCTGATGGGCCAGATGACCGGTCCCAACGTCGGGGAGCCGATGGCGATCCTGCTCGACGACCAGGTCTACACCGCCCCGAACCTCAACAGCATGATCGCCGATCGCGGCTCGATCACCGGCAACTTCTCGCAGTCGGAGATCGACTACCTGGTCCGGGTGCTGGCCGCCGGCGCCCTCGAGGCCAGGCTGTCCCCCGAGCCGATCTCCACCAGCATCCTCGGGCCCTCGATCGGGGCCGACAACCTGCTCAAGGGCCTGAAGTCGGTGCTGCTCGCGGTCATCGTGGTGGCGATCCTGATGGTCGCCTACTACTTCGTCGCCGGGCTCATCGCCGACATCGCCCTCTGCATGAACGCCCTGATGATCTTCGGCTTCATGTCCCTGATCGACGGCACCTTCACCCTG